>JAILAB010000007.1 GCA_024681855.1 Elusimicrobiales bacterium
GCCCTCTCGGAGATAGGCTCTAGGCCCGAGCTGCTTTCCCAGCTGGCGGCCTCGCTTGAGTCCGCAAGGTCCTCCATACGCTTCGCCCTCGACGCACTCATCCGCGCAAGGCAGCAGCAGGCCTGACTTTAATACGGCCGCCGGTGCTGAAAGGCGCCCGAGCCCCGCGGCTTATTGCCTGGGCCGGGCGCCTTCCTTTTTTCAATCCAGCCATTCTTATGCTTCCCGTTGCCGCCATAATCGAACAGTATTCTGTCAAGCTGTCTTATTAAATTAAGGCTCTGTTAAAGGAAAATATTGACACAATGTAATTATAAAGGACGCGAATATTAACTCTTCGTCCTGAACTTATTTCAAGACTTCATTAAGCCGCAGAAATGCTGAAACAAGTTCAGCATGACGGGCGAATAATAAAATCAATAATCTTCTTAAATATAGCCTAAGGTAAATTAACCTGACGCACAGGCAGGATACAGGAGTTACCGTGTTACCTGATAACCGCCTGAACATGGAAACATATATAATGGCCGATGTTTTATCAGAAGAGCAGCGCCGCAGGAATATGCGGCAGATCCGTGGAAAGGATACAAAACCGGAAATTATTCTGCGTAAGGCATTGTGGCACAGGGGATACAGGTACCGTAAGAATTACAGTAAACTTCCGGGAAAACCGGATATAGTCCTTACAAAACAACGGCTCTGCGTATTCATAGACAGCGAATTCTTTCATGGCAAGGGATTTGAATGCTGTTATGATAGCGCTAAATATGCCAGTCTGCGTGAACAGATAGAACATGGCAGTCATCCGGGGTTCTGGCTGAACAAAATACAGAGAAACATAAAAAGAGACCGTGAGGTGGAGGTTGAACTTCGCGCCCTTGGCTGGTATTCGCTGCGTTTCTGGAGCAGGGAAGTGCTTAAAAATACCGATGAATGTGTAAGGACAATTGAGGAACAGATTCTAAGCATTACAATAGAAAATCCGTAAGCTGGTTAATCCGTTATCCCGCTATTGAAATAATGTTGTAATCTGCATATTCCTGAGCCGCCATTAATGCCTGTTTTTCACATTTTTATTTAAATTAGTATGATTTGAGTTGTTTTTATATAATTAAAATGATTAAATGATAAAAGGCCCATACTGACGGGCCGTATATTATGGTAAAAGAAAAGAAAAATTTAATCAGGATACTCAATGACGCCATTGAGTCATACACGCCTGTTGCTTTTGCGACAGTTATTTCATCAGGCGGTTCAACACCCCGTGAAGCCGGGGCCAAAATGCTTGTTTTTGCCGACGGAAAAACGGAAGGTACTGTCGGTGGCGGCAAAGTTGAATCCATGGTTATAAAACAGGCTGTACAGTGTATTTCCGAAAACAAATCCGGAAAATTTACTTTCAGCCTTCATCTGGATGGCAATACAGGCATGGCCTGTAATGGCGATCTTGAGGTTTTCATAGATGTTTACAAAAAGCCTTTCAAGGTACTTATTCTCGGGGCCGGTCACGTGGCTCTTAAAATAGCCGGGGCCTGCCGCCTTGCGGATTATCCTTATATAGTGGCAGATGACAGAACGGAATTTGCCAATGAGGAGCGCTTTCCCGGCGCAATGAAGATAATTACTGTTGCTCCGGATAAGGCCGTGGCTCTCGCGGGTGTGGATAAAGATACATATATTGTTATTGTTACCCGCGGTCATTCGCTGGATAATGAATGTCTTGTGGAAGCCCTGAAAACGGATGCTCCATATATAGGCATGATAGGCAGCCGCTCCAAGGTAAACACGGTTTTCCATAATATGGCAGAGAAAGGCCCTGTTAATCCTCTGACAGACAAGAGGATTTATTCGCCTATAGGGCTTGATCTTGGCGGCAAAACTCCCGGTGAGATTGCCATTTCCGTAATTGCTGAAATAACAAAACTGTTTAATGGCAGAACAGGAAAACATTTAAGGATTGAGGAATAATCTTTTATGATAATAAAGGCTATAAAACTTTACAGAGACGGTTTTATGACGCGGCCTTTTGCCCTTGGCGGCGAGGACGGCATGGATAAGTTTGACCCTGCCGTAAGATACCGCTCCAGCTTACAGAATTTCCTTATAGACACAGGAAAAGAGGTAATACTTGTAGATACCGGACTGCCTGATGAGTTTCCTGACCAGGTGCCGGACGAAAAGACCATGATTTACATGGGCAGCCGTATCAAGGGTTATGATGAGGCTTTTGCCGAAGCCGGATATAAGCCGGAACAGGTAAGCAGAATACTTGTCACCCATAAGCACGCAGACCATACCGGCAAGCTGAAATCCTTTCCCAATGCTGAAATTTATGTGGGTCCAGAAGATGCTGATAACCCGGAATTTGAAGGTCTCAAAGTGATAAAGGCAGAATACAATGACGGCCCTTATCATAATTTCCCGGCATCGCAGAAAATAGCTGACGGAGTTTATCTTATACAGGCCAAAGGCCACACAAAAGGCAACAGCATTGTCATAGCTGAAAGCGAAGGCCTTTTCTATATGATGCACGGAGATGTCACATATACGGACGAGGCACTGTATGAGAACAAGCTTTCCGTGGTTTTTGAGGACAAGGCTGCGGCAAGACAGACGCTTGATATGGTGAGGAAGTTCATAAAAAACAATCCTGCCGTATACCTTTCAACACATACACCTTTGGGATATGAGAACCTTGAAGCAAAAAAGGTTGTTGACCTGGCCAATCCTCCAGCAAGCATTCCGCCCGGTGAAATAGTATACAGGACGGCGAGCGGAAAATATGTATGCAACGCATGCGGATATGTTTATGACCCGGCAAAAGGAGACCCGGAGCATGGTATAGCCGCAGGCACTCCCTTTGAGCAGCTGCCGCCGGACTGGCATTGCCCAAGGTGTAAAAAAGACAAGTCCGTATTCAACAAGGCGTAAATTCTTTTGATTTAAGAGGCTCTGATGGAAGAACAGAAATTATCCTTTGTAGGAAAATCGTTTGAGCGCAAGGACGGCCTTATAAAGGCAGAAGGCCGGGCCATGTACGCCGCAGACAGGGAGTTCGCGCGTATGCTTTACGCGGCAGCAGTGCGCAATCCACGCCCGCGCATAAAAATACTTGGCATTTCGGACGAAAAGGCAAAAAAAGTTCCCGGATATGTGACTCTTGTCACTTACAAGGACATCAAAGGCCAGAACGCCTGGCCTGTGCTTGACCTGGACTATCCTTTCCTGCCGGAAAAAATAGCGCGTTTCGCCGGGGAAACTGTAGCCCTCGTGGTTGCGGAAACACAGCGTGCGGCAAAAAAAGCGGCTTCACTGGTTGAAATAGAATACGAGGAGCTGCCTAACATACAGGATCCGTTGGAGGCCCTGAAACCCGATGCGCCGGAAATTGGCGGCACAACAGACATGAAGAATGTCTATGCGCATTTCACCATTCAGAAAGGCGATGTTGATAAGGCTTTTGAGGAAGCCGCCTACAAGGTTGAGGGAACTTTCAAGACAAATTACCAGGTTCACGGATATCTTGAAACACAGGGTTCCATAGCCATACCGGAAACAGACGGCGGCATGACCATACACAGCACAACACAATGTCCGTATTATGTGGTTGACGGGGTGGCTGCTGCGCTTGGCATTACATACAACAAGGTAAAGGTAATACAGACTGTCACAGGCGGCGGATTTGGCGGAAAAGAGGAAGTTCCGGCGCTTGTTGCTGCCCATGCGGCTATATGTGCCGCAAAAGTGGGCCGCCCGGTAAAACTTATTTACAGCCGCAAGGAAGATTTCCAGTGCATGTCAAAACGCCATCCCGGCTGGGCCCACATAGAATACTCGGCTGACAAGGAAGGCCATCTGACAGGCTGCCGCGTAAAATATGTGCTTGATGCCGGAGCTTATTCCACTATTACGGCAATAGTGCTTTTCCGCGGAACCGTTCATTCCACAGGCCCCTACAAAATACCGAATATTGACGTTAAGACTTTTGGCGCAGCCACGAGCAAGGTTCCGTGCGGCGCCTTCAGGGGCTTCGGGCAGCCGCAGATCAATTTTGCTCAGGAATCACTTATAGATGAGCTTGCTGCAAAAATCGGCATGGATCCGGTTGAGTTCAGGCTTAAAAATCTGCTTAATCCCGGAGAAATGACTGCAACAGGCCAGAAACTTACTTCCTCCTGCGGACTTAGCGAGCTTGTTGAAGCAGTAAGGAAAAAATCCGGCTGGGACAAAAAAGTAAACCTGCATGAGAAGAAAGGCCATATTGCCAAAGGCATAGGCATATCAACCTGCTATTACGGCGTAGGACTTGGTGCGAAAGGCCGCTTCCTTGACAGGGCCGGAGCAATGGTAAACATTTACAAGGACGGCTCAGTCGGCGTAAGCGTGGGAAATGCCGAAATGGGCCAGGGTGCGCTTACAGTATTCGCGCAGATAGCGTCTGAAACACTGAATGCCCCGATGGAGCTTGTAAAAACCGAAGAGGTTGACAGTTCCAAAGTGCCGGATTCAGGACCGACAGTCGCAAGCCGCGGCACACTTATGGGCGGAAACGCGATAATAGAGGCCGCAAAGCCTCTGCGCGAACGCCTTTTCAAGGTTGCGCTTGATATGCTCATTGACAAGGGCGGAACTTCCGGAAAAATGATTGCCCATGACGGTGTTTTTGAAATGGACGGTATAACCGTATCATTTACTGATGTGGCAAAGGAAGGCTGGAACCGCCGTCTGAAGATGTGCGAGGAAGGCTGGTATGTCGCGCCGCATGTATCATTCAGGCTGGATAATGGCCAGGGTGATGCCTATGTGGTGTACTCATATTCAGCGGACATAGCGGAAGTTTCCGTTGACACACAGACAGGTGTAACAAAAGTTGACAAGATATGGGCGGCCTACGACGTTGGCCGCATAGTAAACCCCATGCTTGCCACCGGGCAGGCCCAGGGCGGAATATTACAGGGCATGAGCTGGTCGCTGTTTGAGAACCTTCAGTATAAAAACGGCATAATGGTAAACCCCAATTTTACCGACTATGTGTGTGCCACCACGAAGGACAAGCCGGAATACGATATAACCTTCATAGAGAAACTTTATGATGAAGGCCCTTATCAGGCAAAAGGCATGGGCGAGGTTCCTCTCATTGGTGTGGCACCTGCCGTAGCCAATGCCATAAAGAATGCCTGCGGAGTAAGGATTGATTCCGTACCGCTTCTGCCTGAAAAGGTGTGGCGGGCTATCAAACAGAAAAATGCCGCAAAGGAGGCCAAATAATGCCTTGCAATGAAACAATGAAAAAGGATTTTTCCGTTTTGCACCTGGACTGCACTGTTAACGGAAAGCATATTCAGCGTGATGTTCCGTCCAACAGGGCATTGCTGGACTTCATACGCCTTGACCTCGGCCTTACCGGCACAAAGGAAGGCTGCGGCGAGGGCGAGTGCGGAGCGTGCCTTGTCCTTCTTAACGGACGGGCGGTAAATTCCTGCCTTATGACTGTAAGCCATATACAGGGCAAGGAACTTGTTACCATAGAGGGCATAAGAGGCAGAAAGGGCGGTCTGCATCCGCTTCAGGAAACATTCATGAAGGAAGGCGCGATACAGTGCGGCTTCTGCACGCCGGGAATAATAATAGCCTCCGAGGCTCTTTTAAGAAGAAAGCCTGATGCCACGCTGGAGGACATAAAGCTGGAGCTTACCGGCAATCTGTGCCGCTGCACCGGCTATGAGAAAGTCCTTTCCGCGGTTGAAACCGCAAGAGACAAAATGGCTGCGGACCCGGATTACAAGGAGGCAGAATAATGTCAGAGATTATTTTCAAGCCCTGCTCCCTGAAAGAAATGTGGGAGGAAATGCCAAATCTGCCGGAAAGCCGCAAATACATGGCAGGCGGTACGGACATTGTTACGGTTGAGAACGCCGGATTCCCTTCCTCAGAATGCTGGATAGATATAAGCGACATTCCGGAGCTTGCCACAGTCAAAGAGGAAAAAGACCATGTTTTCATAGGCGCAGGCGTAAAGCTGAACGATCTTGAAACATATCCTTTCATAAAGAAGTACTGCCCGGCACTTCTTGCGGCGGTGCATGATTTTGCAAGTCCCAGCCTTCGCAATATGGCTACGCTCGGCGGGAACGCCGGTAATGCAAGCCCATGTGCCGATGGCGTATGCGCGCTTGTCTCACTTGAAGCAGCAATAGTTCTCCGCAAGGGAAATGCTGAAAGAAAGATGCCGTTAAGGGATTTTTTCACCGGCCCAAAAAGAACAAAGCTGGAAAAGGACGAGCTTATTTACGGCTTTGAGATTCCCAAAAAGGAAAACCTGCTTGGACAATATTTCAAACTTGGCCCGAGGGCGTTTTTCGGCATATCCAAGGTTGCCGTGGCATTGTCCGCCGCAATGGAGGGGAACAAGGTAAAATACGCCTCTGTGGCAATAGCGTCGGTCGCTCCTGTTCCGCTTTATGCCGCAAAGACATCGGAATATCTTACTGGCAAGGAATTGACGGAAGACACAATCCTGAAAGCGGCGGACATAGCAAGGGGGGAGGTTTCCCCGATAACGGATGCCCGCAGCGAGGCCGACTACCGCCGCGACATGAGCGGCATTCTGCTTGAAAGGGCTCTTCGCTCTTTTCTAAACTGATTTATGTGTCAATTATACTTTAACTAAAACGGAGGTACCGTGAAAAATATAAAGCACTATGCCTTTCCGTCTTCAGTAGCCGATGCCATGAGCATACTGATGAACAGAAAATACAAGGCTATAATAATGGCTGGGGGAACCCTGGTCGGGAAAACAATACCTGCTTCTGCAGAGACATATCTTGACATACGAAGCCTGCCAATAAGAGACATAAAAGTCAAAGGCGGGAAGCTCGTTATAGGCGCCGGGGTTACTTTTGACGAAATAGATAATTCCGAAGTATGCAAAGAATGGGCAGAAGGAATGCTGTCTCAAGTTGCGGCCCAATGTTCCAGCCAGCTGATACGCAATATGGCTACGCTTGGCGGAAATATCGCGAGGCCTCATTCTTTTAATATGTTCCCGGTTGTTCTTTTAGGAATGAATGCAGAAGTAATGATTGAAACAAAAGACGGAAAGCTGCTAATGCCTTATGCCGATCTTTTAAAAGAATCTAATCTCAAACCTGGAGAAAACTGCATTATAACAGAGATCCTTTTCCCTAAGAAAACTAAAGACATGCATTTTGAGTTTATAAAGCTGGCCAAGACTAAATCCAGCTGGGAAAGCTATGTAACACTTTTCTTCTCTAATGACAAAAAGAACCCTAAATTTGTTATAGGAGCCCTTTCTCCCAGACCTTTCTGCGCTGAGGAAGCTGAGAAGGCTTATGCTAAGAATAAGCCTGCGGAAGAAATTATAAATAAGTTCCAAGAAGCTGTTTCAGCAAAAGCAAAAGGCTATAGGGCTGAAGCTGCGGTTAATCTCTTTAAACGCTATCTGGGGGCTGAATAATGAAGAATGAAGAAATAATTCATGCCGATGAAGACGGATTTTTTACCATTGCGCTTAATGTGAATGGTGAGCTTGGGCATATGATCGTTTCCCGCAATGAAACGCTTGTCGAAGCTTTGCGCCATTATGGCTGGAAGGGAACTAAAAAAGGCTGCGATACAGGCGACTGCGGCTCATGCACCGTTCTTTTCAACAATAAACCGGTTTTAGGCTGCATGATGCCGGCTGTAGCTGCGCATGGCGGCAATATAACTACCATAGAAGGTCTTGGAACTGTTCGCAATCCTCATCCGATACAGCAGGCTTTTGTTGAGGCCGGCGCTGTTCAGTGCGGATTCTGCATACCAGGAATGATCCTTTCAACAAAAGCTCTGCTTGATAAAAATCCTGAGCCATCGGAAGCGGATATACGCAAAGCTCTTGATGGCAATCTGTGCCGCTGCACCGGCTATGTGACTCAGGTTCAGGCTGTGCGCATCGCCGCTAAAAAAGTAAAGGCTATGAAAAAGCAGCAGGAAAAATTAGCCGCAAAGGAGCTCGCAGCAGAAAAGCGCAAGGCTGCAAGGAAAACTGCAAAAAAGGCTGCTAAGAAAAATAAATGAGCTTAGGAGAAACCATGGACGAAATTAAAGACGCAAAAGATCTTAAAGTTGTTCACACCCCCGGCGTTAAGCTGGATGCCATGGGCCTTGCCTGCGGCTCCCCCGCTTATACAGATGATGTGGAAATTCCTAATATGCTTTACGCTAAGATGCTTTGGAGTCCGCATGCCTATGCGAAAATAAAGAGCATAGACACGACAGAAGCATGGAAGGTTCCCGGCGTTAAGGCTATTCTTACTCATAAGGATTTGCCCCGCGTGCCGCATACAACGGCTGGCCAGGGCTATCCCGAGCCTTCTCCGTATGACACATATACTCTGGATGATACCGTGCGCTATGTAGGCGACAGAGTTGCCGCAGTGGCGGCAGAAACGCTGGAAGCTGCAAAGGAAGCCGTATCTAAGATAAAAGTTGAATATGAAGTTCTGAAGCCTGTCTTTGGCATTTATGAGGCAATGGAAGAAGGCGCCCCGCAGGTTCACATGGAAAAAGATTCCAAGAACATACCGGATGCGAAACACAATATTGCCGCAAAGTTTGACTTTGAAATTGCTCCTAAGAAATGGTTTGAAGAAGCTGATTATACTTTTGATGAATCATGGACTATTCCATACCTTCAGCATTGCGCATTAGAGCCTCATACCACAATCTGTTATTTTGATAACAATGGCCGCCTTGTCATAAGAACCTCAACGCAGGTTCCTTTCCATGTTCGCCGCATTGTGGCCCAGGCTTTGCAGATTCCTGTGAAAAACATAAGGGTAATAAAGCCCCGCATAGGCGGCGGCTTTGGCTCAAAGCAGGAAATACTGGAAGACATTGTCGCGGCTCTTGCATTAAAAACAAACCGCCCTGTTCGCCTGGAATATACGCGCAAGGAAGTGTTCATTTCCTCTAGAACCCGCCACCCTTCAATATGCCGCGTGCGCTGCGGCGTGAAGAAAGACGGCACAATCACAGACCTTGAATTGGGTATTTACCTGAACACTGGGGCTTATGGCTCACATGCCTTAACGGTTATGATGTGCGCCGGCTCCCATGTGATTCCGATGTACCATGTTAAAAACAATATCAAGTTCATCGGACGCAGTGTTTATACCAATTTGCCTGTGGCAGGCGCATACCGCGGTTATGGAGCCACTCAGTCCTTCTTCGCAATGGAATGCATGATGGACATGATGGCTGAAAAAATAGGAATGGATCCTGTTGAATTCCGCAAGATGAATTATATACGGCTTGGCGAAGGCTCACCTGTGTTCAAAGCCATGGGCGAAGGCCGCGAAGGCGTAGAGCAGTTTATAACATCTACAGGCCTTATGGAAGGCATAGAGAAAGGAATCAAGGAATTCAAATGGTATGAGAAGGCCAGGAAGTACAAGAACCAGAAAGGCAATATACGCCGTGGCATAGGCATGGCCTGCATGATGCAGGGCTCAGGCATTCCGGAAGTGGACATGGCCAGCTGTACCATAAAAATGAATGAGGACGGTTCTTTCAATATGCTGGCAGGCTGTGCCGACCTCGGAACTGGCGCTGATACTGTTCTGGCGCAGATAGCTGCAGAAGTCCTTGGCGTAAAGCATACTGATATCGTGGTTCTTTCCGCTGATACTGATGTAACGCCTTTCGACGTGGGCGCTTATGCTTCTTCCACAACCTTTATTTCCGGCAATGCCGCAAAGAAGACGGCAGAAAAAGTGCGCGACATGATTTTGGAAGTTGGCGCTAAGATTCTAGATGAGAAAGTTGAAAATCTCTATTTAGAAGATCGCAAGGTTGTCTCTAAGAGCGGCGCAAGCTGCACTCTGTCTGAAGTGGCCAACACTTCGCTGTATTACTATGACCAGCATCAGATTATAGCTTCTGCTTCTCATTATGCGCAGACCTCTCCGCCTCCTTTCCAGGCCAACTTTGCCGAAGTGGAGGTTGACATGGCAACCGGTAAGGTAACGCTATTGGATTACGTAAGCTGCATTGACTGCGGAACAGCGGTAAATACACAGCTTGCCCAGGGCCAGAATGACGGCGCATGCATGAACGGTATAAGCCATACTCTATGCGAGGGCTTAGAATTCTCCGCAAATGGAACACCCCTGAACGCATCATTCCGCCGCTACAAGATAATGTCAATGAATGACACAGCTCCGGTAAGGACTTTCTTCATACCGACATGGGAGCCAAACGGCCCGTTCGGTGCGAAATCAGTGTCTGAGATCGGCATAAACGGCCCGTTGCCGGCAATTTCCAATGCCATATACAATGCCGTAGGCGTAAGGATGAATGTCGCTCCTTTCACTCCGGATAAAGTATATGCCGCATTAAAGGAAAAAGCCAAGGCTGAATAATAAATTTCAGCCTATATGCCTTGCTGCTTTTTTGCGGCTGAGGACAGAAAAAGAATCCCGCCAGTTCAGGGCGGGATTCTTTTTTTCAGTCTAACGGTTATTTTAGCTGGTAACATTTGTTTTTTTAGTCCTGAACTTGTTTCAGAACCTATTTAAGCCGCAGATATGCTGAAATAAGTTCATCATGACGGGAAAAATGTAAAATCAATAATCTTCTTATAAATAGCGAAATTATAAAATCAATACTCTTCTTGTATTGAGCGTTTCCGTTTTTCGGTTTGAACCTGCTTATTTGATAAAATATAACTTGAAGATGTTCCTTGCATAACCATCTTCAAAATAAAAAACAAGGAGAACTTGAATATATGTTTCTTAAAAATCAAACTTCCGCTTTTTTTGCGGAAATCAAAATTCTCATGAAGAATGTTCCTCCGCTGATGTTTACATTCTTCGTCATTTCAATAATCGGAATGAACCTTCTTGCCAATAAAAGCCTGGACACAGGCCTAAGCTGGCTCGCTTTGGACTGTGGCTTTCTGCTTTCATGGGTGGCTTTTCTTACAATGGACATAATGACAAAGCGTTTTGGTCCTAAAGCCGCAACGCAGATTTCCGTAATAGCTCTGCTTATTAATCTGGCTTTTGCCGGGCTTATGTATGCTGGCAGCTTAGTTCCGGGAACTTGGGGGGAAGCATATATTGCCGGCCATGAAGCGTATATAAATGCCGCATTGGACAATACTTTTGGCGGAACCTGGTATATAATACTCGGAAGTTCTGTGGCCTTTCTGTCTTCTGCTTTTCTGAACAATTTCCTTAACTGGAAAATAGGCTGTTTTTTCAGTAAAATGCCAGACTCATTCAAAATTTTTGCCGCTAGGGCATATATTTCCACGTTCATAGCCCAGTTTGCAGATAATTTAATATTTGCGCTTATAGTTTCCAGAACTTTTTTCCATTGGTCCATGCTTCAGTGCATAACCTGCGCCATAACAGGAGCAACTGCCGAACTTTTATGCGAAGTGATTTTCTCTCCTGTAGGATATAATGTGTCAAAGAAGTGGCAAAAAGAAAAAGTGGGACAGGATTATATAGATTTTATTGCGCAGACAAGGTCTTGCGGAGCATGAAAACTATAATAACCGGAACTTCCCGCGGCATAGGGCGCGCGGCAGCCTTGAAATTCCTGAAAGAAGGCCATGAAGTAATAGGCTTTGACATTCAGGAATCCTCTATAATTGATGAAAAATATAAGCATATAAGACAGAGCATAACGTCTAAGAATCTGCCAGAGTTAGAAGGCATTGAAATCCTGGTGAACAATGCCGGGGTTCAGAATTCCGAAGATGATATTGAGGTGAACCTTAAAGGCACTATCAATATAACCGAGAAATATGGCATTCAGCCGAATATAAAAGCCATTGTGATGATTGCTTCTGCCAGCGCGAGAAGCGGCAGCGAATTCCCGGTATATGCCGCAAGCAAGGGCGGAGTCGTTACATATATGAAGAATGTAGCCCAGCGCATAGCCGCATACAAGGCCGTATGCAATAGCATTTCTGCCGGCGGAGTTATTACGGAGCTGAATAATCACATACTGCAATCCGATGAGCTTTGGAACAAAGTTTTAGATGAGACTTTGCTTCATAAGTGGTCCTCAAAAGAGGAAATAGCCGATTGGATTTATTTTCTTGCCGCATTTAATAAGAGCATGACGGCGCAGGACATATTAATAGATAATGGCGAGGCCGCCAAGTTCAATTTCATCTGGTAAGCATTTGCCTTTGAAAATATAAGGAGAATATATGAGACCTGATCCGAATACCTTATTTCCCAATCCGAAAATACCGGGCATTTGTTATATAAAAAATGCAGTTAAAAGCCCGAATATCATAATAGGCGATTACACGTACTATCATGACCCGGAAGGCGCGGATCAGTTTGAAAAACATGTTACTCATTTTTATCCTTTCATTGGAGATAAGCTGATAATAGGAAAGTTCTGCGCTATTGCAAGTGGAATAGAATTTGTGATGAATGGGGCCAATCACAGAATGAATTGCATAAGCACATATCCCTTTTACATAATGGGCGGGGATTGGGGCAGTGCCATGGCTCCGGTCAAAGATGAGCTGCCGCTGAAAGGCGATACAATAGTGGGCAATGATGTATGGATAGGACAGAATGTTACGGTAATGCCAGGAGTTCATATAGGCGATGGCGCCATAATAGGCGCTAATGCGGTGGTAGCCAGGGATATTCCGCCTTATTCCATAGCAGTAGGCAATCCATGCCGTGTAGTCAAAAAAAGATTCAGCGATGAAATCATAAGCCATCTTCTTGAAATAAAATGGTGGGACTGGGACATAGAAAAAATAGAGTCATCTTTCGCAGCTTTGTCTTCCGGCGACTTGTCATTAATAAAGAAATTAAAGCCTTAGTGATTTTATTTGTTTTATATTTTGTCTATGTCATAGCGGCTTAAGCATGCTGTTTGCGGCATGTGGCAAGGAGGCTAAGGCTTAATGCTTATAAGTTGCAGACATGCCTATTTTAATGCCTGCCGCAAGACCTTAGCCGTATACCTTGTTGTATTGAAAAAATAACAATTTTACTATCAAAAAAAAGACTATTGAATCAAGCCCTAATATGTGTTATATAATATTCCTGTACACAATTCATTGTGGTTTATTAGTGAATTTGCACAAAATATTGTTTTTTTTAAATTATAGCGTATACTTAGATAAAGCTATATGGCAAAGCCGGGTTTGGCTTTAGCAATATGCCTTAGGCACATATAAAAGGCGGTGAATAAACAGCATGAGATGTCCGTTTTGCATGGCAACAGAAACTAAGGTGGTTGACAGCCGTGAAGTTGTTAATACTTTTGATGTCCGCCGCCGCAGGGAATGTGAGAAGTGTCATAAGCGTTTTACTACTTATGAACGCATTGAGCAGAATCCCATTGCCATAATAAAAAAGGATGGCCGCCGTGAAGTTTTTTCACCGCAAAAGCTGAAAACAGCTATTGCTCTTGCCTGTCATAAAAGGCCCGTTAGCGCTGAACTTATAGATGGTTTCTGCGCTGAGATAGAGGCCTCTTTGCGCAATGAGGCTGAAAGCGAGATAGCAAGCTCTTTCATTGGCGAACTTGTTATGGAGAAGCTGAAAACAGCTGACAAGGTAGCTTATATACGTTTTGCATCTATATATCGGGATTTTGCGGATGTTAAAGATTTCCGCAAAGCCATAAAAGAAGTCTCCGGAAGCGCGTCCAAGACTGCGTCATCTAAGCCTAAGCCAGCAATGGCAGCAGAAGATATGGAGCAGCAGGACACTAATGCCGCAGAGCATGGCGGCGGGTCTGGAGCCTGCGGTAAAGATATACTTTGATATTTGACAGCTTGCGCATGTCGCAGCAATGATAGCCCAAGGAGGGCTGAAAAGATGAATGGACTTTTTCCAAAAATTATTAAGAAAAGAAACGGTAAGATAACAGCTTTTAATATAGACAAGATAAAGCAGGCTATTTATAAGGCCGCTTATACGGTTGGAGGCCGCGATGAAGAGAAAGCCGCAGGCCTGGCGGATGAAGTTGCACGCCGCCTTAATGAAGAATTTTCCTTGAAAGGCTCAATTCCTACCGTTGATGACAGCAATGCCATGTGTATACGAATTTTGCGTGAGCAGGGCTTTGATAAGACAGCCGCTAAGTTTGAAAGCTATGCGGCAGACAGAAGCCGCGTTAGAAGAAGCGGCCTTCTTGTTAAGAAGCGCAAGAAAAATGCGGACATAACAGATCAGATGCTTCTCGTTCAGTCTTTTTCAAATGAAACAACAGAGCCTTTTGACCGGGCAAAGCTGGCTGATTATTTTGAAAAGGAATATAAGCTTACGCCAGAGCTTTCAGATATGATAGCTAAGGAAACGGAAAACTCTGCTTATCAGCTGGCGGAAAAATATGGCACAAGAAGCTTTGATACGCATTTCCTAAGGCGCATAGCGGAATCCCATTTTACCATGATGGGCATACCAGTTAAGCAGTCTTCGCTTTCAATCCCTCTTTCAACTGTAGAAGCCTTGGTTGTGTCAAACAGCAAGGAAAACAGTAATATAACTTCCAATAATCCTGAAGCGGTTAATCTGGGCATAGCCGAATATGCGTTAAAGCAATACAATCTCCGTTGCGTTTTCTCTGAAGAGGTTTCAGATGCACATAACAAAGGCATAATACATATTCATGACCTTGGCTATCCGCAAAGAGTTTACTGCTCAAGCCATTCTGTGGAATATATAAAAAAATATGGTTTGGATAAGATTGTTGCCAATCTTCAGAACAAAAGCTATCCGGCCAAGTCTGCCATGGTTCTTAATGGCCATATACAGACATTTTTGGCTTCCATGCAGTCCCGCTATGCCGGGGCGCTGGGCTTCGGCTTTCTTAATATATTGTATGCCCCAATGCTTAATTGCCCTCAGGTTATTGTTGAAGGAGAGCTGGAAGGCAAAATTACCCGCATTCCCAAATCTTCGCTGGCTGCGCTGGAAGAGGCAGGGACTATAAGTTATGAGGATGGCACAGCCGTTCCTTTTTTCAAGAAGCTGCGTGAATTTACCGCGCTTGCGCCAATACCAAGGAAGGAAATGAGGCAGATTGCCCAGAATCTGATTTTCTCAGCAAGCCAAAACGCTTTCAGCCGCGGAGGGCAGACTTTGTTTATTGATTTTAACATTCATACCGGCGTTCCGCAGTACTTGCGCAATGTCCCGGCTTTAGGCCCTGGCGGTAAATATATGCTAGAGGATAAAGATGGTAACATAGAGTTTGTTGATGAATCTCCCCGTTTTAAAGGGGCAGAAGGAGATTCCAGAAATGGGGATGCTCTTAATCCAAAAGACGGACGCAAATATATAACTTACGGAGATCCGAGACTTGTCAAAACCGCTCAGGATTTTGCAATAGAGCTAATGAAGGTATGGAATGCGGGAGATAAGCATGGAATACAGTTCTCTTTCCCTAAATGCGACCTGCATGTTTCTAAGGAAACGCTTGAAAATCCTGATGAAAGAGCTGTCTTTGAAGAAGCATGCCGTTTGGCAAGCAAAAACGGTTCCACATATTTTATGTTTGACAGGGATGGAGCAGGGGCTACATTAGCTCAATGCTGCCGTCTTAAAGAAAAAGTTACGGACCCCGATCTGCTTAAACATCCTGAAAAAATACGCTTTACAGGCTTCCAGAATGTTACAATCAATCTGCCTCAGGCTAGCTTCAGAGGAAAAGATCTTAATGGGACTTTAGCAGAAATAGGCAAAGCCATGGACCTTGCTCTTAAGGCTCATTTGGAAAAGAAAGCCTATATACAAAAGCTGCTTAATACAGATGGCAGTCCTCTGCGCTCGCTTGGCCTGCCTTCAGATGACGGCACTCCTTATGTGAATTTAGAAAAAAGCACTTATATAATAGGCCTTATAGGCCTTAATGAGGCTGTTCAATACCTTACCGGTCATGAGCTTCATGAAAGCCGAAACTCTTATGAGACAGGCCTTAAAATAGTTGATTTCATGTATCAGAAAATACAGGATTTGCGTAAGGAATATGGCCTTAAGTTCACAATTGAAGAAACTCCTGCCGAAAGCGCTACGCAGAAACTTGCTAAAGGCGATCTCGCACGCTTCCCAATAGCTAGGAAATATATAAAAGGAAATCTTGATCATGCCCCGTATTACACAAATTCCGTGCATCTGAATCCTGGCGCGGATGTGTCAATACTTGACCGCATAGAACTGCAGTCAAAATTCCATGAAATGATTGAAAGCGGTTCAATCATACATGTGTATTGCGGTGAAAATAAGATTCCTGCGGAATCTATAGCTTCACTGATTGAGAAAAGCTATTATGAAACGCGCTCATCACAAATAACCGTTTCGCCTGAGTTCACTCATTGCAATAGCTGTCATAGCAATTATTTCGGCTTTAAGGATTTCTGCGACAAATGCGGCAGTAAGGATGTAGTAAAGCGCACTAAGATTGTAGGATATTTCTCTAATCTTGACGGATGGAATGATTCTCAATTGGAAATAAGCAGGGCCCGTGAGAAGGCTGCAAAGCAATATGCTGATTTTTCGCCTAAAGTGCCTTGGCTGCGCGAAAAAGATTCCTCCAAAAAAGTGATGATTTTTGGTAAGGCCGGATGCGGGAACTGCGAGGATGCTAAAAAAATGCTTGGCCGCATTATTGATGAGAAAGGTTTAGCTGGGCAAATAAAGCTGGAATTTTATGACTTGCAGAGTGCTAATGCACGCATTACAGCAGCTTTATTGTCAGTGCCGCTTGATCCAATACCCACTATTCTTGTAAAAAATGGTCAGCGCATTTTCAAGCATGAAATGCAGTTTCGCAGGGGTAAGCCTGTGCGCCGCAATGTGCTAGACTATGAACGCATGATAAATGAGGCTTTCGGAGTGAAGCCTGAGCAGGATAATGCCTCAGGCGGCAGAATGAAAAGCCAAATGATTGCTGCAGATTTGCGGAAAGACTGCTGAACAAAAAACTGGAAGGCCTCAAAGGCCATGCAGGTTAGGAAAAACAAAAAGAGCGTCGCCATTTTTTAGCGACGCTCTTTTTGTTCTCAATCCTTATGCCTTGCTTTAGCATTGGCTGTATAGTTTCATGTTGCTTAAAAAGTGTAATTTGGCAAAAATAATGAAGATTTTCTCATTGGAGGAAATCTTCATAAAGTTTTTCAAGCTCATGTATTATTTTATCAGCTGGAATTGAGGCTATGCATTTCCCTACGCCATCTTGCTTATTTGAGCAATTGCCCCAGCCGCATTCCTTGAAGCAAGGCATATAGTTGTAAATTTTTCTGCCTTTGTTATAAGGGTTGAATCTGCCGTGAAAGCCTCCCCCGTAAATGGCAAGAACTGGTCTTCCGGTCATCCATGCCAAATGTGTCATTCCGGTGTCATTGCCTATTGCTATTGCGGCATTATTCACAATACGAATCATGTCTTCCAGATTTGTTTTGCCGGTAAGGTTGATTATTCCTTTTTCATTTTCAGCATAAGTATTGGTTTTGACGGCAGTTAATACAAGTTCAAGGCCATGCCTTAAAGAGAATTTTTTCAGCTCTGGGATAAGTTTAATTGCCGGATATGTTTTTCTTTCAGCAGATGTGTCAGTAATATAAAGCAGGTATTTTCCTTTTTTTAATCCCGGATAATCCGGCAAGTCCATTTCTATATTTGGTATGTGTCTTTTATAATCTGTTTCAATCCCGGTAATTTGTGAAAAATATGAAGCTATTATTTCTAAAACATTTACATGAGTTCCATCTTCGTTTATGTCTTGTGTTTTTTTTGCATTTTCAATAATTTTGCTGATCTTTTTCTGTATCGCTGAATCCTCGTACCATAAGTATGCATATCTTTTTTTTGCCATGCTGCTTGCGGCAATAATGGATGCAAGAGGTGCGGAAAAAATTGCGCTTGCCGCTATGGAGTAGCTTTCTTTCCTTAATGTGTCAAAAAATGCGCTGCGATATTCTATGCTTTGGCGTATTTTTTTTATGTCAAAAGATATTATTTGGTCTGCTCCCATTAATTTTGCAATCGGCACCAGCTCCTTTTGCACCGCAAGAGTTACAATATATTTGTGCCTTATTGCATTTATAATTCCGGTATGCATAAGCAAGTCTCCCAGCTGACTTTCAAAAACTATGAGGAGTTTCTCTTTTGGCCCTGATGTTTTATTTTCCATAGATGTTTTTAGGTAAAAATACAAAATTTTTTTAGAACTGTGTTATTTATCAGTTTTTATGCAAATAGCCCTATAATTCTGCATTATTATTTAGTTATTCTTTTTTTAGGGCATCTGCCGGGTTCAGATTAGCTGCCTGCCATGCTGGATAAAGGGCGAACAGAAAGCTTGTGAACAGTCCTATTATTATGGATCCGGCAATTACCCACCAGGAAAAAGTCATCTGTGAGGTTGTTTCTGCCATATGCAGCAATGCCATGTATCCAAGAATCATTCCGGCAATTGAGCCGCAAAGCCCAAGAAGCATTGCTTCTATCAGAAACTGAAATAATATGTCTTTTCTAGATGCCCCAAGCGCGCGGCGTATGCCTATTTCTTTTGTGCGCGAAGATATTACAGCCATGGTGACATTCATTATGCCTATGCCGCCTGCTATCATGGCTATTATGCCCATGAAAAGCATGCTGTTCAATGATTTTCTGGCACTTCTCATTCTATTCTGCATTTCTTCATGAAAGAATTTTATTTCAGGTTTTTCATTTATGCCAAACTGCGAGCGCAAATAACTGTATATTGCTGTTGCGGCATCGTCCGTTGTGGACTCATTTCCGGTTAATGCCCTGATATAGGTTTTCCTATTGTCATTTTCCTGCGAAAAAGCATCATACCAGGTTGTATATGGCATAAAAATTGTCATATGCCAATCCTTCTCTATTGGCAACCTGGGATCTGTCTGTTCAGGGGGAACGTGCAGCAATCCTATTACTGTATATTGCTGATTGTTCATGGTTACTGTCTGGTTAAGCAGATGATGCCTGTTTGTGAAATCATGTAAATATATATTTTCTTTCTTATTGTGTATAGTGAGGACTCTTCTTCTGATATTCTGTTCTTTTTCACGCGGGAAAACCGTAATTAGCATAACTTTGTGTCTGTTCTCTATGTCTTGCCAATTTAAAAATCTGCCTTCAAGCCTGTATGGAAAATTTGAATTTTTCCAGTCAGGAAGCACTCCTATCATCGATGCCCCTGTTATCTCATTGCCTTTATAGTTTAATGTTCGCCAGGTGTAAAGTTCTTCTGGCTGCGTAACGAAAGAAAGAGATGAATTTTCTGGCAGTCTTTTTTTTATTTCATAGTATTGCTTCATTGTGAGCGGATGCCTTGTTTCAGTGTCAATTCTGCCTGTGCCTGCTGTTTCCGCAATGCGGTTTATGTCTTTATATTTTTGGCTAAGTATGCTGAGAGTATAGAAAAAAGTAGCTATGCCTATGGCAATTGCAAAAAAACTTAGGAAGCTTCGCATTTTATGCGCGCATATCTCTGTCCAGCCTGTTAATGCTAAATCAGGCAGCCTCATTCTATTTTACCGTCCTTTATTCGTATGGTGCGCTGCGTGCCTTCGGCGATTTTAGGATCATGGGTGACCATTGCTATGGTCATGCCGCCATCATTTAGTTCTTTAAGGAGGCTGAGAATGTCTGTGCTAGATTTTGAGTCTAAATTGCCAGTAGGTTCATCCGCTAATATTATGGAAGGATTGTTTGCCAATGCTCTTGCGCATGCCACGCGCTGGCATTGTCCGCCAGAAAGCTGCAGCGGTGTATTATTTAGTTTATGTCCCATCCCGAAACGCTCTGCCAGTTCTTTTGCTCTAGGCAGTATTTCTGCTCTCGGAATTTTTGTATAGCGCATGGGCAGGGCTATGTTTTCCAATACGGACATTCTGGGCATAAGATTGAAAGACTGGAATATAAATCCTATATGTTCGCGACGCAGCTTGGTAAGTTCCGAGTCTTTAAGTGAGAAAACAGTCTTGCCATTTAGATAATAATTGCCGGATGAAGGCTTATCCAGCAGTCCCAATATATTCAGCAATGTGCTTTTGCCGCATCCGCTCGGTCCCATTATGGAGATAAACTCGCCTTTATTTATTTCAAGCGATACATTGTTCAGCGCATAAAATTCATCAGCAAGATTGTATATCTTGCTGATTTTATCGCATTTTAGCATTACCATGATTCACCATAAGGCAAGGCAGTCAGCACCTTGTCTTTTTCAGCTAGTCCTTTCTTTATTTCAACTAGGCTTTCGCTGGAAAGCCCTAATTCAACTTCCGTCTTTTCTGTTTTATTGTCTCCCAGATATTTGAAAACATAGCTCTTGCCGCCTTTTTCAAATATAGCATTAGCTGGAACGGTCAGCACATTTTCCCGTTTATCAATTACTACGTTTATTTCAGCGGAAATTCCTAACAGAATTTTATGTTCCGTATTTTTCAGTTCTGTTATTACAAGGAATCCTGATGAGTCGCCCCAGCGTCCTGTGACTTCGCTTTGTGTGGAAAGATAGGAGATTTCTCCTTTCATTCTGCGGCTTTTGCCTTCTAAAGAGCTTATGTTTATATCTGCCGGCATTCCTTTTTTAAGCTTCATTATTTCTCTTTCCGAAACATAGGCAGGTATAAGCAGTGTGTCCATGTTTACCACGCGCAAGAAGCAGGAAGCATTGCTTGCATTGTCATAAGTGCCCTGTAAGAAAGTGCCAAGCCTGGGCAGCGAAAGGTCTTTGTCTGCCAGGTCTTTTCTGTAATCATCGGAATTTATGCATTTTATGACTGTGCCTTCAGCCTCTGATAATATAGGCATGGGCTTGTAATCTTCAAATTCATTTCTGCCTGGTTTTATGAGGCCCAGCTTTTGTCCTTTTTTCACATGGTCGCCTTCTTTTACATAAATTGCCTTTAGTATGCCGCTTGGTTTTGAACTTATCTTTATATCTTGTTTGGCTGTTATTGTGCCTGCTGCTGAGAAAATAAGCTCAACATTGCCTTTTTTTGCTTCTGCAATGTCTCTTTGTGATATCGTTTCCCCTTTTATTTTTGCGATGAGCGGCTTTACGAAGAAATGCCATAATGCTACTGTAGTGCCTGCGGCAATGGCAATAAATACGAGTTTTTTCCAATGTCTGCTAAAGAATTTTTTCATTATTGCATATCCTCTGATGAAAAATCAAAAATATTTTCGCCTATGGCATATCTATACTTTAGTTTTGCTAAAGCAAGTTCCGTTATTAGCGTAGCATGATTAACTTGAGCTGAAATCATTTCCTGCCTGGCAACAGTGAGATCTGTAGCGCTCATAAGACCGTTTTTGTATTTCAGCTGTGTAGCTTCAAATTTCTGTGTAGCGGCTTTCATGCGCAGTTCTGATATTTTTAGGCTCTGTGTTTTCAGCTCAAGAGTGTTTCTCTTTTGTACCACGTCATCGCGCATATCACGCAAAAACTGCTCATGGCTCAGCTTGGCATTTTCATAATTGCGTTCAAGGTTATGGCGTATATTCTTTTTGTTTGTGTAAAAGAAGCCCAAATCAAATGAGATCCCTGCTGATGCCCCATAATTATAATCCCAGCTTTCATGGTGATCAAAGCGTCTGCCAAAATCTGCTGAAAGGTTCACGAAAACGGAAGGCAGAGTATTTCTTTTTCCTAATTTAAGCTGTATTTCCTGCTGCTGAAGCATAAGCCTGCGTTTTCTGGCATCATGCCTATGTTCCAAGGCTTTCGCAAGGTCTTTGTCCAGCGTAGGAATTTTAATATCAGCCTGATCTGTTTTGTCATTCAGTTTTACTTCCGTTTCCCCAGACTGATTAAGCGGCAGATTGAAAGCTGATAGAGCATTAGAATAATTGTTTTGTGCTGAAAAAAGCGAAAGCTGGCTTGAAAGATAGTTTGTTTCGCTTGAAAGAAGGTCTGACCTTGTTTTAAGCCCATTGTCATACAGTTTTTTGTCCTGTTCATATTGTTTTTTTGCAATATGAAAATCTGAACGGTAAACATCTATAAGCTTTTTGTTCAGCAAGAGCGTATAATATTTCTGAACTGCGGAAAGGACAGTTTCTTGTATGAATGAATCAAAATCAATTTTTGAGGATTCATATTCAAGTGAAGCGCTTTTATAAGAAAGCAGGTCTTTTCCGCTGTTAAGAATATTCCATATGCCTGATGCCTGGCCGCTAGAATTAAAATGCAGCATTTCATCTAAATCCCCTGGCTTATTGTATCGCGAATATGTCTTGTTTGCGCCTGAAGAAAGAGAAAAGGAAGGAAGAAAGGCATTTATGAAAGCGTTTTTATAATTGGCAAGCGCATTCTCAAGGGAATTTCTTTCAGACTTAACCTGAGGGCTTTTTATCAGATATGCGTTCAGATAGCTTTCCAGCGTGAAAGAAGTCTGTGGTTTTTCAGGCGGTTTCAGCGCGTCATCTGCATGAAATACTGTGCCGAATGCTAGAGTATGGCATAATATGCATGCGGAAAATAATACTGAAAACGATAATGATGGCAGGATTTTGCCTTTCATAAAGATAATTATATTAAAAAAGAATTATCTTTATTCTAAATATTTTGCAATAGCAATTGCGATAGCAGATATTAACACTGATAAATAAGGCATGCTCTTTATAAAATTTTCAAATATTTATATGGTTATATTTAAGAAGATTATTGATTTTATTATTCGCCCGTCATGCTGAACTTGTTTCAGCATCTCTGCGGCTTAATGAAGTCTTGAAATAAATTCAGGACGAAGAGTTAATATTCGCGTTCTTTATAATTACACTGTATCAATACTTTTCTTTAAAAGAACCTTATATTAGTAGTCTTTGGTGGAGGGTTAAGGGTGCAGCGTCTATGTTTAAATTGTAATGCCGGATTGCTTTTATGTAAAATTCTTATTGTTTCCTAAAAATGTGTTTGATTGAAATTAAATTCAGCCTTGATGATTTATGGAAATAGCAGCTGCGCTTGAAATTACTCTTCAGGATTTCCCTGGTAAGATAGCGGCAGAGATTTTCACGCGCGGTTGTAATTTCCGTTGTCCGCATTGTCATGCCAAGCCTATGCTAGAAGGCAGCCTGCCGCCTGTGCGAAAAGAAGATGTTCTTTCTTACTGTTCTTCCTCAGGATGGGTGAATGGCATTTCCATATGTGGCGGTGAACCCTCGCTTCAGCCGGATTTGGAAGCTTTTATTAAAGAAGCCCGTTCCATTGGACTTGCCATTAAGCTTGATACCAATGGCAGCCATCCTGAAATACTTGAAAAACTGCTGGCTGAGGGCCTTATTGATTATCTGGCAATGGACATTAAAGGCCCACTGGAATTATGGAATTGCTCTTGCGGAATTAAATGCCCTGCTGAGAAAATGAAAGCAAGCATATTGCTTGCCCAGTTTTTCCCACAGCATGAATTCCGCACCACCGCTGCGCCTATAGCCAGGCCTGATGGCATGATTTCTTTTATGACAGCGGATGAAATTGGAAAAACTGCGCATTTTATAGCAGAGCATACAGGGTGTAGAGATCATCAGTATTTCATACAGAAATTCATTCCGCGTGCAAATGGTCTGCTGGACGCCCGTATGGAAAAATTCCCGAAAACGCCGGATAATCTTTTGTCTGCAATGCTTGAGGCTGCTTCCAAATGGCTGCCTGCGGCCCAGCTTAGAGGCTGATTGCTTTTTGCTCTTATATTATTTTTTTGATTCCTTTTTTAATTTACCGATTATGTTTTGCTCTCGCGGATTGCTTTTTATTTCCTATAAGTTTTCTATATAATGCGCATTCCTGTTGAGCATAAGCAAAATTTTCAGCCCGAAAATTATTTTAGGACTGATTACTCCTTACTCATAACTCATAAAATATCCATAAAATTTGTAGAATAATTATATATTAAGGAGCATGATATGCCGCTTAAAGTACTTGTTCAGAAAATAAATCCTTCCGCCCGTATTCCGGCCTATGCCCATAGCGGCGATGCCGGCGTTGACCTTTATGCTGCGGAAACTGTTATCATTCCGGCTGGAGGCCGCGCTCTTGTTCCTACCGGCCTAAAAATAGCAATTCCGAATGGCTATGAGGGTCAGGTTAGGCCTAAATCAGGCCTTGCTCTTAAGCATGGCATAACCGTTCTGAATACGCCAGGCACGGTAGATGCGCCTTACAGAGGCGAAGTTGGAGTTATACTTTTCAATACTGACATGAATAAGGATTATGAGGCTAAAGCCGGAGAGAAAATAGCCCAAATGGTATTTTGCAAGGTTGAACAGGCAGAGCTGGTTGCTGCGGAAACTCTTCCGCACACAAGCAGGGGAGAAGGAGGCTTTGGCAGCACCGGTTTAAAATAATTAGGAACGGAAAGCATAGGGCGCAGGCGCGTTAAATGAATAATGGCAAGGATTTATGAAAAAACATTGATTGTTTTTGGACTGAAAACTTTATAATTTTTTCTAAATTATGTTGTATAATAATACTGATTACTTATGTTGGAAATAAAAACAGTTGATAAATTGCCGATAGGAACTCTTCATAAATGCTTTTTGGAGATAATGGGGAAAAATGCCCCAAATGTTTTTACTCCAGAAGCTTTGATGAGCATGAACACCACCAGAGGTGTTGATTATCGCGCAAGCCTATGCGCTATGGACGGCAACAGAATGGTGGCTTTTATCCTTAATTCCATTGGAATATGGGAAAGAAAGCAGACAGCATATATTATAGGAACAGGCATAGTTCCTGAATATAGGCCTACTGCATTGTCAAGGGAGCTGTTCATAAAAGTAAAAGAGCTGTTAAAAAAAATAGGTTTCCAGCAATTTATGCTTGATGTGGCTATAGCCAATGAGAAAGCATTGGAGCTTTACAGGAATTTAGGCTTTGAGGAAACCAGAAGATTTGTTTCAATGATTCTTTCCGGGCATCCTCTTTCTGTGGTGAAACAGTCCATGCAGATAGATGAAGCTCCGCGCGAGAAGTGGACTGAGCTGCGCACCTTAATGATTGCGGATCATGCTTTGCAGCCTTCATGGCTTAATACATGGGAAACTTTTTACCGCATGCCAGAATCATATTCTGTGGTTTATTCTTCAATAGTTGGCGAAGTGGCAGGCGTAGTGATTTATTCTAAGGATTCCGGGGAAATTCATCAGCTTTGGGTTAACAGCAAATGGCGGGCATCTGGCGTAGCATCTGCTCTGCTTGCTAATGTTGCGGAAAATTCTTATTCCGGTGGCAAGCTTGTATGGCATAACATTGACGTAAAAGCTAAAGATATTCTTAATTTCCTTCGCGGCAGAGGTTTTGAAGACAGCATTACTAAATCAGAGATGAAAATGGAACTTTTCCAGCGTAAAGCATGATTTCCCTTTATTTGCCGTTTTCAGGCCGGATTTTTTTCCGGCCTTTTTTATATTTCTTAAGGCCTTGTTATACATAAGCATTGATAGCAAAAACGCTATGCGTCATTGAGGGGAATATTGTTGGCAGTTATAGATGTTCATTCTGCTATACCTTATTTTGCTGTTTTTCTTCTCGTTTTATTATCAATGCTTGAATTTCCTTTTGCAAAATGTTTTAATTCCTATAGGCAGCATTGCCTTAACGATTTAGCAGTTATAATATTCAGGAGAAAAGACAAAATGGAAAAACCGACAATTAGAACTAAATGCCCCAATTTCTCTTCCGGTCCCTGCGCGAAACGCCCCGGCTGGACAGTTGAGGCGCTTAAAAATGCTCTGGTGGGCCGTTCCCATCGTTCAAAAGAGGGAAAAGCCCGTATTCAGCTTTGCTCTGACCTGATGAAAGAGATTTTACAGCTGCCGGAAGGATACCGCATAGGTGTGGTTGCCGGCTCCGATACTGGCGCCGTCGAGTGCGCTCTCTGGTCAACACTCGGCCCCAGGCCCGTAGATGTTTTCGGCTGGGAATCATTCAGCAAAGGCTGGATTAAGGATATAAAGAAATATCTCAAACTTGAGAATGTAAGGGATTTCACCGCCGACTATGGCAAACTGCCGGATTTCAGGCAGGCGGACCCCGATCACGATATCGTTTTTACCTGGAACGGAACAACCAGCGGTGTAAAGGTACCTAACCTCGACTGGCTGCCGGCCGATCACAAAGGTCTTGCCATCTGCGATGCCACCAGCGGTGTTTTCGCAATGGATATAGATTTTACCAAGATTGATATTCTTACCTTCTCATGGCAGAAGGTTTTAGGCGGTGAAGCAGCTCACGGTGTTATTATTCTTTCCCCGAAGGCTGTTGCCCGCATGGAAGAGCGCGTGCCGCAGATTCCGTGGCCGATGCCAAAAATATTCCGCCTTGCCGAGCTCAAGAAACTTAAACCGGGCGAACTTGAATACAGCACAATCAACACGCCTTCAATGCTCTGCATAGAAGATGCCATCGATGCGCTGAACTGGGCAAAATCCGTTGGCGGCCTGCAGGGTCTTATAAAGAGAAGCCAGGCGAATCTTGCCGCTTTTGAGAAATGGGTTGAGAAAACAGAATGGATAGATTTCCTTGCGGAAAGCAAAGAAATCCGCTCCAATACATCAGTGTGCTTTAAGATAGTTGCTCCCTGGTTTACCGCTCTTGACAAGGAAGAGCAGGCAAAGGCTGCCAAGAAGATTACAGCCCTTCTTGCCAAGGAAGGCGTTGCCAATGACATTAATTCCTATAAGGATGCTCCCACCGGAATCCGCGTATGGTGCGGTGCAACGGTTGAAACCTCGGATATTGAAGCGCTCACACACTGGCTTGACTGGGGCTATGAGCAGGTAAAGGCCGAATATACAAAATAAGGAGAAAATAAAAAATGGCATTCAAAGTTTTAATTGCTGACAAATCAGACAAGATATGTGAGACCATTCTCAAGGAAAGAGGTCTTGAGCCGGTTGTTAAAACCGGAATGACCCCGGAAGAACTGAAAGCCTGCATTGGCGAATATGACGCCATTGTGGTGCGCTCCGCCACAACGCTTACCGCGGACATTCTCAAAGAAGCCAAAAATATGAAGGTTGCGGTACGTGCCGGAGCTGGCTATGACAACATTGACGTTGCCGCCGCCAAAGAAAACAAGATTGTCGTTATGAATACTCCTACCGGCAATTCACAGTCTGCCGCCGAGCACGCTTTTGCTCTTATGATGGCTCTTGCCCGCCAGATTCCGCAGGCAAACACATCAACACATGCCGGAAAATGGGAAAAGAGCAAATTCAAGGGCGTTGAAATATGCGGCAAGACCGTCGGAATTGTAGGCTGCGGCAATATCGGCAAGATTTTCGCCGACATGGCCCATGGCCATCACATGACCGTCCTCGGCTTTGATCCGTTCCTTTCTGACGAAGTTGCGGCAAAACTGAACATTAAGAAAGTAACCATGGACGAGCTTTATGCGAAATCCGACTTTGTTACATATCACACAATACTTACGCCGGAGACAAAAGGCATGGTGAACAAGGAAGCCATTGCCAAGATGAAGAAAGGCATACGCCTTATCAACTGCTCCCGCGGAGCGATTATGAACGAGCAGGACATTCTTGAAGGAATTGCCAGCGGGCAGATTGCGGGCCTTGCCTGCGATGTGTACGCCAATGAGCCTGCAAAGGAACATCCTTTCTTCGGCAATGAGAACATAATCTGCACACCGCATATCGCCGCCTCCACAAAGGATGCGCAGATAAGGGTTGCCCAGCAGGCAGCCGAGCAGATCGCAGACTTCCTCATAGACGGCAATAAGAGAAACGCAGTAAAAGGCAGCTATTAATCTGCTTTTATCATAAACCCGGTGCCTGCCTTCTGGCGGGAGCCGGGTTTTTCAGATTTAATATAAATTTCAAGGATAATAAAGAAATGGCAAAATTACCTCTTTTCACACCTATTTACGGCATACGCCCTGCTCCCGGCAAGGCACAGGAAGTTATAGCTCCTCCTTACGATGTTCTCAATTCCGAGGAGGCCAGGGAGATGGCAAAAGGGAAGCCTAACAGCTTCCTGCACGTTTCCAAGGCTGAAATTGACCTTCCCGAAGGCACGAATGTTTACAGCGAGGAAGTGTATAAGAAAGCCGGAGAGAATTTCCGCAGAATGTTAAAGGAAGGCCTGCTCATAAGGGACACAAAAAAGATGTTCTATGTGTACCGTCTCAAAATGGGCGATCACGTTCAGACCGGCCTCGTAGTAGGCGCATGCGTTGAGGATTACGATGCGAACCGCATACGCAAGCATGAATTTACCCGTGTTGACAAGGAAGATGACCGCGTGAATCAGATCAAGTTCGTGGAAGCCCAGACCGGTCCCGGACTTATTGCCTACAAGCAGATTCCCGCCGTTGACGCTATAATAAAGAAAACCGTGCAGAACAAGCCGGAATTTTCTGCCGAAGGCCAGGGCGGAGTGATTCACACACTCTGGACAATTTCTGACGATAATGACATAAAGGTCATTCAGGAAGAATTTGAGAAACAGCCTGCCGTGTATATTGCCGACGGACATCATCGCAGCGCTGCCGCCAGCCGCGTTAAGAAATGGATGATTGAAAAACGAGGAGCGGAGCACAAGGGCGACGAATCCTATAATACATATCTTGCTGTGGCATTCCCTGTCAATGAAATGAAGATATGGGATTATAACAGAGTTGTCCGCGACCTTAACGGTCTTACGCCTGATGCGTTTATGGCTGAAATAAAGAAGTCATTCAAGGTTGAGGACGCTGCCTGCAAGAATTGTGCCAAGCCAAAGGCCCGCCGCGAATTTGCGATGTACCTTGGCGGCAAATGGTACAAGCTGACCCCGATAGTGCCTACCCCGGATGCCAAGGATGACCCTGTCGCCGCATTGGACGTGAGCGTTCTTTCCGACCTCGTGATTGACAAAATCCTCGGCATAAAGGATCTTCGCAAAGATCATCGCATAGACTTCGTTGGCGGCATACGTGGCCTCGGAGAACTTGAGAAACGCGTAAATTCAGGCGAAATGGCAGTGGCATTCGCACTGTTCCCGACTTCCATAGAGGAGCTTATCCTCGTGGCGGACGCCAACAAGATTATGCCTCCCAAGTCCACCTGGTTTGAACCCAAGCTCGCAGACGGAGTAGTTTCAAATCCGCTGATGTAATTCCGTCAGGCGGAATTTGGAAAAGGCAGTTATTATACTGTAGAAAAAATACCCGCTGTTTAAAAACGGCGGGTGTTTTTTTGTCATAAAGCTGTATAGGAAAACTGGGCTTAATAGGCAAAATGCCTGGTTCAAACATATTTTTTCTCAATAAAATTCTCTATTCCAAAATTATAAGCTTTTATTATTTCCAGATGATATAGCCGTGCTATTTGGGCCTTTTGGCCTGGAATATCAATATTATTATAACTTACAATATATAAAAGGCATTCTGCCTTTGCGGAGAATTTTATGAAGACATTTCTTTCTTTTATTCTTTCTTTTGTATTTATGGCATCTTTTGCAGGCCCGCTTTTTGCCGGTGCTCTTGATGAACTTGCCGGGCAGAGCGGTAACCGGCACTATCGCATGCAACATCAAAAGCCTGTGAATGTTGCTCCGGCAGCTCCGATGCCTAGAGAATCTGTTGAAAGTAAGAAAAAACATTCTGAATGGCTGATAATGGTTTATGTGGCCGGAGTTAATAATCTGGGTCTTTTTCATGAAGCTGAAAAAAATCTGGATGAAATGGAAAAAGGACTTTCCGCTGGACAGGACAATGTAAGATTTGTTGTTGAATATGCCTCAATGTCTGGTGATAATGGGGTCTCTTTCGGAAACGGCACTTCCACGCTTCTAGTTGTCCCAGATAAGACTGTTGGCATTAAATCACAGGTAATACGTACTAGCCCTGGGGCAGATACCGGCAATGTGAACACATTGTCAAGATTTATCCACAGTGTAAAACAGTGCTTTACTGCAGATCACACAATGCTGATAATATGGAATCATGGCGGGGGACTTAAAGGAATTGCCAGTGATGATCTTCACGGCAGCGGAATGAGCTTGAAAAATCTTAGTTCTGCTTTGAAAAGTCTTGTATCTGCTTATGGAAAGTTTGATATTATTGCAACTGACGCATGTTTAATGCAGATGCTGTCAATAGCTTATGAATTTAAAGATTACGCAGATATAATAATAGGTTCTCAGCAGCCAATTCCGGGGCCGGGGTATAAATATGATTCCATTGCCGAGACGCTTTCTGCTTCTGGCGGCCATTCCGCTGAGGATGTTGCCAGAATAGTTGTTGAGCAGTATGAGAGAAAGTACTTTTCTTATCCTGTAGATCCTAAATATGGGTATGCGTACCCGCAGCTTTCAGCAATAAGAACAAAATATCTGCCTGATTTAAAAAACAATATAGATTCCTGGGCATATTTAATGGCTTCTGACAGAAAGCTTATGCGAAAATTTAATAACAGCTCTTTTGTTAACAATAAGAAAGGTATTCATTTTATGTATCACTTGGAATATTCGCGTGATCTTGTAAGGATGATAGAAATTATAAATAAAAATAGAAATCATAACGACTCTGTGAGAGTTGCAGGTGATGGTATCAGAAATTTTGTGGAAAATAAACTTGTCATTAAAAATTTCTCACTGTCAGGAAGAGAGCATGGTGTTTCCGTCTATCTCCCGTTTTTAGAATATGATGCCTCACTTTATGAGCCTCTTCAGTTTGCAAAAGATTCATACTGGGGCACTTTTGTTAGAAATATTGTTCAGAATAATATAGACAGCTGGTGAAAAATATGAAAATGACTCTTTTTTTTCTGCTTGCTTTATTTCCGCTAATTCTGCCTTTGCCTGTTCATGCCCAATATGAGACTTTCTGTTATTATTATAATAACCAGCTTGTCATTTCTTTAAACCGGCCGGCTTATGAAGGCATAAATGATAACAGGTCTGAAGATGTTAAATTAGATTATGTCACAAGGTATATTTATCTTGCGAATCCTTTCGCCGCAAAGGATTTTCTGAATAATCAGAAACTGCTTGATATGGATTCGGCTCGTACTGGTTCCACATTGAAGCCGCAGGCTATGGCTTTGCAGGATTTATATACTCTTATGAACAGAGACTGGAATCCTGGGCAGTTTAATGAGTTGAATAAGTCTCTCATTAACCGCATAGGAAAAGACAAACCGCTTCACAGTTCAGGATTGGTTAGTCCTGATACTGTAATTATATGGCTTAAAACATATCTTTCAACCCGTTACGGTGATTACAACAGTGAAAAAATGCTTACGGTCAAAAAAGCTGTGCGCGACTGGACAACGGTTTTTGGCTCTGTAAAGACTATAAGATTTGCATGGAGCAATCCCAATCCTAAATACGGAGATTATGTTACTATCCAGGCCAGCGAATGGACTGAAAAAAGTCTTTTGGAAAGAAATGCGATAATCAAAGCTTTTCACAGATATAATATATATCTTGTCAAGAATGGAAATAACAGTCTTGCTGAATATTGCGAAAATGAAGATGAAAAGCACTTTAGTTTTGAAGAAATGGATCAGAAATGGGAACATGGTGTCCGCACAGGAAAGCGTTCCGCAATGATGACAAGCGGTCAGGGGCAGCAGCTTGCCAGCATGGATCATAATGCGGATAATTCAGCTCTCCTGAATAACTATTTTGATGGTACGGTTTCCAGGTCTGAACATGAATTAAAGATGTGGGATGCCAATCGCGATTCCGACAATAGAGAGCTTTTTTCTAGAGATAACAGAGAGCTTGCCGCTTCAATGCTAAAGACCTCTATATTAAAAGAGCTTAATGGAACCACAGCCGGAAACCGCCTGAAAGATAATTTCAGGATTGAAATAGCTTACTGTGATAAAGGGTATTCTGAACTTAAACCTGATGGAACCATAGTGCTTGATGAGGAAATAATACAGCAGTATATGCGTTTGAGAGGGTTTACTGCCGCTTCCATGATTAAGGATGCTTCGCAAATGCAGGAGCTGGCAAAATATATGTCTCCTATTGTTGTTTATGAAAGTGCGCGCAGGGAACAGGATGTTTGGGCAAAAGCAAATAATAAATACAAGCCGCGCACGCAGGAAGATGAAATTGACGCAAGATCTCTGGAGGCTTTGTATTTTAATGAAAAAAGCAGAACCGACAGCCGTTTTGCATATATTTTTGTTAATGCTGAAAACTATTCCAGATATGCTGCTAAGCGTATGGAAAATGCTGCAAGCTATACGCAGGGCAGAAAAATGTTTGCTGACAATGTCCGCATGGAATGTTCTAATCTTCCCACTATAAGCAGTTCCACGTCAGGCCTGCTTGCCGGCGTTAATAAGGAGCTTGAGCGCAGGAAGGCTTTGTCAGCTGGGGAAAGAGAAAATGAATTTTCTTTCATTACTTATGCGGAAGTGTGTTATATGACCCCAGATGAGATTATGTCTTCTCTTAGGGATATACAGGAAGGCGCTCTTGTAATGCTCTCTGATAGTCTTAATTCGGGAGCCTATGAGGAATATAACAGAAATGCTATTTCAGCGACACGGAATAATTTCAATAATATTGGCAAAACTAAAGCGAATGAATCAAATGCAGGTATGCATTCATCCAGAGTGATAAAAGAAATTCCGCCTATGCCTTAATGTGATACGGTGTTAAGTATGAATAAAAATGCCCGGTGAAACCGGGCATTTTTAATGTATCAGAAATCAAATGTAATAGATTATGCTTTAGCAGTTTTTTACATGACAAAATATTCTTGCGATGATAAATGCACGGCATACTGAACAGTTATACAGCGTAAAATTTTTATATTATATACGAATACACATAGTAAATTTTCGGACAATATTATCAGGATAATATCATGCGGATAACAGAATTTCTTAAAGGCGGTTATAAAGACAGCGCAAACATACAAAATATATATAAACTGGAAGGCTTTGTGCCGCTGGGGCAGGCTCTGCCGTTTGGAATGCAGCATGTTCTCGCCATGCTTGTATCAAATATTGTGCCGATAATTCTTGTGGCCGGCATGGCAGGGCTTTCACCGTCTTTAAAAGCCATTCTTATTCAGAACTGCATGATAATAGCCGGAATAGGAACTCTTGTGCAGCTGTACCCGATCTGGAGAGCCGGGTCAGGTTTGCCAATAGTTATGGGTACAAGTTTTACTTTTGTGGCCGTAAACGGGTATATAGCGTCAAAATACGGATACGGTGCGGTTATAGGCGGCGTGATAGCTGGCGGAATTCTGGAAGGTCTGTTAGGCCTGTTTGCAGGATACTGGCTTAAATACATTTCTCCTGTAGTCGCGGCCTGTGTCGTAACGTCTATCGGCTTATCGCTTCTGCCTGTCGGTGCCGCCAGTTTTGCCGGTGGCCTGGGTTCTGCGGATTTTGCGTCTGCTAAAAATATGGCGCTTGGCGCTATAACGCTTATGTCCCTGATTTTGATAGATGTTTTTTCCAAAGGATTCATAAAACGCCTTGCCGTGCTTATTTCACTTGCAATAGGATATATTGCCGCGCTTGCCATGGGAAAGGTTGACTTTTCCGCCCTGCATGGAATATCTGTCCTGTCCCTGCCTCACATAATGCCTGTTATTCCTGAATTCCGCCTGGATGCTGTTCTGGGAATACTGCTTGTATATCTTGTTTCAGCAGCTGAAACCATAGGCGATACCAGCGCATTATGCAATATGGCCCTTGACCGCAGGCCTTCGCATAAGGAAGTATCCGGCAGTCTTGTGTGCGACGGATTCTGCAGTTCACTCGCCGGAATTTTTGGCTGTATTTCAATAACGTCATACAGTCAGAATATAGGGCTTGTGGCCATGACAAAGGTAATAAACCGTTTTACAATAGCCACGGGGGCTGCGGTAATGGTTGTCGCCGGGCTTTTCCCGCCGGTAGGCGCATTGCTGGCAACCCTGCCTGATGCTGTTCTTGGCGGCTGTACGATAATAATGTTCGGACAGATAGTTATTTCAGGCATTTACATGATGAGAAAATGCGGTTTTACGGAGCGCAATACGCTTATAATCGCTCTTTCGCTTTCTGTAGGCATGGGCTTTACCGGTGTGCAGGGAATGTTCTCAATGCTGCCGGAAATATGGGCTGACAGCCTGCAGAACAACTGCGTAGCCATAGTGTTTTTAATATCCCTTGCAATGGATATCCTTCTGCCAGGAAAAGAAAAAAATTAGAGCGGAACAAAAAAAGGCCGGTATTTTTTACCGGCCTCTGTTTTTGTGCTTATCTGTTTTCATCGAGTATAATCATTCACTGTTTTTTCTTGTGGCGGATTTTATCAAAGCATAAAGAACAACCAGCAGTAATATGGTAGCTATTATCCATACGCATAGTGAAATGCCGTGCCACATCATGCAGCACAGCATGAATAAGATCGGACCATTCGTATTTCTTTCAAAAGAGGTACAGATAAAACCGGCGGCGGTCAGGAAAATACATAATAGAAGTGTAATGTATAAAACAGCGGAAAAAAGTTCAGTCTTATGCAGTAATTGTATCATTCTCAATTGGAATGAGGTTTGATAAACATAAGAAAAACGAGTAGAATATTTCACCTGTATAATATATTTTTCGCTCTTTATAAGAAAATTATTGATTTTACAGTTTTTATGTCATGCTGAATTTATTTCAGCATCTCTGCGGCTTAAAGAGGTTCTGAAACAGGTTCAAGACGGCAAAGTAATATTTGCATTCTTTATAATTGCATTGTATCAATGCTTTTCTTTAAAAGAGTCATATTTTTTATTTGCTTTATCTGAATTTTTTTATTAACATACGAATATGAAACATTGTTTTTTTATCTTATGCGCTTTGTTTGTGGCTGTGCCTCTGTATGCCGGCGTAAGCCCGGATAATGGGCCTGGCAGAAAAGGTAATGGGATTACCTTAAACAGGGAAAAGAAAGAGCCAGCTGCTAAGAACAGAAGCAGTGCGGAAGTGCCCGCAAGATCCGGTCAGGCAGAAAAGCCGGTGTCAGATACAGATGCGGAAATTGATATTTTACAGTTTCCTGTGAGAGATATAAGAGCCAGGGAACTTGTTCTTAAGATAAAGTATCAAAGAACAAGTCTTGAGGAATTAAAATCTTCTTATAAAAACTGGTTAGGATCGGACCAGGAGAATAAGGCGGTGATAGACCTGACGGAAAAATATGTTAAAGCCGGCAGTACTGTTACCGTAACGCCTGAGGAATGGGACAGGCTTGAAGAAAGCAATCATAAAATATCACTATTTCTTAACGGCGGCAGGGAGAAACCCGCTTCAGAAAACAGGTTTCTGAAAAACAGAAAAATTACTGAATTAAGCCTGCCTGTATTTGAAATTGATGCCAGGTACTGGGCATGGCGCATTGCCGAGGCTAAGGATGTTACTTTTGAGCAGATAGCCGGCAGCAGCCTTGGCTGGGTTGGCGAGCGTTCATATAATGCCAGACTGGTCAGCAGAATTGAGGAGAACCTTAAAACCGGCAATACGCGGAAACTTGCTGATTGGGAACAGAAAAAACTAGATGAGGTCTCTGAAAAAATAAGCGAAATTGTCAGATAGATTATTTGTAAAATCACTTAACGATATGGCATTATTTTCTTATGAATACAAAACTGGGCATAATTGAAGGTTTTTACGGCAGGCCATGGACATGGGGTGAACGTTCAGGATATATCCCGTTCATGCGCCGCTATGGCTTTTCTGCTTATATTTATGCGCCGAAAGCGGATGCCTATATGCGCCGCAGATGGCGTGACCCGCTGCCTGAAGGGCTGGAGAAAAAACTTGCAAAACTCTCTCTTGAGCTGCGCAAAGAGTGTTGTGAATTTGGCATAGGTTTCAGTCCTTATGAAATTTATCTTTCACCTTTTGATTCAGAGACAAAAAGCGCCTTGCTGCACAGGCTTCTGGCTTTTGACAGGATAAAACCTGATATTCTCTGCATTCTTATGGATGATATGAAAGGCGATGTGAACGGCCTTGCCGCGAAGCAGATTGAGATACTTAATTTCATGGCTGCCAATACCAGGGTGAAGAAGATAATTTTCTGTCCCACATATTATTCCGATGACCCCGTTCTTGAAAAACTGTATGGGAAAATGCCGGAGGATTATTTTTCAAGGCTGAATGCGGAACTGGATAAGAAAATAAGCATTTTCTGGACCGGCGATCTTGTGTGTTCCAGGTCTTTTACTGAGGAGTATCTGCAGAGTGTCTCGCTAAGGCTGGGCCGCAGGCCAGTGATATGGGACAATTATCCTGTCAACGATGGGCCGCGCATGAGCCCATTCCTGCACCTGCGGGCATTTACCGGACGGCCTGCCGGAATGGGCGCCGGGATTGAGGCGCATATAGCTAATCCCATGAATCAGGCCGCTCTTTCCAAGATAGTTCTTGCTACGCTTGCGGAAAGCTATAAGCGCGGCCCGCAATATGACCCTGTGCAGGCATTTCACCGTGCTGCCGGGGCGGTTACCTGCCGGGAGATGGCAGACCTGCTGGAACGCGACCTGGAACTGTTCGCCGACAAGGGGCTTGCGGCAATTACTCCGGAGCGCCGCATGGAACTGAAGCGGGATTATTCTGAATTCCGCGGAAGCCGTACCAATGACACAGCGGCGGCGGCGCGTGAGATAACAGACTGGCTGGACGGTAAATATTCCATAACCCGCGAGGAGATACTTGCGCAGTGATAATTCTGCATGAAAATAATTGATGTGCACACACATGCCTATCCGGATGCCCTGGCACCAAAAGCCATGGCCGGGCTCTGCGCAGTGAACAGGGATGTTGAACCCGCGACTGACGGAACAACTTCCGGTCTTCTTGAAGCCATGGACCGTGGAGGTGTCAGTGTTTCTTTTGTGCTTCCAATAGCAACAAAGCCTAAGCAGTCGCCCTCAATTCTCAAATGGATCAGGTCATTCTCTTCGGAAAGGCTTATTCCTTTCGGCTCTGTTCATCCTTTTTCTGAAAATTTTGAACAGGAACTTGAGGCATTCAGGTCTGCCGGAATAAAAGGAATAAAACTTCATCCGATGTATCAGGATTTTTCTGTTGATGACAGAAGGGTGTTTCCAGTTTATGAAGCGCTTTCAGACATGAATTTTACCGTGATTTTTCATGCTGGATATGATATAGCTTTTCCTGAAAGCATGAACGCTTCTGCTGATAAATTCGTTACCGTGATGGAAAATTTTCCTGAATTGAGGATTATTGCCGCGCACATGGGCGGCTGGAAAAGATACCGCGAGGTGCGCGAACTTCTCTGTGGCCGCGATATATGGTTTGATACCTCATTCATAAATGAGATTCCCGAAGACCTGCGCAGAGAGATTTTCGCTTCGCATGATATGGAAAAATTTCTTTTTGGCACGGATTGTCCATGGGCATATCCTGAAAAGCTGGCAGCGCTTATAGAATCCTTACCGGAACTTTCGGGAAATGACATAGAAAATATTTTCCATTTAAATGCCGAAAAGCTGCTGCATTAAGCATGTCCCGGCATTGACAGACTGTATCTGAAATCTTTTTTATCTTATGAATTTCCATATCTTAAAACCTGAAGAAAACATGATTGAGATTTTGTCCCGCCGCATTTTGGAGGAGGGGGAAGACATAAGCCGGTGTCTTATAATATTTCCTGGAAAAAGGCCGGCTTTTTTTCTGCGAAAATATCTGGCTAAGGCAAAAAAAAGAGCACTGAAAGCCCCTTCTGCCTTTAGTATAGACGGCTTTATGTCGGATGTGTATTGCAAATATGGCCCTGCGCGCCGCATGGCTAATGAATTTGATATGCTCCATGTCCTTCTTCAGCAGCTTAAAAACAGCTTTTGCCGTCTGCTCAGCCGCAATTCAGCTGATTCTGGCATTGATATGCTTTTGCCTCTTGCTTTTTCGCTTTCTGAGGAAATGGAAGAGCTTAAAAGAGACCTGGTTTCGCCTAATGAACTCTCCTCTTATAATTACTTGCTGCAGGAGGAACTTCGCAAAGGCTTCTCAAGCGCTTCCAGCTCATTTAAGAAAGATGAACCTCCTGCTGCTTATAAGGAGATTAAGGAAAAATTCGCTGGAAAAATAAAAAATTTTAGCGCACTTTACGATGAGTTTTATAAATCACTGGACATTGCAGGCCTGATAACATCTGCCGGAGTAGCGGCCTGGACAGCAGAAAATCTTAAAATGGAGCATTTGCGGCAATACAATCGCATTTTCATTGCCGGCTTTCTGCGACAGAACCGTTCTGAAAGACAATTATTTTCCATGTTTGAAAATGCCGGGGCGGAATTTTTTTTCACGCAGAACAGCCTGCTGGGCAAATATGTGCCTCAGCTTGCGGCTGAAAATATTGTTACGCCAGAACCGAAAGGCAAAATATTCTTTCATAGGGCTGCTGACATGCACGCTGAAATATTTCGTCTGCGGGAATTTATGGAAGAGAATTTATTGAAAAATAAAAACGCAAATAATGAAACAGAAATCTCAGATGAATCAAAAATAGCAGCGGTGCTTCCGGATGCACATTCTCTTTTCCCTTTGCTGGCAAATGCTATCCCTTCGGGGATGCCTTGCAATATTTCGCTTGCCTGCCCCATTGCGGTTTCCCCTGTTTATTCTCTTTACCTTGCCCTTTACCGCCTTTTTGCAATGAAGCCGCTTGAAGGATATGATTCATCAGCCTATATCTCTTTCTTAAGGCATCCTTATATTAAAAATCTCACATGTAAGGGCATGGCGGAAAATGGAAGAATAGCCGTGCAAACGCTTGAAGCATGTCTTTCTGGCCGCCTCATAAGACTTTTTGATCCTTCTGCGCAGCTTGATATAGGGAATGAAATGCTTTCAAGCAAATTAAGCGCTGCTGATGTTAAAACTCATCTTCAATATATTTACCATTCTTTCGTTCAGCCTTTTGAAAAAATTAATGATTTGTCAGATTTCATCAGCAAAATAAAAACAGTTTATTTGCTGATAGCGCAAAACAGCACTGCTTCTTCTCATCGCTACTGGGGAGAGTTTTCAGCCGCTCTGCATGAAGCTTTGGATAGCATTGGGCATTCAGGGCTTGGCTCGGAGAAGTTTAGCGATTCCCAAGCCTATTTCCGCTTTCTAGGGCTGACATTAAAAAAAATCGGCTATCCTTTCAGCGGCACGCCTGTTAAAGGCATGCAGATTTTAGGCCCTATTGAAACCAGAAGCCTGCATTTTGAAAAAGTCTATTTCTTGGATGCGAATGCTGATGTATTGCCTCCTTCCGGCAGAAAAAACAGAATACTTTCTGATTTCATCCGCTCCAGGCTTGGCCTTATAACATACCGCGACCGGGAGAATGAATCCCGCTTCCATTTTGAAAATCTGATATGCTCCGCAAAAGAAGCCCATATTTTTTATCTGGATTCTGATGAAAATGAAAAAAGCCCTTTCGTGGAAAAGATGATATGGCAGCAGGAGCTGGGCGGGAAAAAAATAAGTGAGGAAACTCTTTCTTTCAAAGTTTCATTTAAACCAGGCCAGCCTTTTCCCGCAAACAAGACTCCGCCTATTCTTGAAAGACTGCATAAGATGTCTCTTTCGCCTACTTCAATAGACACATATATGAATTGCGGGCTGCGCTTTTTTTACTCATATGTCTTGGGCATGAGGGAAAAGAAAGAAATAACAGAAGAGCTGAATCCTGCGGACATAGGCACAATAGTACATGCCATACTTGAGGAATTTTTCGCAGGCAAAGCTGGCAAGCCGCTTACGATAAACTTTGATAATGACAGAAATGCTATCTTCGCAATAACTGAAAAGATAATTAATCAGAATTTTGGCAGTTCTTCCAGCGGCTTTGAATTTCTGTTTAAAAAGCAGCTCTTTCGCCGCATGGAAGGCATACTCAGCTTTTATGAAAAATATGCGCAGGGGGAGATTGAAATAGTGAGGCTTGAAACGAAAGTTTCAGCTATGGCAAACACTAAGCATGGAAGCATTAGGATAAATGGCAAGGCGGACCGCATAGACATACGCAACGGAACGGTGTTCATAGCTGATTATAAGACAGGATCTTCGGCAAAGCTGCCTAACCTGAAAAATTTTAACCTGGATGACAGGGCGGAATGGATTAAAACATTGCGCTCTGTGCAGCTGCCATTTTACCTGATGGCGCTTAATGGCGAAAAAGAATATGCCGGACGCAATAAAAACGCTGAGCTTATTATGCTTGGCCAGGAGAATATTGAAAGCAAAGTTCTTTATCCTGCCAAGAATGTAGATGCTGATGCGGAAGAGGCAGGCATGGATTTCCGTGAAATTTGCGAAAGAAAGCAGGCAGAGTTTGAGCAAGCTATAACAATGCTTGCAGAAGAAATTCTTGATCCCGAGCAGAAGTTCAGGCCGGCTGAAGACAATGCTTATTGCGCCAATTGCCCTTTTGCGGCTTCATGCGGCAGGACTTGATATTTATTGCTTTTGTCATGCGGAGCGGCTTGACTGGCATTTTATCCTCGCAGTGTCTTTTTATATTCCAGCCATGCAGTTGCGGTAAAATGTTCTTATCTGTTAATCTGTCTGTATAGCTGGACATAGCGCTCCTTATTCAATAATATTGTCCTTATAGCGATTACAATGTTAATTCGCGTAAAGGCATTGCAGCATACATTGCTATCCATAATTTTGTAAAATAATTATGCTTATGGCTGAAATAAAATTTTCCGCAGTAGTGCTGGCAGCAGGAATGGGCACAAGGATGAAATCCTCGCTCCCAAAGGTGCTGCACAAGCTCGGCAGCCGTTCCCTAGTGGAACATGTTGTCCGTAAGCTTATTCCTCTTGAACCAGAAAGCATTATAGTTGTTACGGGGCATGGCGGTGATCTTGTAGAAGAAGAATTAAAAAAGAAAATCCCGGAAGCATTTTCAATGCCAGACAGCAAAACTGAAAATGAAAAATTTCCGCAGATTATTTTTGTCCGCCAGCAGCTGCTGAAAGGCAGCGGCCGCGCAATTCAGGAAGCCATGTCTGAAATAGAAAAGCATGAGAATATTGCGATTCTATGCGGAGATGCTCCTCTTTTCAAAACAACCACAATAAAAAAACTGGCCGCTTTTTTTGAGGAAACAAAATCAGACTGCACTGTTATGACCGCTGAGCTTGAAGACGCTGCGGCATACGGGCGCATAAAGCGCAGTGCCAGCGGGCTTCTGGAAGCCATTGTGGAAGCTGACGGAGCGCCGAAAAGCATTCTCGCAATAAGAGAAGTAAATTCAGGCACCTATTTTTTCCGCAAGGCGGCATTGAAGAAAGCTGTTTCCGGCTTGAAGCCTAAAGGGTCCAAAGGGGAATTTTACCTTACAGACGCAATAGAGAATATCATTGCCGCAGGCGGCAAGGCCACGGCCTTCAAAATAGATGACTGTTCGGAGATAACAGGCATAAATTCCAGGGAAGGACTTGCCGATGCGTACAGGATGCTTATTAGCCGTAAAAACATTGAGCTCATGCGAAGCGGCGTTACAATCTTAGACCCGCTTAACACTTATATAGATGAAGAAGTCATAATAGGCCAAGACACTGTCATTTATCCTGGTGTTTTCCTGCGCGGAAAAACTCATATAGGCAGCGGCTGCTCAATAGGGCCTGGCGGAATAATAGAAGACTGCGTGATTGATGATAATGCGGAAGTTAAATATTCCTGCATTCTTGAAAAAAGCCATGTTCATTCCTTCGCTGTTGTTGGCCCTATGGCACATCTTCGCCCTCTGTCTGAAATATGCGAGCGTGCTCAAGTCGGCAATTTTGCTGAAGTGAAGAAATCCGTAATAGGCCGCGGCTCTAAAATGCACCATCACAGCTATATCGGCGATACCATAATGGGGGAGAATGTGAACATAGGCGCAGGCACGATAACCTGCAATTATGACGGCGTTAACAAGAACTCCACCGTAATAGGCGACGGAGCTTTCATAGGCTCAAATTCAAATCTCGTAGCCCCCGTTGAAGTTGAAAAAGGGGCTTACACGGCAGCCGGTTCCACGATAACAAAAAGAGTTCCGGAGGGCCAGCTGGGCATAGCCCGGGCCAGGCAAATTGTTCTTGCGCGCAAGCCGCTAAGAATAAAGCAGGCAGAAAAGAAAAGCTAAAAACTTGTAAAAGGCGGAAACATGAAATTCCAGCGACATGATCTTAAACTTTTTACTGGAAATGCCAATCCTGAACTGTCAGAGAAAATAAGCGAATGCCTCGGCGTTCCGCTTTCCCGTGCCCGCATCACGCATTTTGCTGACGGCGAGATTGATGTTCATATCCTTGATAGCGTGAGGGATTCGGACTGTTATATTATTCAGCCCACTTGCCCGCCTGTGAATGACAATCTCATGGAGCTGCTCATAATGATGGACGCGCTCCGCAGAGCCTCTTCAGGCAAGATAAATCTGGTAATGCCTTATTATGGCTATGCCAGGCAAGACCGCAAACCGCTTCCGCGCGTGGCAATAACGGCTAAGCTTATAGCTAATCTTTTAACTAAGGCTGGCGCGGACAGGGTTATAACAATAGACCTTCATGCGGCGCAGATTCAGGGTTTTTTTGATATTCCGCTGGATCATCTGTATGCCCGTCCCGTAATTTTAGATTATGTGAAGCAGCAGCATTTTGAGGATCTTGTGGTGGTTTCCCCTGATGTCGGCAGCGTGGAAAGGGCCAGGGCGATAGCCGCGCGGCTGAATGCGGGTCTTGTAATAATAGACAAAAGGCGTCCGCATCCCAATGAAGCAGTGGTATACCATATAATCGGCGATGTTGATGGCAAAACCTGCTTTATACTTGATGACATAGTTGACACAGCCGGCACGCTCATAGCTGCCGCCAATGCCATACATGCCAATGGCGCTAAACGCATAATAGTTGCGGCATCGCATGGCGTTCTTTCTAGGGATGCCATAGAGAAAATTGATAAATCTCCCATTGAAGAAGCGGTTTTTACGGACACAATTCCCATAAATGCTTCAAAAAGTGCTAAAATAAAGATAGTGTCCGTAGCGGAGCTTCTGGCTGAAGCCATTAAGCGCAATCACATGGGTGAATCCATAAGCGAGCTTTTCGCATGATTTATAACGGATATTAGCAGGAGAAAGTACTAATTATGGAACAGACTATTATAACAGCTGAACTCAGAGAAAAAGCCGGAGTGGGCGGAGTATTAAGCGCTTACAGGGCCGCAGGAAAAGTCCCAGGCGTTATTTATGGAATGGGCAAAGCCCCGGTCAGCATTGCTGTTGACGAGAAAGCCATTACGGCTGCTTACAAGAAAGATGCCAATGTGGTAATAACTTTAAAATACGGCACAAATGAAGACAAGGTAATCATTAAGGCGATACAGCGCCACCCGGTAAAAAATAATTTCTGGCATGTGGATCTTCAGAGAATAGACATCAATAAGAAAGTTGAGGTTAAGATTCCTGTGGTGCTGAAGGGCGATGCCCCCGGCGTAAAAATTCAGGGCGGTATGCTTGAACACAATCTCCGCAAACTGGTTGTGTCAGCGCTTCCCATGGATATTCCGCATGACATTCCGATAGACATAACGAAGCTGAACATCAATGAGTCAATCCGCGTTAAAGATGTTAATGCTGGAGAAAAAGTTGAAATTCTTGACGATCCTGAAATGATCGTAGTCAGCATTGCTGTAGCCAAGGATGCCGCGGCCGGCATTCCTGCCCCAGCCGCTGCTCCGGCTGCGCCTGAAGCCGCAAAAGGCGGGGCAAAACCCGCTGAGGCAGCTGCTGCCGACAAAAAATAAAGGCTATTCCGGCGTAAGTAATGCCGGGCATATATAATTATGCCCGGCATTTGCTTTGCCTTTTGAACGGAGCCTGGAGGCTGCCGTTCTTTGTTATTTTTGCCGTTTAAGTTTTATATTGCCGGCATTAATCCCCTGGCAATGCTCTGCTTGCACTCAAACTGGCATTTAATTTTTTTCAGAAATCATGAAAAAAGATAATATACGTCTAATAGCTTTTTTAGGAAATCCTGGCGAAGAATATAAAAAGACCCGTCATAACGCAGGCTTTATGGCCGGAGATTATGCCTCTGAGCAGGCTGGAATAAGCAATGACTGGCGCAACTGGCAGAACCTTGGCCTTTACGCTGTATGGGAACATAATGGCGAAAAAATCTATTTCCTTAAGCCTCAGACTTATATGAATTTATCAGGGAGGGCAGTGCAGTCTCTCGCGGCTTTTTTCAAAATTCCTCCGCAGCAGATAATGGCTGTTTATGATGATTTGGCGCTGCCTTTTGGCAAAACACGAATAAGGAAAGACGGATCGTCGGGCTCGCACAATGGCATGGCATCAATAATAAATTGCCTCGGCTCATCGGCAGTGCCAAGGCTTCGCATAGGCATAGGCCCAAGGCCCTCTTATATACAGGGCAAAGATTATGTTTTGGGAAATTTCCCTAAAGAAGAGCTGGAACGCATGCCGGAAGTGCTTGAAAAAATCTGGAAATCCATTGAATTATGCGTTTCGGAAGGCATTGAACGGGCCATGAACGCATGCAATTCCTAAAACACAGGCTTTGAGAGCATAGCTCTAGCATCAAGCCTAATGTTAGCAAGGCATTGTATTATGCGTTTCAGTTTTTAGTTTTAAGGGTAACATTTATCCCTTTGCCCCAAAAAGGAACAGTGTCTTTTCTTACGGCAAACATATCGCCATGTCCGCTTGAGCCTATTTCCCCATGGTCATTGAAATAAAAATCAAGCGTGTAATTCTTTGTGATTAGGTCTTTATAGAAAATATTCTCAAAATTCAGAGTATATGGCTGCGGAAATTTTGGATTATAAATCTTCTTTCCGGCAATAGGAATGCCATTCTCATTTTTCGCCACTATATGTAAAATAGTGTTTGTTTTTTTGCTAAGCCTGCTGTTTTTTTCTATTGAAACAGTTCCAGAGATATTAAAACCCATGAAAAGTATCACGGGCCTTCCGAATTTCCACATGAAGAAGGCGAAAGCCATCAGGATGATGAACCAAAATCTTTTTCTTAGCAGAACGCTGAAAAATGATTTAATTCTTGATTTGAAGCGCATATAGTTATTTTATCAAATGTGCCGTATTTATATAAAATTCTCATAACAATCTTATGACTTATAATAATTTTGAATTATGAAGCAGATGCTATTTCAAGCCTAATGTCCGCTTTTGTATAATATTTATATGAGGAAATACAGGCGCAGCGGTTTCACTCTAACAGAATTTATTGTCGCATTGCTTATACTTGCTTTATTGGGTTTACTCTCAGCCCCTGCCTTTGATGCTCTTATAGCGAAGTCAAAGGAAGGAAATGCCAAAGGCGGACTTGCCACATTGCGCGGAGCAATAGAAATTTATAAGGCAGACAATGGCAGGTATCCTGAAGATGACCTTTCATGTCTTAAGAAAAAATACCTTATGAAAATACCTAAAAATGAGCTTCCAGGAACTCCCCATGAGCCTAGGCGGCATGTTACCGTTCCATCAGAAGCCCCTAAGCTTAATGATGTTGGCGGCTGGTATTATGACAACCAGCCTGAAAGTGCTTCTTGGGGACAGGTGCGCATAAATTGCGTTCATGAGAATAGCCTTGGCGAAAAGTGGAGCGGATTATAAAGCATTATTTTTTTCATTTAGTATTTCTTTTGTCTTTAATGGCATATGCTGGCATAAACTGGTATGCCGGCCGCTGGATAGCTTCGTCTTTCCACCTTAACAAGATTATAAGGCTTTTGCCTCTTTTATTTGTTGCCGCAGGCCTGCTTGCTTTTGGAACAATGCGTTTAAGGCATTTTGCTGCTTTTCCGGGCAGCGCAGCGCTTTCTTTCATCGGTTTTTCATGGATGGGCGGGATACTGATAGCTGCAACATCATTCGCATTTTGCTCGCTTATTTTTTTCATTTTAAGAAAATGTTCCGTTATTGTGCCGCAGCACATGCAGGCATGGATTACTGTGGCATTTGCTGCATTATGTCTGGCCTCTTCTTTTTACAATGGCTTTAGCCAGCCGAAAATACGCAATATTGAGCTGCGTTCCGATAAGCTTCCGCAAGCCCTTGACGGATACAGGATAGTTCAACTCTCAGATCTTCATCTTGATTCCAAGGTAAAGATGGACTCTTTCCGCAGAACAATGGAAAGAATAAATAAGCTTAATCCTAACATGGTTTTGATAACAGGGGATGTCATAGATCCTGGAGTTGACCTTTCAGATGCGTCAAAAGGATATTTCAATGCCCTTAAAGCTAAAGACGGAGTATATGCCTGCTTAGGCAATCATGAATATTATTTCGGGCTTGAAGAATCAATAGAGCTTTTCTCGCGCTTTGGCCTTAAGCTGTTGCATAATGACTCAATTGAGACAGCTGGCTTGCGCCTTACCGGCATAGGCGATATTAAATCTGAGCGTTTGGATGCCGATGCCGCCGCATCATACGCAGGCAGAAATCCCTCCATGCCGGAGATAGTGCTTTCCCATGAGCCGCTTTACTATAAGGAATTTGCCGAAAAGGGGACAATGCTTGTTCTTTCAGGGCATACGCACCGAGGCCAGATTTTTCCATTCCATCTGTTTGTTCGCATAGTTTATCCATTTTTTTACGGGCATTATGCCATAGACGGCACTCATTTTTATGTTACTTCTGGCACTGGCTCTTGGGGACCGAGAATGCGTTTCCTTGCTGCGCCTGAAATACCTTTAATAACATTGCGTGCCGTTCCGGCTGAGAAATAGCTTTTTTGCTTTCGCTCTTTATAAGAAGATTATTGATTTTACAGTTTTTACGTCATGCTGAATTTATTTCAGCATCTCTGCGGCTTAAAGAGGTCCTGAAACAAGTTCAATACGACTCGGTAATATTTCGTCCTTTATAAATACCGTATCAATACTTTTTTTAAAAAAGCATTTGCTTTTTATCTTATTGTTATAATTATTCGTATTTTCCGGAATAAAAATCTATTGCGTATTTTATGGTTCGGCAGCTTTCAGCAATGCTGGAGGAAAAGCCTAAAGAGGATGGTTTAGAGTCTTTTATCTTCTCAATTACGGCTATTCCTTCTCCTAAGCCGTCAAGATAGTGGAAAACAGCATTTTGCCCGAACATTTTTTTCCATTTTTTGTTTTTTGGATCTGCGGAATTTGCATTGCCTATTACTATGAAGCCGCCTGGTTTCAGCACGGAAAATGCCTCGTATGCGGCGCTTTCGCATATACATCGGTTATATGCCGGCAGATCTATTGATGCTAAATCAAATTGCCCGCGTTTTTTCAGTTCTTTTGGTTTCAGGCCATAGCCTAGAAGCAGTCTGCGGTTGTAAAAATGCGGCCTCACTTTAGCCTGCCTGAACACAAATCGTATTCTGGAACATGAGGCAGAGACAATGTCCTTGCCGGTCTTGGAATATTTTTCTGAGCTGTCAACGGAATAAAGGAATGCTCCGGTTTTATTCTCAATTTCCCTGGCTATCATCAGCGAGGAGAACCCGGAGCCGTATTCTAGCACTTTTTTTGCATTAGTTGTTCTGATAAGCGCCGCAAGGAAACAGCAGCCTGCCTGGTCCAATATGCCCTTGTCTTCAGAAGGATATTCAAAACGGGATACTTTTATTTTGTCTAGCTGTGAAATAGCCTGATCAATCAGATAATTCATATATTCTGCTCTAATATATAAATTATACCATTTTAATAATTTTGCCTTTCCTTCGCATGATTTTGTGTTTAATTTAGATTTTAAGCATGCAATAAACAGTCTTTTGAGTGTTATTTCATTCCGAGCAGCGCTCTTAAATATGCCCTGTGCATTTTTGCTATCAGGTCTTTTTTTATCCCGCGCGGGCAGGCTTTTTCGCATGCTCCATTATTGCAGCATGGTCCGAAACCCTCTTTTTCTGCGGCCCGCACAAGCGCTATGGCCCTTGAGTTTTTTTCAGGCTCTCCTTGCGGCATGATTGACAGATGAGCAAGTTTAGCCGCTACAAACAATGCTGCTGAACCGTTCGGGCATGCGGCTATGCATGCGCCGCAGCCAGTGCAGCTGGCTGCGGCCAGAGCTTCTTCGGCAGCCTCCTTAGGCACATTTATCGCATTAGCTTCAGGAGAACTGCCTAGATTTGCCGATATGAAGCCTCCAGCTTCGCATATCCTGTCTAAGGCCTTGCGGTCAGTTGCCAGATCCTTAACTATTGGAAAAGACTTTATTCTCCAAGGCTCAACAGTTATTATGTCGCCAGGATTGAAATTTTTCATCGTAAGGCGGCAGGTTACGGAATGCTCGCCAGGGCCGTGCGGCTCACCGTTTATTATAAGCCCGCATGTTCCGCAGCTGCCTTCTCGGCAGTTAGCTTCAAACACAACAGGTATTTCTCCTCGTTTCAGCAGCTTTTCATTCAGTTTTTCCAGCATGTCCAGAAAGGTCATGTCCGCAGTGATTCCATTCACCTGGTATTGCACTATTCTTCCTTGAGTATGCCTGTTTGTCTGCCGCCATATTCTTAACTGCACGCTAAAAGTTTTTGCTGCTTTTTTAGCCATTTCTTTTTCCTTGCCGGATATCATTATCCGTGTTTCGTTTCAGTCTTATGCTTTTTTTATGATGCTCATCTGCCTTTTTGGAATAAGTAAATTTAAGCATTTCCTTTATTGGAATGTCTTCGCCGGCAGCCTGGCGGAACCAAACGCGCACAAGCGTTCCTTCGCTTTTTGAAGAGCTGGCATTGTCTGGCGCATAATCCATTCTGAAATGAGCGCCGCAGGTTTCATTCCTTAACAGGGCATCCTTTATGAGAAGTTCTCCAAATTCCAGGCAGACGGCTATTTTTTCAGCGGTTTCATATGTGATATTGTAATATGTGGTTTCAGGAAGGAGTAAATCCCTGTAAAATTCCGAACGCAGTCCCCTAATTTCTTTAATTGCTTGCTGTAATCGGTAGCTGTAACGTATGAAGCCGGCTTTGTCACGCATTATAGCGGAAAATCTGTGGTGAAATTCTTCAGGAGAAGTCCTGCCGTGTATGGTTAGCAGCTTCTGCTTTCGGTTCTTGGCTTTGCTCATTGCTTTTGTGAAAGCCGCATCAGTTTCCCTTATTTCAGGCAGCTTTGTTTTAGATAGGTAAGCTCCAATCACAGCCGGCAGTATGAAAAGACCGTCTGAAATCTCTTGAAGAGGGGCATTGCCAGGCATGCAGTTTGCTCCATGCGTTGAGAAATTTGCTTCTCCGATTGCGAAAAGGCCTGTTATGGTTGTCCTGAGCTGATAATCTACCCATAATCCGCCAGAGCATCTGTGCGCGGCATTATAATCCTCGGGGACGATTTTCCATTTTGTGGCATTGCCTGGCAAGTCAAGCGAAAAACAGGGATTTGCGAATCCTGCCCCTGCGCGGTACGCCGCCCATAGCGGTATAATTCCGCCTGAAAGCGGATTAGGCTTTGAATTATAGATGTCTGAATACCCTCCGCAGGCCATTACTACGGCATCGGCAGGCCAGGCTTCCTCATTCCCGTTTATAAGATTGCGCGTTATTACGCCTCGGGCATGGCCCTGTTCTATTGCTATTTCTACGGTTTCACGGCGGCTTATTATAGAAGCTTTGCCCCTTTTCTTTTGGCGAAGCAGAGCAGCATGGAAAGCTTGCAGCAGCTGCCGTCCGGTCTGGCCTCTTGCCTGGAAAGAACGGGCAGTGTTGCCTCCGGGATATGTTCTTGGCAAGAGCATGCCGCCTTCATCTCGCAAAAATGGGACGCATAGCGCGGAGCATGTGTCCAGCACTCTGCCGCTAAGCTGTGCCATGCGATATACATCCGCTTCGCGGGAGCGCCTGCTGCCATATTCTATAGTATCCCTGAAAAAGCGCTCATCGCTGTCCCCGTCATTTGCGTAATTTCTGGAAGCATTCAGCCCTCCGCGCATATAAGATGTGTTCTCGTGGATTGGTGATTCCACTTTAGTTATCATCTTTACATTATATCCCTGTTCGGCAAGAGCGGCGGAAGCTGCGCAGGCTGCAAGGCCTCCTCCAATAACTATTATACTTGATTTTTCTTTTTTTTCAGGCGGAAGCTGCGGCAGCCTTGCGGCAAGATAAGGCCATTTGTCTTTAAGGCTTCCCGGCGGAATTGCCGCATTAAGCATTAAAGGGACTGTGTTTTTTTTCTGTGGCCTGTCATGCCTTGCGCTTATTTTTTTCATTTTATTATCACCATCGGTTCTTCCTGTATGTTTAGCAGAAGGTCTGTTTCGGTGCAATAATATATGGAAAGCAATGAAACCGAAAGGCATAAAATCACTAGCCCGCGCCACAGATAGCGTATGCTGGATTTTTCCCTGCTTGTGGAAAAACCCAGGCAATGCAGGGCATCCGGCAGTCCCCTTCCGAATATGAAGGAAAGAGATAGAAAGCCGGTAAGCCATATAAGCGCAATTCTTTTTGCGCGCAGCAGTTCTATCAGCGTTTGAGCATAATCTGTGCCTTTTTCAGTAAAATCAAAAGAGCTGAGAAAATATATATAGGCATAAAGGCATGTGCAGAATATTATTTCAGCAAAAGGAAGACAGAAGGAAAGCACTGGGGCCTGCCCGTTAAATTTTATGTCTGGATTCTGCTGAGAGCTTTTAATGAGATTTTCCAGCTTTACGCTCAGTTCAAGAATTAAGTGAATTGCCATGAGCGCAGCCGCCAGCCAAGCGGCTGATTTCACGAAATAGCTTTCACAAGCAAACCTTGAGACGGCTGAAAAAGCATCTGGAAAAAAAGGAAGGGCCGCGAAAGAAAGAATCAATATCACAGCCGATAAAAAAAGATAAAAAGACAAGACGGAAGAAAGAATCTTCCGTCCAAGCATTGTAAACATCAATAATGAAATGCTATTCATCCTATATTAATCATTTGTCATTACTACCGTAGGCGTGAAATCATTGGGTAATGCAGAATTATCCTGCAGGATTGCATCCTGTTCCTGTTTTAAGCTTTCAGATGAGGATGCTTTCGCAGCGGATTTGTCTGTATCTTTGTCAGGCTGTTTGGCGGAAGCATTGTTTTCTTTTTCCGCTTGGCTTTGTCTGCCAGAGTCTGCCGCATTATCTTTTTCCAACTGTTCGGAGGCAGTTATTCCAAAGCTTTCATTTTCTGCATTTGCCGCCGCTTCAGCTTCTGCGGCTTTTTTTGCTGCTTCTTCAGCTTCTTTTCTTATCTTTGCTGCTTTAGCTTCCTTTTCTGCCTGGATCTTTTTCAGCAGTCCGGGATCACTTTTAATAGCTTTAAGAGCTTTTCTTTGCTCTTCATAAATTTCCGTTGCCATTCGCCAGAAGATCTGATTAAGTATTTTCTTTTCTCCGCTGGAAGGGGAAAGAAGGGGGTAAAGCGGCGCAAGCGGCAGAAAGAAATATGTTTTGTTTGTTGCCGCCAGCTCTATATGAGCTGTGCTTGTTGCTGTTTCTATGTCTGCCATAAGCATATATCCGGTAGGCAGCGAGCGCGGTAATATGAGAATAAAAGGAGTTTCTACAAAAAAGGTGTTGAGCAAGGTTCCATAATCCCAGCGGTTGATTGTTTGAAGATAAAGCTGAAGAGTGTCTTTTCCTTTGTTTCGGTCATAAAGGCCGGCTTTCTTAAAAATTTTTTTTGCAAGCTCCAATAATTTTTGCTGGTCAGCAGGGTCTGCTGTCTCAGGCTTGATTTCCTGCTGTTTAAATTCCCCTGTTCCTTCGTCAATTTCTCCTGTGCCTATCTTATCAGTCCCGGAGCGGTAAGGAAAGTTTTCCCATGAGACTTTTATCTCTGAATAAACTTTCTTTTCATTATCTGAAACCATGTCAACGGCTATGTCTCTATCCAGTTTTATTTCGCCGGAAGTAAAAGCAGCGCAGGCAGAAAGAAAAATCATTATGCCTGCGGGTAAGAGTAGGCTTAAAAAATGTTTCATAAAAACAGCATATTCCTTAATAAACGTGCTTATATTATATCTAAATAAAATAGGCAGCATTGGCTTTTAAGATATTATAATATAATTAGGCATGTTTTTGTGATTTTCATATTTTTTTGTTTAAAGAAGAAAGCCCGCATTAAGCGGGCGTTTCTAATTTGCAGTCATATTCCATATTCAGAATAACTGCAGCTGTTCTGAAATGTTTTCTTGGTCTGAGCCAAACTTTTTAATATCTTTTATAATCTTGTTCTTTTTTGTTTTTGTTTTTTGCTCATCAGTCAGCATTGGTATGCTTACCTCAACAGGCTGCTCAATGCCGAAATCAAACATAAGCTGCTCATTTGGATGATAAGCCTTAATCTGCGGCTGCTCAGCATTGCTTCTTTTTCCCGGAGCAGGCAGGAAAAGAGTTTGCGTTTCCGCTTGCGTGGCAAATAATTGTGCACCATATTTCTGTAAACGCATCAGCGCATCATAATCGGGATGTCCGTATTTATTGTTCGCTCCGAAAGAAAGTATGGCTACTTTAGGCTGAACTTTTGCTAAGAAAGCTTCAGATGATGCTGTATCTGAGCCATGATGCCCTGCTTTTAGTGCATAGGACTTAAGCTCATTGGGGAATCTTTTCAGTATTTCGGCTTCAGCAGGCATTTCCGCATCGCCCATCATCATTACTGTAGTGCCATTATATGTTATTTTCAGCACTATAGAGCAATTATTTAGTTTACTGTTGTTTCTTGTTTCAAAAGGCGTTTCGCAAGTGTTAAGCACTTTAACATCAACGCTTGGATCCCAATTCAGCTTCTCACCAATTTTAGGAAAATGAGTTTTGCATGCACGCTGTGCGTTTGCCTGTTCGCGTAGGGTATTGTCGCCTTTAGCTGCTATGTTTTCAACGCGGCTGTCATAGAAATTGCTAACGGTTCTGGTTTTAAAAACTTTTTTCAGTCCGATATAATGATCGCTATGCGGATGCGTAAGCACCACATGATCTATATGCGTTACATTTTTTGAATTGAGAAAATCATTAATAAGCCTGTTTGTGGGGCCGCCGTCTATAAGAGCGTTTTTGCCATTGGGAAGCTCTATGTATGTGGCATCGCCCTGCCCCACATTTACGAAATAGAAATTAAGCTGCGCATCCGCCAGTGAGGCAAAAAAGAAGAATATAAAAGCAAAAATTGAAAAAAGGCCTGTAAATTTTTTCATAAGTCCTCTATTATAATTATAGTATAAATTTTTCTTGAAAAAAGTGCCAAAAGGCCTAAATGCCTATGGGAATTTAGCCTTGTCTGCCAATGCTTTTTAGCATCTTATGTTCCTTATTATCTGTTTATTTCTTGCAAGCAGGAAAAAAAGTGTTTATAATAAGAAAAACTGATTGTGATTATAAAATGGAGGAAAAAATGGCTTTTTATTCCAAAGAACAGCTTGAAAAATATGCTGATGTGCTTATCTGGGGCCTTAATACTGCTCGCCCGGGATTTAAGCCTCATGAGAACATATTGCTGCGCTGCAGCCTGCCTGGAAGGGAGCTTGGAGAGATAATATACCGCAAGCTGATACAGCAGAAATACAATGTGATTTTCCGCTTTTTGTCCACGCCGGAAAATGAGAAGAGCTTTTACCAGTATTCAGATGAAGAGCAGCTTGGATTTATGCCTCATGGCGATAAAGAAATGTATGAAGGTCTGAATGGCAATATCCTTGTTTATGCGCCTGAATCGCTCACGCATCTTAAAGACATAGACACTAAGCGCCAATCCATAGCAATGCTGGCTCGCAAGCCTTTGCGGGAAATAATGAACCGCCGCGAGGAGAATGGCGAATTTGGCTGGACTTTGTGCACATATCCTACGGAAGAGCTGGCCAGACAGGCTGGGCTTTCCATTCAGGAATATGCAGATCAGATAGCGAAGGCCTGCCTGCTGAATGAAGCAGATCCGGTAAGGAAATGGACTGAAATATTTGAAAACACAAAAGCCATAAAGGAATGGCTTCGCGGGCTTGACATTGATACGGTGCATATAGAATCCGAGCATGCTGACCTTGAAGTGAAAATAGGCGAACGCCGCAGATTTAAAGGAATAAGCGGTCATAATATACCCAGTTTTGAGATTTTCACTTCGCCTGACTGGCGTTATACCAAAGGCATATATTTTGCCAATCTGCCGGCTTTCAGGGGCGGCAATCTTGTGCAGAACATACGCCTTGAATTTAAGGAAGGCCGCGCTGTAGGTATTTCCGCAGAAAAAGGCGATGACTATGTGAAGAAAATCCTTGCCACTGATGAAGGTGCCTGCCAGGTGGGAGAGTTTTCCCTTACAGATAAGCGTTTCTCCAAGATTGACAAATTCATGGCGGACACCTTGTTTGATGAAAACCATGGCGGCGTGAACGGAAACTGCCATATAGCCGTTGGCAGTGCCTATGCTGACACTTTTGACGGAGATGTGCGCAAGCTTACTCCAGATATGAAAAAGGAACTGGGCTTTAATGATTCGGCTGTTCACTGGGACATGATAAATACCGAGAAGAAAAAGGTTACGGCATTGCTTAAAGATGGCCGGAAAGTAACCATATATGAAGACGGAATGTTCAAGAACTGAGCAGCCTGGCGCAATGGCCTAATTAATGTTGCGGCAAATGCCGGTAAAAGAAAAAAGGCAGCGTATTTATACGCTGCCTTTTCTATTTTGTGCTGATGTATTATTTAACTGTTATCAATAAATATGCCTTGCGGTTAATATATCAGCGCCATTTTGTAAGGAAATGGTAATTCAGCAGGCCGCCAAAAGTGAAGCTGTCCGCATATCCTCCCAGCCTTGCTCCTGTTGCATATATCCATTTCGCATAGAAGCCCATGCTCAAATCCTTGAATATCTTTGTGGTAAGAGTTGAGTTTACTTCCAGTCTTTCGCGCAGATTTGTTATGTCATCGTCATGGCATGGCAGATAACGGCGGTACATGGCATTGGCTGCCAGAGTTAGGTTTGTATGCGGTATTTTGTACTCCGCTTTTGCAAAAGCCTCAAATGCATAGTGCGTATAAGCCGGATCGGGATATATTCTGCGCTCAATGTCGAACGCCGCATAAGCCTCTTTCAGTATGCTGCCTCCAAAAAGTTTCCAGCCTGTTTTTTCCCGCAGCGTTTTTTTGCGGCGGTTATAGTTTTCCGCTTCAAATTCGGTTTCATATTCTGCCGTAAGGAAAGGGCCTGTAAGCGCTCCGCCTAGCGATTTAAGCTCGTATGGAGCATAAAGGAATTCCGCATCATAATCCAGCTTGTCTGAATCAAGGCCAGTGTAAGTTTCATATTTGGTTTTGCCATAGCTGCCTTTTATTGAAGGCGTGAAAAAGAAATCTCCTTTTGCGTATGGGGCTTTCACTATGCCGCTTGCCGCTACCTTTGTCCTGTTTTCTGTAGCGAAGGCGCTTTCGCTTGTGGCACCGTATCCTGCAGGAGAATGAATATTGGTTTTTTCCGCATAAATATTCAGGTCTTCAATTTCAAAACGCCATGTTCCTTTTATTTCTGTTTGGTCTTCTGCGAGCGCTGATACCTCTTTTTTCCAGTTTTCCCTGTCAGCATTGTCTTTCCTTACCTGCTTCATTTCATTTACGATGAAAGTTACAAGCTTTTCCTGCTTGCCATCTGCGGTTTCCGCAGAGGAGCATTTGGCGGCAAGGCTTTCAGGCAGCGCCGCAAGATATTTTTCATCATCCCGTATGGCATATCCGCTCAGCCTGCCGCGCTTGTCCAAACCGGAAATGGCATAATACTGCTTTCCGCCCGCTTTGCCTGCGGCATATTCGCTGAAAGGCATTGTCTTTGCCTGGTTTCCAGTGAACTGTTTAAGGTCTTTTCCGGATATCATGTAAAGCTGAACTTTCTCATTCTTGCCCAGCCATTCCCTGGCCTCATCGGCAGAAAGATATCCTGTTATTGCTTTAGAGGCATCTGCTTTTATTTCCAGCACGGCTGTTTCCGCATTGAAATGCCTGCGCAGCATTCCGGCGGCTGCCTGATGGAAATCCGCCGGGGACTGGAATGCGGAAGGCTCGCGTCCGCCGAAGCTCATTTCTGCGGCATCCGGCATAACGGCATTTTCATCGCTTATGAATGCCGTGAGTATTGCCGTTTTCTGTTCCTCGCGCGCTTCGGGTTTGAAAATTTCTTTTGAATCTTCCATTTCAAGGCTTATTCTGGCTAGGCGGCCTTCTTTAAATGCCAGATTTATTTTTCCGTCGCCATGGCGGTCCCGTTCAAGCTCCAGCGCTGAATCATGCCTTTCAGTGCGCTCTTCCAAGTCGGCGGCAAGTCCAAGATTGGCCGTTTTGCCCCAGCGTTTCTTGTTTATTATAAGGTCAACTCCTTTTATGTCATCTGTCCAGGCGGCTGATTCTGATTCATCAAATGCATTGCTCAATATTACGGCATCCGCTTTCTCGTCTTTGCGGGCTTTGCGTATAATCTGCGACAGTTTTTTATTGCCTTCGGGATTCCAGAATTTTATGCCGCTTCCGTCTAGCTTTATATCCAATGCTTCATCATTTTTGCCTATGGAAAAAAACAGTATTTTCTTGCCGTTCATGGTTAATGCGGCATATGGCTTTACCTTGTCTTCAAGGGCTGTGCCTGAAAAATCAGCATTAGTGAATACCGGCATCGGTTTTAGTCTTGCATTTGCGTCATTGTCCGCATTGGCATTGCCTGTATCAGCATCGCTTGCATTAGCATTGCCGGCAGTGTTTTTATCATTGGCAGGCTTTGAGGCATTTTCCATTGAATTCCAAAATCCGAAGAGATCTTCCGGATTAAGCAGCAGAATGTCTGTTCCGGCTTCTGAGAAGAAAGAATACATATTGTCAAAAGCCTTAGGATTGCCTTCACTCATGAGGCCTGCTCCCGCGCCTATGCTTATTAGCGCATGGTTTTCATTTGCTTTGGCCTTTTCAGAAGCTTCCTTAGTAGGGGACATAAGCCCCTGTGGCTTTATCACGGTGTGGAATGATACTGTCTTCCCTCCTATTTTTAGGGAATGTTCCAGCTGCATTGTGTTTTCCCAAAACTCATGTTTTTTTTCGCCGGGAATATGCAGCGCCGGTATTTCTTTGCCGTTTGCCAGCCTGAATGAAAGCATTTCTGCTTTTTCTAATTCAGCTTCAAGAAAAGCAGCTAGCTCGGCTAATGCTGCAGCATTTTCTTCCATTTTGGAGGCATCTTCAAGAAATACATAATTTACTCCGCTATGTATTACTGTTATATCACCGGTTTTTACAAATGAGGCATTTTTAAGATCTTCTGCCTTTATTCCTTCCACATTGCCTAAAAGGAAATTTGCTCCATCTGTGAATGAAAGGCTTTCAAGCGATTTTTCCAGCTCTATTTTCTTTTCTTCATTTTTAAGGCTTTCAAAAGTCTCGTTTATGCAGTTGCCAAGCCTGTACTCATTGTCAAAATAGTGCAGTGTAAGCTCTTGCGCTGCTGCGGACAATATAAGATTTGGCATCATCATAAGGACAATAAATAATGATAGGTTAATAATAAAGCGTTTCATAATAAAGATTTTACAAAATAAGCATTAAGACTGGAAAAGCATTGTTTTTCATCTTTTTATGACTGCTTCTTTTTTAATAGTAAGAATATAGTAAGAATAATGACTCATTTTTTTTGTTTAGATCGCAATCAGTCTTAGCCTGCTTGCGAATACTGTATTATTTAATTTGGACACATAAGGATTTATTTTGCATGAAACATAAAAATGTGCAGAAGGCATATTATTCCTGCCTGCCGCAAATTTCATAATCATATAAATTGCGTTAATTCTGGCATTTATTATGGAAACAGATAAAAAAAAAGTAAACTATATATAAGAAAACCTGCTCATTATTATGGGCTTAAAAGGAGAAAACTGTATTATGAGTAATAAGTACGCAGGAACAAAAACGGAAAAAAACCTGGAAGCCGCTTTTGCGGGAGAGTCCCAGGCTAGGAACAAATATACATATTTTGCAAGCAAGGCAAAGAAAGAAGGCTTTGAGCAGATTGCTACTCTTTTCCTTAAAACAGCAGATAATGAAAAAGAACATGCCAAGCTCTGGTTCAAGGAACTTAATGGCATAGGCGACACATCAGAAAACCTTAAGACCGCTGCGGAAGGCGAAAATTATGAATGGACCGATATGTACGAAGGTTTTGCCAAAACAGCGGAAGAGGAAGGTTTTAAGGAATTGGCTGCCAAATTCCGCCTTGTAGCTGCTATTGAGAAAAAGCATGAGGAGCGCTACCGCGCGCTTTTGAAAAATATAGAAACCGCACAGGTTTTTGAGAAAAGCGAAGTAAAAGTATGGGAATGCCGCAACTGCGGACATATAGTGGTTGGCACAAAAGCTCCGCAGATCTGCCCTGCCTGCGCGCATCCGCAGAGTTATTTTGAAATTCATGCTGAGAATTACTAAGCATAAATTTTGATTTCATACTCCCTAAAAAGAAAAGGCGGGCACTGCCCGCCTTTTTTAATTCCGGTTTTTTAATTAGAGCTTGTTTTCCTATCCTATTCCATTCATTTATGCACCTATGCTGCAACATATCTGTTAGGCCTAATTAATTGTGCTAAATCGGAAAAACACATTGCCTTCGCAAAATACAGAAAAAAAGCTTTTTTAGAAAATAGCAATATAATGCTTTCAAAAAACAGCTTTTTTAGCTTTTATTATTATAAGCATTGCCCTGAGCTGTATGTGCCTGTTTTTTATGGCATGCCGTAATACTTTATTTAATGTTATGACATTTCTTGCCTCTATGTTTTATAAAAAAACAGTCCCTGTTTTTTTCAGGGACTGTCTTTATTGTTTTTATTTTGATTGCCTTTTACTACCGCAATTGTTCCTCTTTTATAAGATTTTTTATTTTTTAGGCATATGGAATATTATTTCTCATAAAAGTTTCTGGCGTCTGAGGTTTAGAATCTTTCCCACATTTTTTTGCACAGCTCAGCTGATTTGGCATATGCTTCATTAACATCAAAGTCCAGTTTCAGCACCTTGTTCTCCATAAGCACTTTGCCATCGGCTATGGTTGTGTCCGCTATTGCGTCTGACATTCCGAATACCAGATGTCCTGCAAAATTGTTTTCATCAAATGGGGAGGGGGCAAGGTAATCCATTATGACAATATCTGCCATATAGCCTTCTTTAAGCACGCCGATTCCCTCAAAATACCTGTTGGCAATTTTTGCATTATTGAAAGCAAGAGCATTGACAGGCTCCATGAAGCCTTGTGAGGGGTCATGTGTTAAATGCTGCATCCACACAGCCATGCGCAGTGAATCTGTCATTCTCACTGTCATGGCATCTGTTCCCATGCCCAGGAGAATTCCTTTGGCGGCAATTTTAACCATGTCTCCTGTGCCTATGGCATTATTGGCATTGGATTCTGGATTCTGCACAATAGCTGTATCTGTTTCCTTTACCAGGTCCATTTCATGTTCATTTATATGCACGCAGTGCGCGGCAATGGTCTTGTTCCCTAAAACTCCTGCCTTGTGGAAGCGTTCTATTACGCGGCAACCGTGCTCCGCCTGGCATTTTTCCACATCTGCGAGGCCTTCGGCAACGTGAACATGGAAGCCAACTCCGGCATCTTTGGCCATTTCCACTGCTTTGCCAAGTGTTTTGTCGCTTACCGTGAACGAGGCATGAAGGCCGAAAAGAGCCTTTATGCTGTTATTGTTAAGTCTGCTGGCATATTTCGCAAATTCATAGTTCTCTTTAAGCCCTTCCTCCGCGCGCTGTTCGCCGTCGCGGTCTGATACTTCATAGCACAGGCTGTTGCGCAGTCCTACAAGGTTTGAGGCTTTTTCAATCTCATGCATTGAACCCAGTATATGATACGGGCTTGCGTGATGGTCTATCATTGTTGTTGTGCCATGCTTTACAGCCTCTATCATGGGAATAAGGGCGCTGTAATAAGTGTCCTCAAGAGTCAGTTTTTTGTCCAGTCTCCACCACAGATTGTCCAAAACCTCAAGGAAATTTGTTGATGGCTTTGCTTTGCCAAGACCGCGGGAGAATGTGCTGTAATAGTGCATATGGGCGTTTATGAATCCCGGCATTACAACCCTGCCGTGCGCATCTATTACCTTGTCATATTTGCCGGTAAATTCTGCTTCCGGGGCAATTTTCTTTATTTTGTTGCCCTCAATAAGCAGGGCGTGTCCGCGCAGGACTTTGTTGTTTTCGCCCAGAGTTACTATTATTCCGTTTTTTATCAGTATTGTGTTCATCAAATTCTCCTTATATTTCAGAAATATTTTATTAAAAAATTTTACCTTTCCTTAAAATATTTTTGTGATTTCCTTCGGTTTTTGGAGTTAATGGAGTTTTTATGTGCAGCATGGTTGTAATCTCCATGGATTTATTATTGCACATCCTGACCTGCGTGTCAATCCGACAGTTGAATCCGCAGATCTGCTTTTAAAAATGTCTGTTTATTTTATTCTTTGTGTCTGGCTGTCCTTTTTCTTTTTCGCAGCCTGATCCAGAAGGAACTTCTTCATCGTTTCTGACGCACGCGCCTCTCTTTCGGATTGTTCCAGCTGGTTTTTCAGTGTGTTTATATTTCTTTTATTGGCATAGGATTGTCTTTGTTTCATGTCCATGCCTGCTTTTTCACGCAGTCTCAAGTGGTTTTGAAAATCCGCGTCCGGATTATGGGCTTTATTATTATAAACGGATTTTCTTCTTTCCTCAATAATTGCTTTCTCTTCTGCAGACAGCGTATGAAAATCTATATATTGTTTTGTCTTAATATATGCAAATAAGGAAAATATAATAAATACGGCTGCAATTATGATGTTTTTCAGATTAATTATGCTGCCTGATGATGTTTCTGTATACGCATTAATATAGGCTTTTTCCAGCATTTCCTTTTTTGCCTTATAAACATCTGCTGGCAAATGTCTGGCAATGACAGCAATTTTGTTTAATTCGTTTTCGTATAATTCCTTTATGGTGCCGCATTCAGCAGCAAGATTCATAAGATTGCTGTACTTTTTTTCCAGAATATTCAGGTTTTCTTTACTGTTATGTATGTTTTTAAATGTTTCTTTTAATATGTAAATATCTGTTTCTGTTTTCCTTTTGGCTGCTTTTTCAGATATGTCCTCAATTTTCTGTCGTTCCTCAAAATATATGTCATCTATATTTCCATTACCAATAGCCTCTTTAAACATCTTTTCATAAGCAGCTTTTATATTGTCCTGGCGGTTTTCATATAAACTGCCCGGCGGCAGCTTTTCGGAATTGTTTACTGGAAAATCATTTCTGTGTGAATTTTCTGTCATAAATATATGAATTGTTTCCGGCTTTGTTAAATAAGAGCAGTGTCAGCGGTGCCAGATAAATAGTTAATTTTTATCTGCAAAAGGCCATATAAAAAGACGCCTCCCCGTTATGGGAAGGCGTCTTTTTAGTGTTTACAGCTTTTCGGGGCAGACGTCCCATTCCTCCTGTGTGCGCCTTCTCATTCTGAGTGCGCCGGAGGGGCATTTCTTTGTGCAGATTGAGCAGCCTACGCATTTGCTGGCGTCAAAAACCGGCTTTTTGTCCGCATCCAGTTTTACGGCCAGGTAACCGCAGCGCTGGCAGTTGCCGCAGCTTATGCAAAGGTCTTTGTTAACTTCCGGAATATCCTTTACAGGAGTAAGCTCCATGAAGTCTGTTACCGGCCTGGGCAGAGCGCAGCCGCGCAGCTCGTCTATGCTCTTGAATCCGCGCTCTTCCATCATGTGGCTGAGACCGGCTTCCAGCTCTTTTATCACTCCGTAGCCGTATTTCATTACCACGGTGCAGAACTGCACTGTCTTTACTCCGAGGGCAAGGAAGTTTGCGGCTTCCATATAGTTCATCGGGCCGCCGTTGCCGGAGGTTGGAACTTCAAGGCTTGCTGCCTTGGAAAGGCTCAGATAGCTTATCGGGGCCACGCCTTCGCCGGACATTCCGGTTACCATGGCTTCGTCCCAGCGGCCTTTGCCTGAAAGTCTTTCCCTGAAAGCAAGCGACGGGAAGGAATTTGCCAGCGTTATTCCGCCTTTCTTGCTCGGGTATTTTGCAAAAACCTGCTTTATCGCATTCACAACCTGCCATATTGAGGTAACTGCTCCGGTAAGTTTGAAGAGTTTCGGAATATCCGGATTGGAAACTTCCATTACCCAGCCTACTATTTTGGCGGAAAGTTCCGGGTCCTGTGATACTATGTCACCTTTTGTGCCATCTCCGCCCTGCGGGCAGGAAAGCGAGTATTCAACAACTTTTGCCCCGGCCTTTTCCAGCTTCAGGGTATTGCTCTGCCATACTTTTCTGTCATGCTCGTCATCACCGGTAACTGAACCGCCGGTTGAGGCACCGGTAAGCCTGTCAGGATATTCCTTTACCAGTTTTGCTACTTCCGCGCATACGCGGTCAAGCGCATGGCCGGAAACATTGTCCGAATTGCCGTAAGTGTCGTCATTGAATTTTACCATGTACTGCGACGGAATATGTATTGGCAGACCGTCGAAGGAGGTTTTCATTATTACACCAGGCCAGCCGGCTTCGTATGCTGCCTTTACCTGCTCATATCCGTCTGAATGTGGGGCTGCGGAAATGAGGAAGGGGGAAGACATCTTATAACCGAAGAAATCCGTTTCCAGCGAAACAGGAAGCATATCCTTTCCGGCGAGGGCGCAGGTGTTTTTGCGGTCGTCCTTTATTTCCGGAGCAGGTTTGCCGGAAAGCCAGTGATGCACTTTGCATGCGGCATTTTTACCGGATGCAACGGCTTCCACAACTGAACCGCCGCTACTGGCACCGTCTCCGGCGAAGAAAACTCCTTCTGTTTTTTTGTCCTCGATAGCGGGAAGATTCTTTATGGCAAGAATCACAAGGCCAATGTCAGGGCGTTTCTGTTCAGTTCCTGGCGCGTCTTTTGAGTAGCCGTCAAGGCGTACAAATGTGGCGCCGTCTTCGTAAATGCCTGTAAGGCGGCTTCTGCCATTTATGTTAACGCCGGCTTTTATAAGGTCCATGAGCTCATGTTCGGAAAGTTTTATGTCGCCGGCATTCTTGCGGGTGAATATCTCTGCTTTTGCCGCACCATTCTGAAGCGCTATGAGAGCGCAGTCTGCTGCTACGGCTCCGCCGCCTACAATGGCTACGCCTTTTCCTTTGACATCATATTTTCCCGCATTGCGCAGGTATTCAAGCCCTTCAATGCCCTTGTCCTCTCCCGGAACATTCAGTTTCAGCTGTGATTCTACTCCTGCGGCTGTGATTACTGCGTCGTAATTCTTTTTATATTCCGCGGGATCGGTTACTTTTTCTGAAAGATGTATGTTTATGTCTCCGAGTGTTTTGATAAATTCAATTTCACTTTGCAGTGTTGCCTTTGGAAGTCTGCCGCAGGGAATAAGGTTGCAGGCTCCGCCTGCTTCATCGTATTTTTCAAAAATATCAACCTTATAGCCTTTCTGTGCCAGCATGGCTGCAGCGGCAAGTCCGGCCGGGCCTGCACCTGCAATGGCTACTTTCTTTCCATTGGATTTTTCAGCCTTGAATGAAGGCAGGCAGCCAAGTTCCTTGGCCTTGTTTATAATGGCAGCCTGAACAGCGGGAATATTTATCGGTTTGTCAAAAGTCTTGCGTGAGCAGGCCTTCATGCAGAACCAGTCGGGGCATACAGTTCCGCACACGCCGCCAAAAGGGTTGTTTGCAAGTATAAGTTTTGCGGCGCGTTTAATGTCGCTCTTCTTCATCTGGCGCACGGCCATCATAAAATCTGCCGGCGAGCATCCGGCGGGGCAGGCTTCACGGCAGGGTTTCTCCTCGCAGTAAAGACATCTCTCCGCCTCGCTTTTAAGCTGCGCGTCGGTCAGGAAAATATTCTTATTCATTAACACTTCCTCCGGTATAAGGATAGAATTTATGGAAATGCCGTTTTGCTTCCTGCCGGGAAAGTCCTGTTTTCCATTTATGTCTTTGCATGGCAGGGCCTTAAAATGTATTAAACAGCATTTCCTTTTTCTTATTTTACTATAATATTAAAGGAAAATAACAAAGTTTTCTGAATCTCTGAAACCAAAACAGAAACATAGAAACGGAAACTGTCCATACCCTGATTCGGAAAATACGATTGCGCCGTGGCAGGAAATACAGGGCGTGATATTTAAAACATTACGGAGACAGTATAATGAAAGAGAAAACCAGCAGTTTGTTGATAAAGAACGCAAAGGTCCTTCTTACCATGGATGGCCGCCGTCGTGAGATAAAAGGCGGAGATGTTTATATTGAGGGCCCTGAAATAAAAAAGGTTGGCAAAGGACTTCGTGTAAAGGCGGACAGGGTTATCGACGCTAAAAACTGCGTCGTAATGCCTGGAATGGTTAATACCCATCATCATCTTTATCAGACGCTTACGCGCAATCTTCCAAAGGTTCAGGACGCTAAACTTTTTGACTGGCTTACATACCTCTACGATATATGGGCATGCGTTAATCCTGATGCTATTTATACCAGCGCTCAGGTAGGATTAGGCGAACTGCTGCTTACAGGCTGTACTACAAGTTCAGATCACCTGTATCTTTTCCCTGAAAAGAACAGCAAAAATTTTATTGATACGGAAATTGAAGCGGCTCTTGAAGTGGGAATGCGTTTCACGGCTACACGCGGTTCCATGTCCCTGGGCCGTTCCAAAGGCGGCCTTCCGCCGGATTCGGTTGTGCAGAGCGAAGATTTTATTATGAATGACTGCTGGCGGCTTATCAGCAAATACCATGACACTTCAAAATTCTCTATGACAAACGTTGCCATGGCCCCATGCTCGCCTTTCTCCGTAACAACTGATCTGCTCAAGCTGACTGCTGAAATGGCTAAAACATGGAAGGTAAGAATGCACACTCATCTCGCAGAAACAAAAGATGAGGAAGCTTTCTGCAGGGAAAAATTCGGTATGGCTCCCGTAGAGTATATGGAATCCTGCGGCTGGCTTGAGGAAGGAAATGCCTGGTTCGCGCACTGTGTATGGGTAAATGAGAAGCAGGCGGAAAAACTGGCCAGGAGCAAAACAGGTGTTGCGCACTGTCCTGTATCAAATCTGCGTCTTGGCTCAGGAATAGCCCCGGTGCCGCTTTATCTTAAATTAGGCGTGCCGGTTTCTCTTGCCGTGGACGGGTCAGCTTCAAATGATGCTTCCGATATGTTAGGCGAGGTACGCCAGTGTCTTATGGTGCACCGCATAGCCTCGGAGACCTGCAGGGAATCAGGGGTTTCAGCCATGCCGGCGCGTACCGCTCTTGAAATAGCCACTAAAGGCGGCGCACAGGTGCTGGGCCGCAGCGACATAGGTTCAATAGAACCGGGAAAAGCAGCGGATATTGCTGTGTTCGACGTGAGTGGCATAGATTATGCCGGTGCTCAGTCAGATCCTGTTGCGGCGCTTGCCTTCTGCGGAGCCTCACACCGCACAAAATACACTCTTGTTAACGGTAAGATTGTTGTTGAGGACGGACATCTGACAACTGTCGATGAATTTAAAGTTGCAGAAAAAGCCAATAAAATTGCCGGAAAACTCTATAAGAAAGCCGGGGTTAAGATCTGCTGAACTCTGCGATGCTTTCAGCTGTTGTTCTTGCCGCGGGCGATTCAGTCCGCATGAAGGCTATAAAGCCTTTAATGTTGTGGAACGGCCTGCCTTTTATAGAGCATATATGCCGCGCATTAAGGCAGGCTGGGATAGACAGCCGCATTGCGGTATTGGGCCGCAAGCATAAGGAAATCCTGCAAGCCTGGCAGCCGCAAGGGGAATATATTGCCATAAACCAGCATCCGGAAGACGGTCAGCTTTCTTCTTTGAGAGCTGGTATTGCGTGCATGGAGAAAGAAAATTTTTGTGGGGATTTAATGGTATGCCTTGCGGATCAGCCTCTTATAAAGGCGGAAACATATTCCGCAGTGCTGCGCTGCGCTGCGGAGAATCCAGGCAACATAATAATACCTCGCGTGCCTCGCATTGGACGCCAGCCTGGAGAACCGCCGTATAAACGCGGACATCCAATTATTATTCCGCAGAAGTTTGTTCATTTATGCAAAGACGGCCCCTTGGATAAAGGCCTTCACTGGGTAACACATCATCCATCGGTAAAAATATATGACCTAAATGTGAACGACCGTGCTGTAATCAGGGATTTTGATACTCCGGAATCTTATATAGAATTGCTTGCAGAGCATAAAAAGCTGTGAGCAAAAAAAGCGCAAATGAAGAGAAAACTAGGTGAATATTGAACTAAAATGGAAGGAAATATTTCTTTTGACCGCTTGTGCCGTCTCTATGGCAATGCCGCATTGGAAAAACTGAACTCTGCTCATGTCCTTATCTGCGGGCTGGGCGGCGTAGGTTCATGGGCGGCGGAAGCCATAGCGCGCACTGCCATAGGCCGCATAACTCTTGCTGATTTCGATATCATCGGAGAGACAAATATCAACCGCCAGCTGCCTGCCTTGTCAGACACGATAGGGATTAAAAAAACAGAGGCTATGGCGGCCAGGCTTCGCAAGATAAATCCTGCCTTGGCAATAAAAGCCTGCGACATACGCCTTAAGCCAGAAAATATTCCTGATTTTCTATACGAAAAGCCAGACATTGTGATTGATGCAATAGACAATGTTACAGCCAAGTGTTTTCTCATAGCCCATTGCAGGCAAAATGCCATTCCGATAATAGTGTCATGCGGCAGCGGCGGCAGGACGGATCCTTCTAAAATAAAGGTTTGCGACCTTGCTGAAACCCAAAATGATGCCTTGGCACGCTCTGTGCGTTATATTCTTCGTCAAAAATATGGTTTTCCTAAGACAGGACCTTTTGGCATACAGGCGGTATGCTCTTCTGAATTGCCGCATAAGCCTTTTTCCGGAATCAAGCCCGATGAAAGCAAGCATGTGCTTTCTTTTGACAGCTTGAATTTTAAAAGTTCTTCCTGTTCTTTTGAATTATCCTCTAATTTCCCTACTTCCGGTATTGAATCGGCTGTTAAATCAGAGAATAGTTCGGAAAATAAGAAAAATCCGGAAAATTCTCAAATACCTGCCAGCAAGGCTTTTATAAACGGAACTGCCTGTTTCGTTACAGGCTCATTCGGCTTTTTCTGCGCTTCTGAAGCCGTAAAAAAAATCATTTGCGGCATTGATGCGGGCCGCTAAGGAGATTCTATGACATATTACAAATATGCTCTGATGGGTATTTTTGCAATTCCTTATGTTATCTTTGTAATTCTTTTAGCAGCATTGATAAAAAATTTAAAACTTTTTGCCAGCCTCCGTAAGATGGGAGGGAAAAGCTCAAAATACTATGAGAAAATGGCTGACGAATCATCTTCGCCTATAAGCAGAAGCGGAGGCGGAATATTCCAGCCTGGAGGCAAAAAGGTTAATGAAACGCCTGAGGAGGTTTATAAAAGGATAAAAAAACTAAATACTGCCCTTTTTGTTTCCCTCGGTGTATGTTTTATCATGCCTTCCATATATAATACTGTTGTATTTTCCCTTTCTCTTAAAAATCCGGAATTAAGCAAGTCCCTTGGAGTTAAATTCAGAAGATTAAAGAGGAATATACCAATGTATCCGGCAATAACGCTGAATGAAATGATTTCAAAAGGGGCTAAAGTTGAAGAAATTGCGGAAGCTTTAAGGCTTGGGGCTGATGTCAATGAAAGGGATAAAGATACTTTTACAACCCCTTTTCTGAATGCCGCAGCATGGGCCGGGCCGGATGAGATGACATTTCTGCTTGAACATGGAGCCAGGCTTGATGATAAGGACAGATTCAATAATACTGCTCTGAATAAAGCCGCATCATGGTACAAGCTTGAAAATGTTCGCTTTCTCATTGGCAAGGGCTTAGATTTGAATGCTCCTGGCTATGCCGGATATACTCCGCTCGTATCTCTTCTTCACAACTGGAATACAATGCAAAGAGGATATGAGCAGCTGCGGCTTGAGGGAAGGCGTCTTACAGCTAACGGTGCGAGGAGCAAGAAATGGGATGAAAATAGAATCAGGTCATTGATAAATTATCTGATTGAGCAGAAAGCAGAAACAAATATTCCTGATGCAAGAGGGAATACGGCTGTAAGTCTTTCATTAGGCACTGAATTTGAAGCGGCGGTGAAAGCTCTTGACGAGGAAAATACGAAAAAAAGAAATTTTGGAATGATGGTAATTTCAGAAGAAACGCAGGCGGAGAATTAAGGCAATTCTCAAACTGAAATTCAGGAAAAGACATGGCGCGAAGAAAAAACTGTTTAAATATTTGCGGCAATCAGCATGAAGTCGGAAAAACGGAACATATTGCGGAATTCAGTAAACAGAAAATATGTCTAGAAATAATGGAAAGGTTTAATAATCAAGGCTTATTTCCGCTGTCATAATGCTTGTAAGTCTTGTTTGGAAATTGCTTCATGAGAATAAATAAAAAAATCCTTAGCAAAGAAGAAATTGAACGCTATTCGAGGCAGATTGCCGTTAAGGAAATAGGTCTTTCTGGTCAGAGCAGGCTTGCCTCAGCTCGTATATTCATTGTTGGCATTGGCGGCCTTGGCGGGCTTGCCTCAGCATTGTTTGCGGGCGCCGGAATTGGCGAAATAGCAATAGCGGACAGCGGCCCGCTGGAAATATCCAATCTGCACCGGCAGATGCTTTACCGCATGCCTGATTCCGGCAGGCTGAAAACACAGGCAGCAGCGGAATCTCTTAAAGCTCTTAATCCTAATGTGAAAATAACATATTATGAGCAGTATCTCCATGAAGAGAATATGCTGAATTTGTTTAAAGGTTTTGACTGCGTTTTGGACTGTTCCGATAATTTTAAGACCCGCACGGCCATAAATTCAGCTTGCGATAAACTTAGAATTCCATGTGTCTATGGCGCTGTATATGCTTTTGAGGGCCAGGCGGCTGTTTTTGCTCACGACGGAAAATCAGCCTGCCTTGAATGCGTGTTTCCTGGCATAGCTTCACAGCCGGACACTAAATGCTCTGAGAACGGAGTGGCAGGGCCAGCCGCAGCTATGATTGCTTCAATTCAGGCGAACGAAGCCCTGAAACTCATTTTAGGCCTGCCTGGCTTGAAAAATAAAATGCTTATGGCGGATTTCCTTAATTGTGATTTTAATGTTATGGATATTCGCAAAAGAGCTTCATGTTCTGTTTGCATGACGGGAGAACTCTAAAATCAATGCTCTTCTTATAAAGAGCGAATCAATAATCTGATTGTGCGTAGCATTTCCTGATTAAGAAATTTATTTTATTTGAGATGCCGTTTACTTGATTGCTTTTGTTATTATTCCGCCGCCTATCATAATCCCGTCTTTATAAAGCACTGCTGATTGCCCTGGAGTTACGGCTCTTTGCGGCTCTTCAAACTTTATCAGCCATTTGCCTGATTTTTGATTTTCTGTAGTATTGTGATTCTCTGGAATTTTGTTTTTAATGGCAATGTCTTTTTTTTCTGCTGCATTGTTTTCATTTTGCTCTTTCTTATCGTATAAACGGCTTATTCTGGCTTTTACAGGCTTAGCCGCAAGCCTTATCTTAACAAGAGCTTCATAATCCTCATTGCTGTCTTTCTTTATCGGCTCTATTCCGCCTGGCCATACGAAATCATCTGCGATTAATGCTGATGAATTTAAAGCGTCATTAGGGACAAGCACTATAAGGTTCTTTTTAGCATCTATAGCTTGGACATAAACCGGATAGCTTACTGAAACTCCTAAGCCCTTTCTCTGTCCTATTGTATAATGCTCTATTCCCCTGTGTTTTCCTAGAACATGCCCGTCGAGGTCTATTATATCCCCCGGAATGGAAGGCTTATCTGCAAAAAGCGCATCCAGATATTCTCCGCTTATGAAATCCTGGCTTTCTTCCCTCATGGCCGCTTCAAGCCCTGCTTTTTTTGCTAAATCAAAAACTTCTTTCTTCTTGAAAGATGCCAAAGGAAAGCGAACCTTCTCTAAAATTTCCGACGGAATCCTATAAAGGAAATATGTCTGGTCTTTTGTAATATCTGCGGCGCATGCAATCATGCATGGCCTGGAAGAAGTTCCGTAAATGCCTCTTTCAGGGCGTACTATTTTTGCATAATGGCCGGTACAGAAATAGTCAAAATCAATTTTCAGCATGCGTATTCCGTCTATGAGCGCGCCGAATTTGAGATAACGGTTGCATTGAATGCAAGGGTTTGGCGTTCTGCCTGCCCTGTATTCATTCTTGAAATATTCTAAAACGCTTTTATTATATTGCTCGCTTAATTTTATCACATAATATGGAATGTCGTGTTCCAGGCAGAATTTGCGGCAGCTCTCTATGTTTTCTTCCTCGCCGGGGCCATAGCATGCTTCGCGCCCATGCGGTTCTCTGCTATTTGCTTCGGGCAGATGTCCATCCCATAAAGACATTGTAACGCCTATTGTCTTAATGCCTTTTTCCTTCAGCAGCAATGCTGTCAGAGTGCTGTCTACTCCGCCGCTCATTCCTACGACGGCAGTTTGTCCGGCTTTTGGCATTTCCATTTCTATATACCGCATATTTCTCCTTATGCTAACCTTATTATTTTGCCTGACTTATATTTCTGGTTTAGGTTTTGCATTTATTTTTGTGATTTTTCAGAATTTTATTTAAATCCGCTAATAAATAGTAAGTTAAGAATTGATAATTATTCTACTAAAGAGGCATAAAGCCCTTCAATAATTAGAATTTAAGGAAGATCCATTTAAAGAACTTCTCCGCAAGGGGGAGAAAATTTATTCGTTCTGTATTTAAAGAGAACCTTACTTTTAGAAATTTCCCGTCATGGGAGATTAAAATTTGTCAGCGGGGAGGGCTTAAGGTATTGCAAAAGCGCGGCAAGATGTGATAGAATAAGAATATGCTCAGCCCGTGAGGCAGGGAAGCGGCAGGAGCCGCTTGACAGGCATCCGGGAGATATGGTAAAGTATAGGCATGTTCCCCTGAAGAAGGGGGCAGCTCTTTAAAGGAAGAAGCCGTTTGGAAGAAGCAAAAAGTCGCGGGCTTGACAAAGTCCTGCGGGAAATGGCAGAATATAGAGCATAGGAAACGGAGACTGACTTTCCGGCGCCCA
>JAILAB010000068.1 GCA_024681855.1 Elusimicrobiales bacterium
GATTATGCCCGGAGACCATGCGGAGATGACAGTTGAGCTGATAAGCCCGGTTGCCATGGAGAAGAACCTTCGCTTCGCAATCCGCGAAGGCGGTCATACCGTCGGAGCAGGCGTTGTCTCTGAAATTATTGAGTAAAATATGATATAATGTATAGGCGGCATATTCTGCCGCCTGTACTAGAAATTTGGAGTAACAAAGATTATGGCTGAGAGAGTACATATTACTTTAGGTTGCACGGTGTGCAAGAACAAAAACTACCATTTTTCCCGCGGAAAAAAACAGGAATATAAGGTAGAAATCAATAAGTTCTGCAAAAAGTGCGGACATCAGACCCCGCATAAAGAAGTTAAGAATTAAATTTCCAGACGGGAGCGTCGGTTAACGGTAAACCAGCGGTCTCCAAAACCGCAACTGAGGGTTCGATTCCTTCCGCTCCCGCCACAATTTTATCATGAATAAAGTTAAATCCTTCCTGAAAGAAGTTTACGGCGAGCTCAAAAAGGTTACATGGCTTACGCGCAAAGATGTGGTGCGCTCTACCATTTCCGTGGGCGTAGTCGTAATGCTTGTTTCCATCTATATAGCTCTTGTGGATTTGGGTCTTACTGAGCTTATGAAATATATTCTAGGAGGCCGCTGATGCCCGATGCTAATGAAAAGGCTTCAGCTATGCCGAAGCTGCCAGGCCAGTGGTATATCATACAAACCAGGACGGGCTTTGAAGAGTCTGTCCTAAAGAATATACAGGCTCGCATAGATAGCCATGAGGCCGACGGTAAAATTTTTATGGTTCTTATCCCTGTAGAAGATGTTATTCAGGTAAAGAACAATCAGAAAAAGATTACTAAGCGAAAATTCTTCCCCGGTTATGTTCTTATCAATATGAACATGGAGAATGGAATATACTGGACTATAAAGGGAATTAACGGCGTTAGCGGTTTTCTCGGAGATCCAGAGCCGAAACAAATGGAAACGGTTGAGGTTGAGCAGATTTTCGAACTTATGGAATCTTCCAGCCCTGATAAGCCTAAAGCTGCCGTGCAGTTTGAAAAAGGCGAGCAGGTACGCATCACTGAAGGCCCGTTCAAATATTTCGTGGGCAAAGTAGATGATGTCAGCGAGCAGAAATCCAAAGTGCGCGTCATCGTGACGGTTTTTGACCGCCCGACGACAATGGAACTTGATTTGCTTCAAGTAGAAAAAATCTAGCAGCACAGGCCGCTAGCTTCGGCGGCGAATGATGATGAAGTTACGGCATCGTCAGTGCGAATAAACTAAGGAGACCGGTTATACCGGAGTAAAAAATGGCAAAAGCAAAAAAAATAAAAACCTTCATTAAATTGCAGATTGCAGCAGGAGCTGCAAATCCAGCGCCTCCAGTAGGCCCCGCGCTTGGCCAGCATGGCGTCAATATAATGGACTTCTGCAAGCAGTTCAATGATAAGACTAAGAAACTTGAGAAGGGCATGCCTATTCCTGTGGTAATCACAGTTTTTGAAGACCGCTCTTTCACTTTCATCACAAAGATGCCTCCCATGGCTGCTCTCATTAAGAAAGCTGCCGGCGTAGCTAAGGGATCTGGCACTCCGAATAAAGTTAAAGTAGGCAAGCTTACTTTAGCCCAAGTTGAAGAAGTCGCAAAACAGAAGCTTCCTGACCTCAACACCAAAGATGTTAAGCAGGCCATGGAAATGGTAAAAGGAACTGCCCGCAGTTTGGGCATAACAGTAGAGCAGAACTGATTCTGCTATTATACGGGCGGCACTGTATGCAATAATGTGCCGCCCGTTTTAAAATTTTCGAGGCAGCGGGCCCTTCCCGCGACTGAACCTCGGGAACATATCGTAAGTATGTTCTTGAAATAACAAGGAGAAAAAGAATGGGAAAAAGAATAAACAACATTAAGAAGGATCTGGATCTGAAAAAGAAATACACAATTGAAGAAGCCGTGTCTTTAATAAAGAAGAATGGCAATGCTAAGTTTGATGAGACCGTTGAGCTTCATCTCCGTCTTGGAATTGATGTTAAAAAGTCAGATCAGCAAGTGCGCAATACCGTAAGCCTTCCTAACGGAACTGGCAAAACTAAGAGAGTTGCCGTAATTGCTAAGGGCGAAAAAGAGAAAGAAGCTAAGGATTCAGGCGCAGACATTTATGGAAACGCCGATCTTATTGAGAAAATAGCAGGCGGATTCTTTGATTTTGATGTCCTCGTGGTAACCCCGGATATGATGAGAGAAGCCGCAAAGCTCGGAAAAATCCTCGGGCCGAAAGGACTTATGCCAAATCCCAAGAGCGGCACTGTTACTTTTGATATCGCTAAAACTGTAAAGGAACTTAAGGCAGGCAGAATAGAGTTTAAGGCTGATGCTCAGGGCATTGTGCATGCTGTTGCTGGAAAAGTTTCCTTCCCAGAGGAGAAAATAGCTGAGAATCTCCGCGCAGTAATCGGAGCTGTTCTTAAAGCACGCCCCTCCGCAGCTAAAGGCGCATATTTGCTTTCAGCTTATGTCAGCACAACCATGGGAGCCGGCCTTCAGATTATTGTTGATCAGAAAGCCTAATGAATCCATGGAATATGAAACGAAAAAACCGCCGCAATAACGGCGGTTTTTTTATGTAAAAAATAAAAAATTTTTTGTTATTTTTATTTTTTTATATATAATAAAAAAAAGCAAGCTAGTCAGATCAAAACCTTATTTTAAGGAGAAAAGATGAAAATATTAAAGAATACGGCAGCAACTGCTGCGCTTTTGTTTGCGGCTTCGCCAGCCTTTGCCAGCGAAGCTAATATTAGGCTCCCCGATCTTGGAGTGACTTTCTCTAGCCTCGGCGGAATAACAGGAACTTCTCTATTAGTTATAGGTATCGTGATATGTATATTAGGCCTGGTTTTTGGCCTTTTTCAGTCTAAGCAGATTGCTGCTTTGCCTGTCCATAAGTCAATGAAGGACATCTCAGAGCTGATTTACGAAACATGCAAAACTTATCTGATTAATCAGGGAAAATTTTTGGCGATACTTTGGGTTTTTATTGCATCGATAATGATATGGTATTTTAGCAGGGAGATGTCATTCCTTCAGATTCTCGTTATAACTCTTTTCTCTATAATAGGCATTTTAGGCTCATATTCCGTGGCATGGTTCGGAATACGCATAAACACTTATGCTAACAGCCGCACGGCTTTTGCAGGCCTTAAAGGCAAGCCTTATCCAACGATGGCTATTCCGCTTAAGGCAGGAATGTCCATAGGCATGCTTCTAATATGCGTTGAGCTTATAATGATGCTTGTAATACTTGTGGCAGTTCCCGGCGATTATGCGGGGCCATGTTTCATAGGGTTTGCTATAGGCGAATCTCTTGGCGCTGCTGCTTTGCGCATTGCCGGAGGAATATTTACGAAAATTGCTGACATAGGCTCAGACCTTATGAAAATTGTCTTCAAGATAAAAGAGGACGATGCCCGCAATCCTGGGGTAATAGCGGACTGCACAGGCGATAATGCCGGCGACTCTGTAGGCCCCACGGCAGATGGCTTTGAAACCTATGGTGTTACAGGCGTAGCTCTAGTTACGTTTATAACTTTAGCCGTTGCCGGAGCTGAGCTTCAGGCGAAGCTGCTGGTGTGGATTTTCGTTATGAGGATTGGAATGATTCTGACCAGCGCTTTCTCATATTGGCTTAATGGAGTAATATCAAAGGCCAGATATGAAAATGCAAATAAGTTTAATTTTGAGACTCCCCTGACGAGCCTTGTATGGATAACCTCTATAGTGTCAATAGCCATGACTTATCTTCTTAGCGGTCTTCTTATCGGAGACTTGGGAGATGGCTTGTGGTGGAAATTGTCCACAATCATAACCTGCGGAACCTTAGCCGGAGCCCTTATTCCTGAGCTTGTGAAGGTATTTACTTCTACGGAATCTGCCCATGTGCGTGAGGTTTGCACCGCCTCAAAGGAGGGCGGAGCTTCTCTTAATATACTTTCCGGCATGGTGGCTGGCAATTTTTCCGGCTTCTGGCTTGGAATGACTATCATAGCTCTTATGGCAATAGCCTATGCCGTTTCTCAGGCCGGACTGCATTCTATAATGAACAATGAGGCTATATTCGCTTTTGGCCTTGTTGCATTTGGCTTCCTGGGCATGGGGCCTGTTACTATAGCGGTGGATTCATACGGGCCAGTTACTGATAATGCGCAGAGCGTGTTTGAGCTGTCTACAATAGAAACTATTCCGGGGATTGCAAAGGACATAGAAAAGGAATTTGGCTTTAAGCCTGATTTTAAGAATTGCAAAGCTTATCTGGAAGAAAACGACGGCGCTGGCAATACTTTTAAAGCAACCGCAAAGCCTGTGCTAATCGGCACAGCCGTTGTTGGCGCTACAACTCTTATCTTTTCAATAATTGAAATGCTGGGCGGCGAAAGCATAGCGAAAGAGCTTTCAATTCTAAATCCTCTGTTCCTGCTGGGAATTATAGCTGGCGGTGCCGTAATATTCTGGTTCAGCGGCGCATCTACTCAGGCTGTAACTACCGGAGCTTATAGGGCAGTGGAGTTTATTAAGAAGAATATTCATCTTGACATGAATGCCTCAAAGGCTTCCACAGAAGATTCAAAGAAAGTTGTTGGAATATGCACGCAGTATGCGCAGAAAGGCATGTTCAATATTTTCCTTGCTGTTTTCTTTAGCACTCTCGCATTTGCCTGCGTTAATCCATATTTCTTCATAGGGTATCTTATCAGCATTGCCATATTTGGCCTTTATCAGGCTATTTTCATGGCTAATGCCGGCGGAGCCTGGGACAATGCGAAAAAGCTTGTGGAGACGGAATTGAACGCTAAAGGCACTCCGCTGCATGATGCAAGCGTGGTTGGAGATACTGTTGGCGATCCGTTTAAGGATACTTCTTCTGTTGCCCTTAATCCGATTATAAAATTCACCACGCTCTTTGGCCTTCTTGCCGTTGAGCTGGCCGTAGGGCTTACGCCTTGCCTTACTTATTCATTAGCAGCAGTTTTCCTTATTATTGGACTTATATTCGTGTGGAGATCTTTTTATTCAATGCGCATTGCGTCTGGAAAATAATAGGAAAATATTAAGTAAAAAAGGCCTCCTTAAAAAAAGGAGGCCTTTTTATTTGACAAACAATGAGATAATATTATAAATTTACTTTTCATGCTTCTGTTTTGCATTTGTTTGGCAATCAGAATGTTTTGTTGGATTTTGAAAATTTAGACGGAAAGGAGTTTTAGAAAATGCAAGATAATAAAGAAAAAGCCGCTGCGAAGAAAAAAGCGCCAGCTAAGAATAAATTGTCAAAAGAGAAAAAAAGCACCCTTGCGCATGGAAAAGCAAAAAAACAGTCTGTAAAAAAATCACCTGTCAAGGCTAAAAAAGAAACTTCTAAGGCTTCAAAAGCAAAAGTAAAAGAACAGAATGCAGTTTTTTCTAAGGCAGATCTTGAAGCTATAGTGGAAAGCCTTGAAGAGCAGAAAGCAGATATATTAGAAAGCCTTGAAATGAAAAGGAAACTTGATATGGAATCCGGAAGCGGCGGAGATGAGATAGATGTAGCTTCAAGACATCTTAACAATGAAATGCTTTATGAGCTTTCTTCAAATGATATGATTCTTGTTCGCGACATAGATGCAGCCTTAACTAAAATCAAAAAAGGAACTTATGGCATTTGCGAGCATTGCAATAAGCCTATTGAGATGAAACGCCTTAAGTTTATGCCTTATGTGCGCTATTGTGTTGCATGCCAGAACGGCTCTGAACTCAGGCTCAAGAATCTTGAGTGATTAAGAAATGTGAAGTTTTGCTGAGCTATGCAAATATAGAAAAAAGGCCGCTTTTGAGCGGCCTTTTCTTTTTCAGAATGTGTTGTCTTTATTTAGCTTGTTTTTTCTTCTTGTCTTTTGAGCTGACGGATACTTCAGTCTTTCTCCAGTTTTTCGCATTTGCTTTGATAGTATACTCTCGCCCATTTGAATCTATTACTAGCTTTTTATAGTCAAGATTTTTCATGAGCTCGGTCTTCATAGCCTTAATGTTCTTGCCGCTGCCCAAAAGTTTGGCAAGCTCTCCAAGGTCATTTGTGTAAAAACCATTGCGCTGATAATAAATATCTTCCAGCAGTCCCAGTTTAGACACAGTTCTGTGAGCTGTCATAATCTGTTTCTTTTCCTGAGGGCCGATGTTAAGCACATTGTTGTGCACCCATGCCCAGCCTAAAGTTATCATAAGCGCCCATGATAATGCCAGCACTATTCCTTGGCCGAGATCGCCTCTCTCTTTTATGCTTATAACTTTGCTTCCAGCCAGGTAATCGTGCAAAGCTTTATGTTCTTTTGTAAAAAGGGCCATTATGAATCCCAGTTCTACTATTGCGCCGCTTATCATATATCCTATAGCCCTAATGAAGGCCTTTGCTATGGGCAAAGGGCCTCCGTTGTAATCAACTATGCGCAAGCCCATTATTAATTTTCCTAGCGTTACCCTGCCGCCTGATGAAAGGATTATCTGATAAATCAGATAAAGTGAAAACCATCCCAACAGTATTGGAATAACTGATGAGGGCGGATTTCCGGAATTTTTAAGAAAAGATACTGTCAGTGAGTGGGCAAACAGAAATGGCGCAGCATCAATTACGTATGCCAAAAATCTTTCATTAAAACCTGCCGGCTGCGGGCCTTCATCTTCAACCTCTAATGACAAATCCTCGCTTGCTTGCGTAGGGATGAAATCATCATTGTCTTCATTGTTAGCGCCGTTGCTGAAATCCATAGAAATCTCCTCATGTTAATGTTGAGCAAAATACAAACTTACTTAACATATTACAAAATTTATAAAAATTTTTAAATTGAACTTAAAACATATAAAAAATATATAATATAGAAGTCGCCATATCTGATTGTTATAATTATGTTCGTGATGTCCAGGAGGTTTTTATGAAGTGGTTTTTAATGGCTGTAATTTGTCTTGGGGGAGCATTTGTCCTATTTCAGATGGAGCAGGAAAAAGTTCGCAAAACTGAAAAGGAGTTTCAGCAAAAAATCATTGAAGTAAACAATCATAAATTTGAAGTTCCTGACATGCCTGATAAAGTGCCTAATTCCGACCTTTCGGAGGCGGACTTAAAAAAATATAAAAAGGCATTGCATTCTAGCAGCTTCGGTGTTAAAATGGAAGCTTTCAATAAATTATTGAACGCCCAAGATGCATCAGTGATTCCTGCTATGAAAAAAGTTATTGCCAGGAAATATGAGGTATGTTATGGCGGCCAGTGTGAAGATGTTTCAGCACAAAAAATGGCCGTTATTTCTCTGATTTCCAGCAGTCAGTCCAAGGCAAGCATGGAAATGCTGGAAATGGCGGCAAAAGACAAAAATAAAAATGTTCGGGCAGCGGCAGTTCGCGCATTGGGGGAATATCTCTCTCAGGATGTGCTAGCCCCCTTGGACGAAGCAAAAAAAGATAGAGATAAAGATATTAGAGAAAATGCTGAGCAGTCTTATGAAAAAATATTTAAGGCAATGGAAGACTGGAAGCGTGAACAGCGTTCTGCCTTAATAGAGGAATATTCTCGCAAGGCGGCCACTAGCAGTTATGAAAAAGCGGAGCAAAAATTTAATATGCTTGCAGATGCTGTATCTGGCAATCATTCTTCCGCTAAAGGTTTGTGACGCAATGCTATGAAGGGCCTTGTTTTTTTTACCCTTTGCGTTCTTTGCCTGTTTTATTATACCGGCAACACAAAAAATATGCAAAAGAAGCTGGAACAGGAATATAAGGCTAAAATAGCTTCTGCTGAAGTTTATAGCATTCCTATTCCCGATGTGCCTCCTGCTAACCGCATGGATCTTCCTGAATCTGTTGTCAGAAGGCTTCGCCGTTCCTTGAGATCTGCAAATCCGGAAGAGGCATTTAAGGCTATAGAGATACTTTGGAAAAATCAAGATCCGGCTGTGATTCCAGTGCTTCAGAAACTCATCAAATACAGAACGGACGAATGCTGGTCTAACTGTGCTGCCAAATATGCCTTAAAGGAGAGATCTCTTGATCTTGTTTCTAGAGATATAAGCCAGCTGAATTTTGAACTTGTACGGCTGGCAGTTTCTGATCGGAATAAGAATATACGTCTTAAGGCTATAAATACTATAAGCGGCTATTTTACTGACGAGGCATTGGCTGTAATGAACCATGCTTTGAATGACAGGGATAGCTCTGTCAGGACTGCAGCCATAGATGGAATAATGAAAATAAATGACGGAATAAAGGCAGCCCGGCAGGAGCAGATTGATAGGATAAATAAGGAATACAAGGACAAGACAATGTTTGGCTCAAGATTTGCCCCTAAAAACATAATGAATGCAGTTGATTAAATTTCTAGACTAGATAAAAAATTAGGAGATGTCATGGATTTTGAAATAAGCGAACTTAACAGAAAAATAGACAAGGATTCTCTTTTCATACAGGATCTGCGCAGGGAAATGTCAAAGGTTGTTGTAGGCCAGGAAGAACTTATAGAGGCTCTGCTTACTGGCATCATAGGCAATGGCCATGTGCTTTTAGAGGGCTTGCCAGGCCTTGCCAAGACTCTTACCATAAAAACTCTTTCGCAGGTGCTTGATTCTTCTTTCCAGCGCATACAGTTTACTCCTGACCTTCTTCCTGCCGATATAGTGGGAACAATGATTTATAATCCCAAGGAAAGCACATTCTCGGTGAGGAAAGGCCCGATATTCGCAAACATTATATTGGCTGATGAAATCAACCGTGCGCCAGCTAAAGTTCAGAGCGCTTTGCTTGAAGCCATGCAGGAACGTCAAGTTACAATAGCTGAAAACACATATAAGCTGCCAGAGCTTTTTATGGTAATGGCTACGCAAAATCCAATTGAGCAGGAAGGCACATACCCTCTTCCTGAAGCTCAGGTTGACCGTTTTATGTTGAAGGTCAATGTGGTATATCCCAGCAAAACAGAGGAATTGCGCGTTCTTGAACTTATGGCCAGGCAGACTCAGCCTAAAGTAAATACAATTATTTCGGCTGACAAAATACTTCAGGCCCGCAAAACGGCAGATCAAATTTATGTAGATGATAAGATAAAGAACTATGTTCTTGATTTAGTAATTGCGACCAGGGAACCGTCTAGGCATGGCCTGCAAAAATTGAAGGATTACATACGCTGCGGAGCCAGCCCCCGCGCGACAATATTTATGATTCAGGCGGCGAAAGCATACGCTTTCATTAATGGGCGCGGCTATGTAACGCCGGAAGACATTAAATCAGTAGGCTTTAATGTTATGCGCCATCGCATTCTTCTCACATACGAGGCAGAAGCTGAGAATGTAACTTCTGAAGACATACTGCGCAATATATTTGAAGCGGTTGAAGTTCCGTAATCAGGCAATGACATGGCTGACAGTCAGAAGAAAATGAACACAGCTGAAATCCTAAAGAAAGTAAGGCAGATAGAGATAAAGACTGGCCGTCTTGTAAGCGAAACTTTTTCGGGACAATACCAGAGCATATTTAAGGGCCGGGGAGTGGAATTTGCTGATGTGCGCGAATATGTCCCTGGAGATGACATACGCTCAATAGACTGGAATGTTAGCGCACGTTCCGCAGCATCTAAGATATTCGTTAAGAATTTCATAGAGGAACGTGAGCTTACGCTCCTTATTCTCTGCGATATTTCTGCCTCTCAGCAGTTTGGCTCATCCGGAAAACCCAAAAGCGAAGCGGCTGCGGAACTGGCTGCCATGTTCGCATTTTCTGCGCTTAAAAACAGCGATAAGACAGGCCTTTTGCTTTTTAGCGACAGAACAGAATTATATATTCCTCCGAGAAAAGGGCAGAACCATTGCCTTCGCATAATACGCGAGCTTTTGGCATACGAGCCTCAAAATCCGGGAACGGATGTGGCTGAGGCTTTAAGGACTGCTAATCAGATAATGAAAAGGCGCGGAATAATAATTCTTATATCTGACTTCCGCACTGGCGATTTTTCTAAGGAATTAAGGCTTACCGCAGGAAAACATGATGTGATTCCTGTCATAGTTTCAGATGATTTTGAGAAAAAGCTTCCCGAAGGAAATGTGATCGTTTCTGCTGAAACTTTGGAAGAAGGCAGCGATGCCGTTTTTGATCTTTCCGACCCGGATTTTCGCAAAAGATACCGGGTTGAGGCATTAAATTTCCGTTCCGGTCTGGAAGAAACGCTTAAAAGCGCAGGAACGGACTGGATTGACGTGAATTGTTCTGCCCCAGTGTATGACCCTGTGGTAAAGTATTTTAGGCAGAGAAGCCGGAAATTCCGTTTTTCTTAAAACAGCTATTATGAAAAAAAGATTTCTTCTTTTATTTTTTTTCTTCTTTTCTTTTGCTCAGGCTGTTTTTGCAGCTGATACCGTATATTTCGGGGTAAATCCGCCAGATGAGAACGTTCGTTTTGCCGATAAGTTCTCATTGCGGATGGAGGCGGCATATCCGGAACAGTATGATCTTGTTCCGGACACATCTTCGCTAAGCACAAATGATTTTGACCTGATTGACATGACTAAGATAGGAGAAGCTTCTTCCGGCACTCTTAAATCTGCTTCATGGTCAGTTGTCGCTCAGGCTTTCTGCATAGGCAAAAGCACTTTCCCTGCCATAACCTGGAATCTTGTTTCAAATGGCAAAACCATGTCGTCCGCGTTTTCTCCGGAATTTAACATAAAAGTAGCTCCGCTGTTTAATCCTGAGGCTGCGGAAAAAGAAGACATAAGGGATATTTATTCCATAGTAAAATTTCCTAACTGGCTGCTTATTTTGCTTTCTGCTCTTATTATTGCTGCATTTGCATGGTATGCATATAAAAAACTGCTTAAGGAAAAGGTTGCCAGTATTTTTCGCAAAGAGCCATGGAAGGATATCAGAACGCCATATCAGAAGGCCTATGACCGCACGGCGGTATTGGAAAATTCTACGCTTTTGCAAAGAGAAAAGATTAAAGAGTTTTACATTGGTCTTTCTACAATTCTTCGTCTTTATCTTGCTGAAGAATATGGCATTGCCGCTGAACTTTACACCACCAAGGATTTGGCTCGCCAAATGAAGGCAACAGGCATTGGAATAAAGAATGTTTCTGCTGCTAGGGATTTTCTTAATCATGCGGACATGGTAAAATTTGCCAAGCTTAGGCCTAAGAACATAAAGGCTGATCTTTCAGCTATTAGGGATTTGCTTCAGTCTTTGGATTTTGAGCATACCCCGGTGGATATAGGGGCAGAAACTTCAGAGCCTTCAGCATTGCATCAGGCGTTCCCGGCATCGCCTGTGCCTGCAAAGCCTGTTGTGCAGGAAGCCTCTGCCGCACAAGATAATGCCGGGCAGTCTTCCCGGGATGATTCCCGCTGGATGCCCAAGCCGCCTAAATTTAAAGGGGAAGATGGCGAATGATTACTTTCCGCAATCCTTTTTTTCTTTTCTTGCTTATACCGGTTGTTCTTGCCGCGCTTGCGGTTTTTCTTACAAAAAAACGAACATCTTCCGCCAGAATACCGAATCTTGTCCCAGCGGTTAAGACCTTGCGCGTTAAGCTTTTTGAGACAGTCCCTCCTTTACTGAAAGTTCTGGCTCTTGTGCTTGTATGTTTTGCACTCGCAAGGCCGCAAAAAGTTGATAAGCAAGAGGTTCCTCCCACAGAAGGAATAGACATAATGCTTGTGCTGGACACTTCTCCGAGCATGGCAGCCATGGATTTTGAGCCTGACCGCTTGGAAGCTGCAAAGGCAGCAGCAGCGGATTTCGTAAGAAAACGAAAAAATGATCGCATTGGCCTTACTGTTTTTGGCGGAGCTGCTCTTCTTTCCTGTCCTCTTACATTAGACTATAATTCAGTTTTGGAAGGAATAACGTCTGCTTCTCTTAACATGACGCTGGAAAGCGGCACGGCTATAGGCGATGCCATTGTCACTGCTGTAAATCATCTTAAGGACAGCAAGGCTAAAAGCAAGGTAATGGTATTGCTTACTGACGGAAGATCAAATGTTGGCATAGTGAATGACATGTCTCTTGCGGCCAAGACTGCTAAAACATTTGGAATAAAAATTTATACTATAGGCACTGCGGGCAAAGGACGCGCTAAATTTCCAACAGGCAATCCCCTTATGCCTGTAGCATTTATAGACGAAGACTTGGATGAGCCAACATTAAAGACCATAGCTTCTATAACCGGCGGTGAGTTTTACAGGGCTAAAAATTTGGGAGAGCTTAATGGAATCTATGCTAAAATAGACAGTCTTGAAAAAACGAAGTTTGACGTTAAAACGCTTTCATCATATACAGACTATTATAATTACTTTTTATTGCCTGCTTTGCTTATTTTTCTGTTAGCGGCTTTAAGCGAAAGGACTATATTCAGATCTATACCGTGAAATATTATGGAACTATTTAGGCACACTCTTGCTTTTTTCTTTTCTTTGCTGGCCCTTGCAGGGCTGGCGGTACTGTTTTTCCGTTTGGAGAGCGGCCGTAAAAAACTTGCCGGGCGCATACTTGGCCCTGAGGCCGCAAAGGTGTCTGCCGGGGTGTCTTTCCGCAGAAATGTGCGCCTTGCTTGCGCCATTGCTGGTTTGTTTTTCCTGATAGCTGCCGCTTGCGTTCCGCAATGGGGCGTTGAGCTTGCGCCAGTAACGGATATGCGCGGCAGCCTTATAGTTGCGGTTGACGTGTCTTTGTCCATGGCTGCGAAAGACTTGAAACCGAACCGGCTTGAGCATGCCAGGCTTCTGCTTAATGATCTTGCTGAAAGGCTTTCAGAATACAGGGTGGGCATAGTGGCTTTTGCCGGAAGGGCATATACGCAATGCCCTCTCACAGATGATGCGGAAGCAATAAAATATTTCGCTTCGCAGCTTAAGCCTGGAATGCTGCCATTTCAGGGCACGGATTTTGCTTCAGTGCTTGACCGCAGCCTTGCCATGACAGAAAAAATAACAGGCACTAAGGTGCTTGTGATAATAACAGACGGGGAAGACCATTCCGGAAAAATAGATTTTGCCCTTAAGCAGGCGCAGGAAGCTGACATGAAAATCTTCACAGTCGGCCTTGGCAGCCCGGAAGGGGAACTTGTGCCGCTTACAGATTCCATGGGCAATATACTGGGCTATAAAAAAGACAGGAATGGCAAGCCGGTTGTTAGCCGTCTCAATGAGGGAAATCTTATGAAAATGGCATCTGCGACTGGCGCGGCATATGTTCGCTATGTTTCGCCTGACAGCGCATCGGAAGCTGTGTTAAGCTCCATCAATCGCCTTACTCTTGAAAAAACAAAGGGCAAGGCTCGCGCTGCTTTCAAGAATCGTTATCAGTGGCCTTTGGTTTTAGCATTCATTTTCCTTTTGATAGAATTATTAATAATGGATAAGAATCTTTTTTCCGGCTGGAAATTCAATGCAAAAAAATCATCGCGCATGCTCGTAACAGCTGTTTTTTCAATGCTGCTGCCTGTTTTAATGACATCATCCGCATGGGCAGTATCGGCGAAAAGCTTGGCAAGGACAGGAAATGAACATTTCCGCAAAGGCGAATATAAAGAGGCTGAGGCTAAATATGAAGAGGCTCTTTCCGCAGATCCTAGCAACAGGAAGGTCCTTTATAATTTAGGCGTAGCTCAATACAAGAATGGCGAGTTTGAAAAAGCAAGGCGCACATTTGAAAGCCTGGAAGGCAGCGGTTTGCCAAGTTATGAAGATATAGAGGCAGGCAACAGTGCCGGTACAATGGAAGGAGGCCCTCTGCCTTTGCCCGGCAACTCATATCCGGGACTAAGCAATTCTATGTCAATAAAATCCCTTTTCAATAAGGCAAATTCATTTTATAAAGCCGGAGATATTCCCAGTTCTATAAAAACCTGGAAGAAAGTGCTTGATATGGACCCTAATAATGAAGATGCTAAATTTAATTTACAGAAGGCCATTATGAACAAGCAGCCTCCGCAATGCCAAAATCCTAAGCAGGATCCGTCTAACCAGAATAAAGATAATAAAAACAATAAGAACCAGGGCGGAAATGATAAGGGCCGCGACGGAGATGAGAAAAAGGACAAGGGCGATGGCGGATCAGGCCAAGACAAGGACAAGCAGAATAAAGGTTCTGAAGATAAGAAAAAAGAGCAGCAAGACCGTCAGCAGAAAGAGCGTGAAAGAAAAAAGCAGCGGGAAAAGGAACAGGCAGAGCAGCTTTTGCAGATGATGGCTGAAAAAGAAAAGTCTGATGCTGAAAGAAAACAGGCAGAAGTTCGCAAGGTAAATGCAAGACATCAGTCTATGCAGACAGAGGAGGATTGGTAATGCGGCTAAAAAAAATTTTTCTTGTTCTTCTGCTTGCCTCTATTCAGCTTGTAATTATGTTATGCCCATCATGGGCAATCATGGCGAGCGCTAATGTTGACAGAAGCAGGATTTCCCTTGATGAAAGAATCACTCTTACAATAGAGATTTTAGATGATTCCAACGGCAGGGCAAGCCAGCCGAAATTTCAGGTTGCTGGCTTCGGCATGGCTTTTGTCGGCACTTCCCAGCAGATTGTCATGCAGAATGGCCGCGTGTCAGTTACTAGAAGGTATACATATGTCCTTACTCCTAGAATAACAGGCGTTTTTACCATTCCGCAAATAAGAATAGAAGGCGGCGGGGAATCAACTGTTACCCAGCCTATTAAAGTTGAAGTTTATAAAAGCTCTATCGGCAGCGGTTCCGCACAGGGCTCTGCTGGAAGAAATCAGCGGCGCTCAAGTGCTTACAGGCAGAAGGCTCAAAACCAGGATGAGGATGATTCTGAAGAAGAGGAAGAGGAGTCTCAGCCAGCCGCAACACGGAATTCTTCACAGCCAAAAAATGGCATAACCAGGCAGACTGGCCGCTCCAGCGATTCCGTGCTTATACGGGCAACGGTTGACAAAACATCAGCATATCCCGGAGAGCAGGTTACTCTGTCAGTTACTTTTTACACGGCAGTTCCTCTCGTAGATAATCCAATGTACACTCCTCCTGTTTTCCGCAATTTCATATCAGAGGATCTGCCTCCTGTGCGCAATGGGCAAACTGCCCTTGAGGCAGGCGGAATGCCGTATGGATACAGCGAGATAAAAACAGCTTTGTTCGCAATGACTCCGGGCAATGCAGAAATTCAGGAAGCATTCGTTAAGGCAACCATTGCCAAAGAGCAGAACATTGACCCTTTTGACCCTAACTTCATACAGAACTTTTTTAGCGGTTCAGTGATGGCTGGCAACACCAAGGTTCTTCAGTCTAAGCCTATATCGATTAAAATTAAGCCTTTCCCGTCTGGAGCTCCGTCTTATTTTAATGGGACTTCCGGCTCTTATTCAATGCGTTCTTATGTTGAAAAAGGAAAATACAAAGAGGGCGAGCCTCTCAATTTCGTGGTAACCATAAGCGGCACCGGAAACCTGAAATCAATTACCGCGCCTAAGATGCCTGACACTCCGGACTTTAAGGTTTTTGATACTCAGGTGTCCCTGTCCCAAAACAAAAACAACGATAAGCTTGGCGGGAAAAAAACATTCACATATCTTCTTTTGCCTCGTTCTCACGGCAGGAAGACCATACCGCAGCTGAAATTCTCTTATTTTGACCCTAATTCCGAGCGTTATTATACATTGCAGACGAAGCCTGTTGAGATAGATGTGGAAAGAGGAGAGGGAGCAGGCAAAAATATCTATTACAATCAAACAGGCGGCGCGGAGCAGGTTGTTACTCCCACCGCTACGGACATAAGGTATGTTTCTGATGTTCAAGGCAATAGTTTTTTTGCTGAAACGGCAGCTTCCATTGCATCAATGCCCGAATGGATTCATCTTGTGCCTGTTATCGTTTTCATAGCATTGCTTGCCGTGAAAAAATTTGCCAAATACCGGGATGAGAATCCCCAGCTGTTCCGCTTTAAAGGAGCAAAAGGCAAGGCTCACAGGCAGATTGATGAGGCGAGATCCATGATAAAGGCCGGGCAGCCGTCTGAGGCGGTGTCGCTTCTTTATGACGCATTGATGGATTACTTGTCTGACAAGTGCGGTGAAAAAGTTTCTGCCATGCAATCCAGAAAAGCCATGGAAGTTATACGCTCCAGATTCCCTCGCGTTGAGGAAGCAGAGCTGGAGAGCATACGCAGCCTTTGGCAGGAATTGGAAATGCACCATTATGCCCCAGGAAAAGCAGACATGCTGTCGGCAGATGCCTTGGCGCAGCGCTGCCGCCTTATATTAAAAATGCTGGATGGTAAACTGAAATGAAAAAAATAATTTTGTCATTCTTTTTTTCCATTGCTTTATTTATACCCTTAAAGGCCGCCGCGGCTCATCAGGATTTTTCAAAGCTTAATGAGCTTTACAGGGCTGAAAACTATGAGGAAGCCTATAAAGGGTATGCAGCCGGCTTGGCCAAAGACCGCAACAATCCAAAACTGTGGTATAATGCGGGAAATGCCCTGTACCGCATGAACAGGCTGGGCGATGCTGTTTATGCCTATTCCAAATCTTTTCTTCTTAATCCTAGGGATGGAGATGTGCGGTTCAATTTGGAATATGTGATGAGGCAGACCGGCCAGGCCTTTGTTCCTGAGGGCACGCCAAAACTGCTTTATGTGATGTTTTACCTGTTTTCCGAGGCAGAGCTTAAAGCCATTGTCATCGTTCTTTTTTGGATAACAATGCTGGCGGCTTGTTTTTGCGTTATGACTCAAGGAAAAGCCCGCCGCTTTTCACTGAGGGTAATGATAATCGCCTTTGCTTTGCTGATTGCAAATGGCGGCTGGGCTTGGGCGAGGCATTATTCTCAGTTTTCATCGTCTGCCGCTGTCATAACGAAACCCGGCGGCCTTAAGCTTTTCAGCGGCCCTGGCGAAAACTTCCGGGAATGCGCCACAGCACCGGAAGGCCGCATAGTGCGCATATTAAGCGGCACTGATGAAAAATATTATGAAATAGGCCTTACAGCCGAAGGAATAAGCGGCTGGGCATTAAGAAACGGAGTGAAGAAATTATGAAAATAGCCATAGCAAGCGATCACGCAGGTTTTCCTCTAAAAAAAGCGCTCATACCTTTTATTGAAGGAAAGGGGCATGAAGTATGCGATTATGGCACGGATTCTCCAGATAAATCAGTTGATTACCCGGATTTTGCCTTTAAGGCCGGTCAGGCTGTTCTTTCCGGCCAGGCAGACCGCGCAATAATGGTATGCGGCTCTGGCATAGGCGCCTGCGTCGCCGCAAATAAGATAAAAGGAATTCGAGCTGGTCTTTGCCATGACACATATTCAGCCCATCAGGCTGTGGAGCATGACAATATAAATATGCTCTGCCTCGGCGCGCGCGTAATCGGAATTGAGCCGGCTTATGAAATAGCCGCAGCTTTTCTTGGCGCTAAGTTTTCCAATGAGGAAAGGCATTGCCGCCGCCTAAAAAAAGTTATGGCTATAGAGGCCGGGCAGAAACCATAAATTTCCGCTGATTTGCATGCCTTGCTAACGGCGGAACGGTATTTTATTGCCAGCTGCTTCCGCTTGATTTATTCCTTTTTCTCTGCTATGCTTTTATTATAATGCCCGTTTTTTCAGTTTCCTTGTTGAGGAAAGGTGAATGCCGGGAAAAGTTTTTTTTATCATGCAGGAGGCATTATGGCTGATAATAAAGATATGAACGAAAATAAAAATGATATGTCAAATGACGAAACCATAAAAAATGACATGCAGAATTCTGCTCCAGCTCAGTCGCTTGGCTCTATTTTGAACAATGCTGAGCAAGATGATGTGTTTGATGCCATATCATTTTTGGATTCTATTCCTGAAAAAAAAGAAAAAAAGGGGAATAAGGCATCAAAGCCTTCAAAATCTGATGCAGCCGGGAAAAAGCCTGAGAAAACAAATGCCGCTCCTAAAGAAAATACAGCCTCTGATGCCTCAAAAGAAAATGTGCCTTCCAAACCCGCAGCTGAAAATAAAATTTTAAAAAAAGAAAACGCTGAACTTCCGAAAACAGCTGAGAAAACAGATAAAGGGGCTGAAACAAAGACGCCTTCTTTAGAAAATGCGTCATCTCCTGCGAAAGAAAATTCTGCGGCAGATAAGCCAGCTGCCGCTGCTGCCAAGGAAGCTCAGCCTAAGCCAGGCCAGAAGCCGGCTTTGAAAAAAGCAAATGCTGAAGCGGATAAGGCAAAGCCTGCCGGTAAAACGGGAAAAAAGCTGTTTTCAAAGAAGAATGACAGCAATAAGAATGCTGTTCCCGCAGGGAGCAGGAAGAGCTTGGGCAAAAAGAAATCTCTTGTTGTTGGCATTCTCTCATTTCTTTTGGCAGGCGGAGCCATGTTCCTGTTTATGGTAATGCAGGGCACTAAAGACATAAAAAATGCCGATGCCAGAATGAATTTCAGCTATGGCAATGTTATTGCCGAGGCCGTTGCCCCGCTGTTTGAGGCTTTGGGGGTGAAAAACAGTGATAACAGTCTTGAAGAGTCAGCGAAACGAAGGCTATATGCCCGTACTCCTGAGCTTTTAGAGCTAAACCTTTCAGATTGGACAGATTCTGGCTCCCAATCATCTTCGCAGTCTGACAGTTCATCTTCTTCATCGGATGATTCTCGCAGTTCTTATGGCAGCGCCTCAGCGCCGTCATCAGAGCCATATAGAAAAATGGAAGCGGCATTAGGCTCTGGCGGTTTTGGCGGCGGAGGACGCAGCCAGACTTCTTCAAATGGCATGAGTTCTTTCTCAAAAGGCTCAGAAGATGATGCCATTAATATTGGCGGCGATTCAGCCTCATACGCCAAGGGTTCGTCTTTGCCAGGCGGCAAAAAAAAGGGAGTTGAAGTGCTGAAAGCCTCTAGAAAAATGTTGAGCGCAGGCCTTACTTCCGGTTCTGCTAATACTGCACGCAGCGAATGGAGCGCAGCATTTGGCGAAGGCAGATCTTCTTCAAAGTCGGGCCAGCTCTCCGGCTTTGCAGGCAGTAAAACTGATTTAGATTCTTATAAGGATTCTGGCCTTGTTAATCTTGATAAGATAAAAAGCGGAGAAATAAACGATTTAAAAATGAGCGATATAGACGGAAAGCATGCTTCTGTGCCAAAAGCCAGCATGCCTTCAGTTGCTGATGATGCAAAAGACAAGGGGGATGATATGGATAAGCTCATTAAAAATGCTCTTGGCGATGCAGCTAATTCTGCCGTAGATGCAGCCATGGGCAAGAAAGGGGACAAAGATTCTGATAATAAGGAAACTGCCAGTTCTGGCAAGAATATGGCTAATGCTCCAGATGCAAATGGCCGTCCGCCTAAGAATTTTATAGATATAGCTGAATCTCCTGATAACGGACGCTATTGTCCTGAAGGTTGTTTTATAGATGACGATTACTCTTATTTTAAAGACAGCAAAGTAAGTTATAGTCAAACGAAAAATGGATCTTGGCTTGTAACTTATTCTGGAGAGCAGGAAAATGAGGATGGCGATATAATTAGTTATACAGACATCTATGTCATAATACCTGGAAGAAAACCTGATATTGTTCCTATTCGTTCTACAAATAGAGATCAGTATACAGGAAATGTTAAAGAAGTTATGAATGATCAGCTTTGAGTTGACAAAACAGCTTTTCTCTGCTAGAATATCTACATAGAGAGGAGCTTTGCCCTGAACATTTTATGAATGTGTTAGGGAAGGCATTAAAATATTTATAGTGAGGATACAATGGCTAAGATAGTTAAAAGAAATCTGCTAGGCAAAAGGAAAGCAAACAAGCCTGTGCAGTATGCTGTCGGCGGGGTTGTCTCGCTAATAGTCCTTGTTCTTTGGA
>JAILAB010000039.1 GCA_024681855.1 Elusimicrobiales bacterium
GAAATCCGGCAAGGCAGAAACAGGCAATATTAAAAGCCTAAAAAACAAAACAAAAAACACATCCGGCAATAAGGGCAGAGCGATAAAAGGAGGCCTGAAATAAAAGGCAAAAGGAGCGCTTTTTAACAAATTCGGGCAAAACACAAGGAAACTGACATGAAAAAAACAATACAGTTTATTTTTACGGCTCTAATGCTTTTAAGTGCTTTAGGGTTCACAGCATGTGCCACGACGCAGACAGGAAACAATGCAGGCACGGTGATAGGAAATACCTTAGCCAATGATGCGCAAAGCACGGCGAATGACCTTAATAACCGGGCCCTTGAAAAAGGCAAAAATGCTCTTTTCAACAGATTAGGTCTTTGATAATATATTATCGGGAAAAAAAGCCGGCCTGGCGTTGCTGCGCGCCAGGCTTTTTATTTAAATAAAAGGCTCTATTTAAGAATATTATTATTGCTTGCTACAGTCTCTCGCATTACGTTGCGAGCAACAGAATACGTTTACTAAAAAGATTCCAGGCTGCATACAGCGCATCGGCATAAATGAAATCTGCTCGTATGAATATTGCTTAAATTTTATATAGACTACTTAGTCTATAATACTACTCGCTATTACAAAGAACTTTTTTCTATAAATACATATTCATAACATAACCTAAAAGGAATAAATTTTATATTCTATAGGAGAAGAAAATGAAACAGAATAATTTTCATAATAAAACGCAAGAAATATTTAATAAAGCAAAAGATGACAGCAGTCAATTTAGCGAAGATGAAATAATTGGAGGAATGCCTATTGCATTAATTGCCTACATTGGCATATTTTCAATAGTGTCTTATGCTGTATGCGGCGATAACAGATTCGCAAGATACCATGCGAAACAAGGACTTAAGCTGTTAATATTTGAAGTAATTGTATCTATATTGGTAGTCGTGCTGGAACATATACTCCCATTTTTAACGCTCGTACACATAATACAAGCTATTGCAGGGATTTGTTTCTTTGCTCTCTCTGTTTTAGGAATTATAAATGCTATAAATGGCAAAGTTAAAGAACTGCCAATAGTGAATAAAATAAATATGGTTAAATAAAATCCAGTTATTATCTTAATGAAAAAAAAACGGGAACGATTATATTCCCGTTTTTATTTTTCACTTTGAAAAACATACTCTATTCAGAATGTTTTCCAGAAAGCATTTTATATCATTATTTATTAGCTGTCTCTATTACTGATTTCGCTGTCTTATAATTTCCATACTGGCTATGAATATTAAATACTCCTTGCAGAATACGCTCACTATATGTAGCCATGGCAGTTGAAACTGCAGATGCAGCTTTTGCAGTCTTTGTGCCCGTAACAGCAGCATACATAGCACGGCCTACAGCCTGCATGGCAAGCTTCTTAGCTGCGCTCTTTATGACTACCTTAGCAATAACGCCATCTACTCCGCCAAGCAAAAGGCTTGTGGTAATTTCCATCATTATTTTATCAGTCTTCTGCTTCATGCAGTTATCAAAATAATAAGGCTGAACAGGCGGCTTGCCAGTCTCATAAATCTGGCCTGTGTGAGTAAACTGAAATGCAACAGTTTTATACACTTCCTGGAAAGCCCTGCGTGTATAGCATTCATAACCATCTTCCTTTTCTATAATAGGAAGAAGTTTCATGGCATTTCCTGTCTCAGTATTTACAGCGCGTCCGTTCACATGGCTCAAAACCACATTAGATTGCAAATATGGAGAATTATTGAAAGTGCTTTTGCTTCCCAATATATACAATGCAGCAAGATATGTAGTTTCACTGCCGCCCTTAGACTCATAATCACGGCTCATCTGATAATAATACTTACACTTATAAGTTAAGCCTGCATACCATTTAAGCAAGCCTATGGCTTTATTTTTAGCTGCACCATCCATCTGTGCCTCAAGGGCCAGCATAAGGGCTGTGACAATAGCATTGTCGCTGTCTTTACCATTATCAGAAAGGTTGCCTTTAGAGTCAAAAACGAAAGCTTCATCAGCATCATTCCAAGCCTTGGAAAAAACTCCTATTTCTTTGTTAATTGCACTTATGCAGGAAGATATCTTTGTAACAGCGGCTTCTGTTTCTATTGAAGCCAATGCTACGATAGCAGACCTTCTTACGCTAGCTTTTTCATCGGGATTAACAACAACCTTATATAAACCTGTTAAAGCTAAAGCGCCTACTGTTCTGCCCTGGTATGAAACATTATAATTAGCATTTGCAAGAAAACCTATAGCAAGCATTACCTCGCATTTTTCCTCATCGGTTGCTGTGCCATTTAAATAATGTTTAGTTAAGTTATTCAGTATTGCGCCTATGGCTTGAGAGTTGCCAACGAGAGCAGAATCGCCTGAGCTCAGCAGAGACAAAGCAGCGATGGCATCTGTCTTTTTTTCTCCAAAGTACTTGCCATTCAAAACATTTATATGGATATTAGCATGCTTTGCGGCAACACTAAAAGATGTCATATCAGTGCCTGCATTTTCAAGCATTTTCGCTACAGCTGTTTTGTCTGCCTGCATTGATATGGCATGGTTTACAACCCTAGTATTATCCTGAGCGGCCACATTCGCCTTTTTTTCAATCATGTATTTGTTCTTTTCTATATCAAAATTCTGCGCGAATGCTGCCGCAGGAATAAAGAAAAGAGCAAACAGAGCGATAATTTTCTTCATAAAATATTCTCCGTTCCAGTCATTAAGCAGTTTTAAATTCAACATCTAAAATCCACAACAATACTGCTTTTATTAGTATAACAGTATATGCCTGAATAATCAATGGGACTTTAGGGCAATTAAAAAAATAACCCGCACAATATATACAGATTTTAAGGATAAGGTCTTTAATGTTTTATTTTGCAATTTGCGGAAACATTAAATCTTTTGTTATAAATAAGTTAAGGCCGGAAACAGGCCGCAGAATTTTCTGGAGGATATATGGCTGAACACGAACTTCGCCGCACCGTTCTAAACGAAACAGAACGCAAAGCCGGCGGCAAAATGGTAGACTTCCACGGCTGGGAGCTGCCTATGGAATTTACAGGAATAGTAAAAGAGCATGAAGCTGTACGCAAATCCGCGGGCATTTTCGACGTATCCCACATGGGACAGGTATTCGTAACCGGACCTGATGCCTTCAATCTGCTTCAGCATCTCAATGCCAATGACCTGAAAAAAGCGACACCGGGAAAAGGTGTATATTCACATCTCATAAATGAAAAAGGCGGGCTTGTAGACGATATAATCGCTTTCTGTCTGTCAATGGACAGATACCTCGTTGTTGTAAATGCCGCAACAGCGGACAAGGATTTTGCGTGGATAAAAAAACACTCGGAACATATGAGCGTAACCGTAGAGAACAAGAGTGATGAATATTCAATTCTTGCGGTTCAGGGCCCTAATGTTCCTCTTATGATGGAAACATTTGCCCCAGAGGCTCTTCCGCTTCCGCGCTTCGGTATTGTGGAAAAAGACATACACGGCAGACATTGTTTCATAAGCCGTACCGGCTACACCGGCGAGGACGGTTTCGAGATAACCTGCCCGAATGATATAGCTGTACAGCTCTGGAATGAAATGCTCGAATTGGGCAAACCATACAATATAATACCATGCGGTCTCGGTGCGCGCGACACACTGCGTCTTGAGGCAGGCTATCTGCTCTACGGGCAGGATGTAGACGACGATCACAGCACATATGAAGCAAATTACGGTTGGGTTGTGTGCCTTGACAAAGGCGACTTCATCGGCAGAAACATACTTGCAGAACAGAAAGCAAATGGCGTAAAGAGAAAACTGACAGGCATAGTTCTTAGCGAACGCGGAATTCCGCGCCAGGGCTGCAGGATTTTCCACGAAGGAAAGGAAGTAGGGACATTCAACAGTGCCACATATTCGCCCACTCTCAAAAAGGGCATCGGCATGGGATATGTTACCCCCCCGCTAAAACCCGGCACACTTGTTGAAGTTGAAATCAGGGGCCGCCGTGTAAAAGGTGAAGTGGTACGTACCCCCTTCCACAAGGGCGGAGCCTTCAGCAAGGTTCTTTATACCGGCAAAGATAAATAGAATTTAAAAAGGAGACTTTATAATGAAACCCGAAGAACTCAAATATGCAAAATCACACGAATGGATAAAATTAGGCGACGAAGCTGTCGTCGGTGTATCCGATTATGCCCAGCATGAAATGGGCGATGTAGTTTTTGTTGAACTGCCGAAAGTCGGCCAGAAAGCAGAGAAGGAAAAACAGTGCGCCGTAGTCGAATCCGTAAAATCGGCTTTTGACATTCTCTCTCCTGTTTCCGGTACCATAACCGCCGTAAATGAAGCTGTTGCGGCCGACCCGGCACTACTGAACCAGTCTCCACTTGATGAGGGCTGGCTTTTCAAGATTAAACCTGAGAACCCTGCTGATGCCGAAACGCTGCTCACATGGGAACAGTATCAGGTTTTCATAAAACAGGCTTAATATCTGATAGCCATAATGCCGGATTTTCCCGTCATAAGACGGGATTCCGGCTTTTTCTTATACCCTATTGAGGACATGCAATGTATTTACCACACACTGAAAAAGACAAAGAAGAAATGCTTAAAGCAATTGGCGTTTCCTCTTTTGAGGATCTGGTAAAGCAGATTCCATCAAAATTCCTAAACCCGGAATATAATCTTCCCGAAGGCTTAGACGAAGTCCAGGCTGCAAGACATATTCAGAAGCTTTCGGAAAAGAACCGCAAAACCCTGAATTTCTTAGGAGCGGGAGCATATGAGCGTTATATTCCGGCAGCCATAAACGCATTAATTTCAAGAGGAGAATTCCTAACAGCATATACTCCATACCAGGCTGAAAGCAGCCAAGGCACTCTACAGACCATTTATGAATATCAGAGCTGCATGTGCGCCCTTTACGGAATGGACTGTTCAAATGCCTCTATGTATGACGGTGCGACCTCACTTGCAGAAGCGGCGCGCGCTGCCGTAAGGATAACCGGAAAGAAAAAAATAATCTATTCTGCCGCCATAAATCCGCAATACCTGAAAGTTATGAAGACATATTTTGCTCAATCAGAGGAATATGAATTCATCGCTTGCCCGCTAGAAGACGGCAAAGTAACTCTTGCCTCGCTTGATAAAGTGCTTGACGAAAGAGCTGCATGCTTCATTCTCCAGACTCCTAATTTCTTCGGCCTCATAGAAGACGGCGAAGCAATCGGCAAAGCAGTAAAAGAAAAAGGAATCATTTTCATTGTTTCCGCAGATCCAGCCAGCCTCGGCATGCTTAAAACTCCAGGCGAAATGGGAGCTGACTTCGCAACAGGAGAAGGACAGAGCCTTGGCCTGCCGCTTTCCTATGGCGGCCCCTATCTGGGAATATTCACATGCGCAAAACCTCTTGTGCGCCAAATGCCGGGAAGAATAGTAGGCATGACCACAGACAAGGATGGCAAGCGCGGCTTCGTGCTTACCTTGCAGGCGCGCGAACAGCATATACGCCGCGACAAGGCTTCATCAAATATATGTTCTAATGAAGCACTCTGCGCCCTTTCCGCAACTATATATGCAACGCTCCTCGGGCCATCAGGACTAAAGGAACTGGCAGAAGCGAATGCAGGCGCGGCGGCGGCGGCTGCCGAAAAACTGACGAAGATACCGGGAATAAAAAAGACATTCTCCGGCAATTTCTTTAATGAATTTGTAATCACTCTGCCCTGCGATGCTGACAAGCTTCGCGAAAAAATACTAGAAAAAGAAAATATAGACATAGGCCTTCCGCTCAAAACGCTGTTCCCGGAAATGGGAAATGCTCTCCTTGTGTGCGCAACTGAAACCAAAACAGAAGAAGACATTGACAGGCTGGCAAAGGCAGTGAAGGAGAACTTATGATTGACAACCGCTTAAGCATTGAAAAATCTGTTCCAGGCCGCAGAGGAATAACCTTCAAGAACTCTTTGCGCGCAAAAGCAGCGATTCCCGCAGCGCTATGCCGCAAGGAAGCGCCCCTCCTTCCGGAGATGAGCGAATTTGACGCAGTGCGCCATTTTACTAAACTGTCCTCGCTGAATTTCTCAGTAGACACACATTTTTACCCGCTCGGATCATGCACAATGAAATACAATCCTCGTTTTAACGAGGAAGTTTCTGCGCTGAAAGGATTTACGGCAGTTCATCCGCTGGCGAAGGATTCCGCAGCTCAGGGCACGCTGGAAATGCTTTATGATCTTTCCAGCCGTCTAACTGAGCTTACAGGCATGGACGGCATAACATTGCAGCCTGCGGCAGGCGCCCATGGTGAATTTACCGGTCTGATTACGGCAAAGGCTTATTTTCGCGCGCACGGAGAAACAGAACGCGTAGAGGTCATTGTCCCGGATTCCGCGCATGGAACAAATCCGGCCACAGCATCAATGGCAGGATTCTCAACAGTGAACATAGCATCAGAGCCGGATGGCCGCCTTAGCCTTACCAAGCTAAAAGAAAAGCTCGGTCCTAAGACTGCGGTTGTAATGCTAACTGTGCCGAACACTCTCGGCATATTTGAAAGCCGCATAGAGGAAATAGCAAAGGCGGTTCATGAAGCCGGAGCATTGCTCTATATGGACGGAGCAAATTTCAATGCTCTTATAGGCCTTGTTAAGCCAGGCGAAATAGGAGTAGACCTCATGCATTTGAACATGCACAAGACTTTCTCCACTCCGCACGGCGGAGGCGGCCCCGGGGCCGGAGCCATAGCGGCAAAGAAACATCTGCTGCCGCATCTGCCCATGCCGCTAGTAAAAAAGGATAACGGAAAATATTTCTGCGATTATGGCGACAGCCGCTCATCCGGCCAGGTAAAATCTTTCTTCGGCAATACAGGAGTTCTTGTAAAAGCCTATGCATATCTTCTTACTCATTCAGCAAAGGAAACAGGGGATATTGCCCGAATGGCAATACTCAATGCGAATTATGTGCTGGCAAAGCTGAAAGACATGTACCCCTGCTATTCAAAGGAATACTGCATGCACGAATGCGTGCTTACTCCAGGCCATGACATGATTGAAAAAGGCCTGAAAACCTTAGACATAGCAAAAGGACTGTTAGACAAAGGCTTCCATGCGCCAACGGTTTATTTCCCGCTCATCGTTCACGAGGCGCTCATGATAGAACCTACCGAAACGGAAAGCAAGGAAACTCTTGATGAATTCATAAAAGCCATGCGAGAAATACACGATGAAGGGATTGCAGACCCTGATTCGCTGAAGGCAGCGCCGCTGCGTCAAGCTGTTAAACGCCTGGACGAAGTACAGGCCGCCCGCAAGCCAAACATTCGCTGGCAGGCATAAAACCTGTCTTCGCCGTTTGCAAAAAAGAAGCCTTGGCAATTAGTCCGCCGGGGCTTCTTTATTTTAAATATGACGGCAGACATAGCTCCGCCGATAATGACAAAGAATAATCAGAACGGATATATGGAAGAAACGGCCTCAGCACACTGAGAGCACACGGTATCATTTAGCATGGGATACTCATGGGAAACGTCTATCACATAGTGAATAAGGCAAAAAGGACCTTTGAGCAGCCTCTCGCAAACGGCATTAAGAACAGATTTAGAAGAATTGGGCATTTTATGCCACATATCAAAAAAAGCATGAGAATACGAGCCGCCATAAGCTTCCGCAACAGTCTTGTTAAACTTTCCCTTAATGCCCGGATTCTCCTTCCAGGTTGACAAAGCTATCACCATAAGGTCTTCAAGGCGAATCATTTCTTCAGAACAATCCGCAGTGGAAAAAACATAATATGGAGGCTTCTGGCTGCATTTTATCTTCAATTGCCCGGCATTTTTATGAAGCCTTGTGCCATGAAATATCTGAGTATGAAAAAAGAGAGCATTATGGGATTGGGCAAAAGCCCAGTCTATAGCCTTACAAAAATCGGACAGCTTCTCACCTGGGGAAGCATACATTATTTCAAGATAAACCGATGCTTCCGGCATATTCTTTTTCATGCTGGTAATTTTTTTTGTTATTCCCTCAATAGAAAATTCCCTTGAGAAAGCTTTCTGAGTTCTTAAGGCAAGTCCATTTATGCCAATGTCAAACTCATATGCTGAATGAGAGAAAGCCTTCATCATCTCATCATCCCAACATCTGAGATTGGTCTGGAAAGTAAAAGTATGGCCAGCCTCTGCAGCTTTGCGGAAATATGGCGCAAAAAAAAGAGCTCTCTCACGTTTAGCAAAAAAATCAGAATCGCATACAAAAATTCTAGATCTCGGAGAATTTTCCATGATCCAGTTAAGATTCTGAAGCACGCGCTCATTAGAATAATACCTTACAGATTCCGGTCCGCGCTCTGACCATGAGCAATAAGCGCAATTATTAGGACAGCCGCGCATGGTTTCAAAAGGGATTATCATTTCAGGATAAGGCTTCATGCCCATTGCTTCCACTGTATAGGGAAAAGGCAGAAGCTCAAGCGGCAGCATTTTAGAACGAGCTTTTTCACTTTCTTCGTCAGAAGAATCAGGCATAATTATCCCGATATTTCTTTCTGGATTTCTGTGTTCAATAAGCGCTTGCAGCAGCCTTACAAAAGAATCTTCGCCTTCCCCTGATATTAAAAAATCAGCATTTGTCTCTTTCAGAAAGGCAAGCCGCCTTCCGGTGGCTTCTGGCCCGCCAAGGATTATTTTCACATCAGGATAAGTTCTCTTTATAATCAGGCATAGAGACTTTACCATTTCCACATTCCATATATAGCATGGAAAGCCTATGAGGTCCGGTTTTTCAGAAGAGATAAGATCTAAAATTTCCTTTCCGCATTCACCAAAATAATTCCTGTTAACTATAGAAACTTTACCGCATAGCATTTTATCAGCATAGCTCTTAAGGCAGGCGGCTGCTAATGAAAATCCAGCGCTATAAGTATTATGCTTAAACAAGCATACGCTTAGTAAGAGTATTTTCAGATTTTCTCTTCTGCTCATACGGAAATTATATAAAATTAGGCAATTATGTTTCTTTCAGGACAGTTATTGTTAATTATCAAATTAAAAATCAAAAATACTTCTTATTTTTTCCACGCAGCGATATTTTTGAGTATCATTTTTCTGCGGGAATTCCTGTACAATGTCTATAACATAATTATCAATAAAGAAAACCGGGCCATCTTGAAGTTCAGAATAAACGCTCAAAAGAGTTTTTTTAGACATTGAAGGCATTTTCTTCCATAAGCCCATGAAAGCCCTAGAAAAAGAACCGCCATATTCTTCCATGACAATCTGCCTGAATCTATCTTTTGTATTAACGTCATACAGCCAGGTATTTATGCAAATAAGCATAAGTTCCTCTATTTTGACTTCAGCAGCAGAACATTCAGCAGATGAAATAACATAATAAGGAGGAGAATTGCGGCAAACAATTTTCAATTCCTTAGCCTTTTTCTGCATAGGCGTTCCATAAAGCAGCTGCGTATGAAAAAAAAGCGTTATGGTATTAGGCTGGGATAAAGCCCAGTCTAATGAATTACAGAAATCCACAAAGCTTTCACCAGGGCATGCATACATGATATGCAAAAAGACTTTTACTTTTGGAGCTTTTTTTCTTATTTCCGCAAGCTGCGCGGAAATTTGACTTTCGGAACAATTCCGGCCAAAAACCTTTTGGGTTTTTAATGTTAAAGCGTTTATGCCAAAATTTATTTCAAAAAGCTCATGATTGTAAGCCTCCATAAGAGACTCATCCCAATGACGGAGATTTGTCTGAAATACAAAACGCAGCTGGCCTTCATCAGCTGCCTTTCTGAACATCCCAGACATTTTTAAGGCTCTATCCTTATTTATAAAAGTATCCGAATCAGCTACAAAAACACCTGATTTTGGAGCATTTTTGGAAATATATTCCAAATCACTGGCTATTCTGTCCAATGGATAAAAACGCACTGATTTAGAACCAAATACAGTCCAAAGGCAATATGAACAGTGATTTGGACAGCCGCGCATTGTTTCAAATGGAAAAAACATTTCTGAATGCATGCCCTCAGGTATCCCTGATTCTGAAAAAGGCGAAGGAAGATTTTCTAAAGGCAGAAGAACGGCTTTAACATTGCTAGCCTCTTCATGAGAGTAATCCGGCAAAATCAATCCGTCTATGCCTCTCAGCGGACTATTATCAGATAAATGTTTCAGAATTTCAACAAATACTGCTTCGCCTTCACCGACTATCAGATAATCAGCATTACAAGATTTCAAGAGCTGTTCGCGGCGGCCTGTTGCTTCAGGCCCGCCCAGTAAAATCTTTATTTCAGGAAAAAGATTTTTTACCTTATGGCAGAAATCGCATATTATCCCTACATTCCATAAATAACAGGAAAAGCCAATAATTGAAGGCTTATGCTCGCGTATGGCTTTTATGAGTTTTTCTTCATCAGTATCAAGAATATTTAGATTTCTTATATTTACAGAGTTGCCCAAAACCTTGTCCGCATATGTTTTCAGACAAGATATTGCTAATGAAAATGAATACTTATATGCAGACAGCTCATTGAACACTCCCACAAGCAGAACTCTATATTTTACATCAGCAGCCATATTCTGAAAAATTATACAATTTTATTTCTTCGCTTCTGCTCCCAATGTGCTGGCAATGTCCCTGGCTTTTTCAAGAAAATAATAAATTTTTCCCGTCCCTACCTGCTGATTTATTATCAGCAGCTTCCTGTCCTTCGCATATACGCGCAAGCCCTTTTGCCGCTCAAAAGCATAAAGAACAGTCCTGTTGAAAAATTTTCTTACCTCTGCAATATCATCGCATTCAAGCCTGTAATTGTCTGAGAAATCAGGAGCCTCATCAAAATCTATGTCCTGAAGACCGGTTTTTTCGCCAAGCCTCGTAAGCAGTGTTTCAGGCTCCATACGAAAAGCCGGCAATCTTCCCTCATTAAGCAGAATAAGCGCGCAGCTGAAATACTGCCGCCGGTATTTATCAGCCTCGTTCTCATAAAAAGGCTCATAAATTTCATAGGAATAATCAAAGAACTCAATTTTAGAATATGAATTTTCAATGCCAATAATAAAATTGCTGACATTCGCAGATGTTTTGTCTTTAAAAAAATCAAAGCCTGTCTGTTCAAATAATTCTTCAGGAGTTTTCCAGCTTTCCAAAAATTTCCAGCCATATCTTCTTGCGAATTTTCTCAGTTCCTTCTTCCTGGCAGCATGATAGAACAGGGAAAAGAAAATTATTATTGCCATAAGCATCAAGGCTATGGCCAGCAGCATCATCGGGTGTTTGCTTATAAAGCTTGAAAAGAAATCCATAGAAAAGAACATATCTTAATTTTAGCAAAGTATTTAATAAATAGGAATTTTCCAATAACCTGCATAATAAGAGCTTATCAAAAAACAATCTAGGCTAAATGTAAAAATGCGAAGGCTAATGAATAATCAAACAAAGAAGGGCAAGGAAGCTTTCCCTGCCCTTCGCTTAATGCAAAAGCAGAATATTATTCTTCTTTCTTATCAGTTTTATATTCTGAATTTTCAGACAAGGAAATATCTTTCGCAGACTTATCCTCTGAACCTGAATCTTTTGCGTTAGTATTTACATGCTTTTTGGAGCGAACAAGGAAGAAAGGAATAGCCTTGCCGCCATTACCTGAATAAGCCATAAGCGGCCCATTGATGGAAGACTTATTTTTCTGCTCGGCTTCTTTGGCAGCTTCCGGATTTTTCAGCAGGTAAACTGTTTCAATAAGGGGCTGAATTGCAGTAAAAGACATGCCATGCTCAGTCTTGCGAATTATCATCTCCTTAAGCTCTGCAGGCAATTTCTCATAACGCGAATCTAGGCTAAGATCCAATATCATATCTAGAAATTCTCTGGAATCAGCATAAGAAGAAATATCCAGATCTAGCGGAAGCCTTGGCAGCTTAGATGCAGGGCCACTTCCAGGAGTTCCGGCATAAGCCTCATCTTTAAAAAGCAGAGCAGCCAGTCTTGCATAGCTGCAAGCGATTTCATCTCCTCCGCATATAAGGAAAAGCAGCTCCCCATGCTTCTGCTTTAAATTTCCGAGAGAGACGGACATATTCCTTAAGCCAAGATCATAAAGGCCATATTCTGAACTGTCCTCAAACGGATCTATGAAAACAGTCTCAGAGGCAAGACCTATTGTTTTAAAAAAGCTTTCCAACGCTGCGGATATTAATTTTCCTTCTTTAGTATCTTGAGCCAGGAAAACTACATTGCGGCAATTTTTAAGCAAAGCCGGATCAGAAAGAGAAAATAAAGTTTTAAGCTCATCGCAACAGCCCTGATAAGCATTATGGGCATCCTTTTTTATGAAAGCCAGCAATTCATCGGCAGATGGTTCAGGAAAGCTAATATCAACATTAGCTGATTTCTCATTAGAGATTTTGCATACGGAATAATAGTTGTCTATAAGAGATGTCCCCACGGTAAAGACAGCCGCTTTAGGAAGAGCATCTGCAGGCTTAGGCATATCATAGGACAATGGCATAGAAGACACAGGCATAGACATGCCTTTATGCCGGCAATAGGAATCCAGCATCAAGCCGTATGCGTTAAATTTGTACCTGCCCTCTTTTTCATCTAGGAAAAGAACAAGGTTAAGAAGCGATGAAGGAACAGCCTTCAAAAACTCCTTTCTGTTCTCTAACGCAATTTCGCGAATGTTTCCCCAATACGCTTCAAGCTGCCTTTCCTCAAGCTTAAAAGAGACTGGCAATAAAGCTGATATTTTTCCGCAATGGGCATACCAAGCTTTTTTCATAAATAGAATTACAAACTGATTTGCCCAGGCATCTAAAATTCTGTCCCCGCCAAGGAAAAATCTCATATCAGCAAAATCTGCCAGAAGCTCAGAAACAGAAGAGACAAAATTCTTTTCCTCTGCCTTACAGTTAGCTTTAGCTGACAGCCCTTCTGCCAAATTTACCAATGCGGTAAAATCTGAAACAAGCCTTATTTCCGCAGGCAGGCCTGACTCAAAAAAACTCCTGCTAAGTTTTTCAGCTATTTCCAATGTTTCATTACGGCAAAAAAGAACTGCCTTATCAGTCTTCCAGGTTTTATCAGGGATTTTTGACAATAGCTTAGCTGCAGAAACTATGCCCTCTTCCAGCAAAGCCTTGCCTGCTGTAATAGCTAACACATTGGATTTGCTGCTGGCAGAATGAAAAGCTTTGCCAGATTCATCTTTATAAAAAGAAATTATTTCGCCATGCCTGGAAGGCAAATACGCTTTTTTATACGATCCAGAGCCTATACCGGAGATACTTGAAGACATAGGAATTTCATATCCGTAATTTTTTCCGCCAGCAATTACCACGTCTGAGAAAGTTCCTTTGCTTATAAATTGAAGAAGGTTTTCTTCCGAAGGCGTGCCAAGCAGGTCGCAGGCAAAAATGCGGCAGCCGCCATTATTTTCAATGCCTTTAAGGCCAGCAGGAAGCTCAAGTCCGGGATATGCCATTGTTGCAAGAGGATTCCTTTTTACCAGTTGCAACAGAGCAGCTGAGAAGCAGCCGCGCAAATCTGAAAAATCTTCCCCTGGAACAACAAAGATTCTGAACCCGCAATTTGCCTCCCTAGGCAGCGAGGCCGGCTGTATATTAGAGCGCAAATAGGCGCTGGCATAATTAAGCCCTATGCCATTATCTTCATAAATGCTCAAAATTTTTTTTGCCTCGGAACCCACCGGGCATATTCTTATTTCTGACGGAATAAAACCTTTTTTCTGCAGCTCATTAAGAGATTTTATCATAAGCGGCAGCCTCGGTAAGCTGACAGGAATAAAGAAAAAGCCGAGATTCTGCTTCGCTTCTTTGATAATATTGGCAAGCTCCTCCAGCGAAACAGGCGAATGCTGTCCGCCAGCAAGCTGCTGCATGGAGTTTTCTTCATTATTTCCATTATTGCCAGCTAAAGCAGATCTGCCTGGGACATAGTTTTCAGGCAGATCAAGCAAAAATATGTCAGAATGAGCAGAAAAATTGTCTTTTTTAGGAGAAAGCTCAAGGCATTTAAGCAGTTCTGAGGAGGCAAAAGCTTCAGCAATAAGAACGGAATCATCTCCATTGCTTATCCTAACTGCAGCTGCGCCCAGCATCGGCCCGGCTTTAAGAAATTCCAAAGAAAGCTCCCCTATGCTAAACTTTTCATTGAAGGCATGAGCATGGAAATTTGAAAGCAAATCCTCAAAAGCTTGCCCTTCCTGCCTGCGGCCTGCCAGCCTGGATGCTTCGGCCTTACCTTTAAGATAATGATTTATTATTGCATATGCGCCTTTGGTAAGATGCACTGGCAATGAAGGATATTGCCAAAGAAGAGATAAAACAGTCATTTCCCCATCTTCAGGAATGCCTGTAAGAAGAACAGCCGTAGGCAGCTTTTCCATGTGTTCCAGCAAAGAAGACAGCTTATGGCCGCTTCCAGATGTTTTAACAAGACCGCTGCCAATAATGAAATGTTCCCTCGCAAAATCCAAAATCTGGAAAGAATTTTCTTTTTCTTTCTGAACAGTAAGTTTCAGTTCCATGTCTTTAATCATATAAATACCTTATGACGCTATGCTTATGCTGAACCGGCTTTCTCCTGTAAAGTCAGCCCTTATTAACGGGCATGCCGTCACGCATTTCTGCCGCAAGCCGATTGAAATAGACAGAAATGCAGACATAAATACATTTAAGGGTGCACAGCAATCATTCTTAAAAAGAACAGTGCCTGCATCCTCCTGTGATTACATTCTAGCAATTTTAAGCATAAATGCAACAAGATTAAAGCAGAACATTCATAAATCTTAGGATTAAAACAGCTCTTAAACTCTGCATTAAAGCCTATCAGTGGCAAAAGGACAATGAATGCCAAAAGATTTACGGCATGAACTTCTGCCTTTTTTTAAAAGGTTTATAGACCAGCTAACAATAAAATAATAGTCTAGAGACATTTATATTCGTGTCGGTTAAAGGAAAGTATTGATACAATGTAATTATAAAAGCCGCAAATATTACTTCGTCGTCTTGAATTTGTTTCAGGACCTCATTAAGCCGCAGAGATGCTGAAATAAATTCAGCATGACGGGAGAATACTAAAATCAATAATCTTCTTATATATACTTATATTTTGTCAGCACTTGTAATGATAAGAAAATTACAAGACTATGCTCATGAAGGCTTATTTTTCCTGCAAAATCAAATCCTGAAATTTATTGAAAACGAATTCAGGAAGAAAATCTATTATTTTCTTATTGTGCCTCTTCCAATCCGACGGAGCAGCGATTATCTGGTATTTTTCTGGTATGCGCGGATAGATTATGTCCGTAAGAAAAGCAATGTTCGGATACCACAGATTATGAAGCTTTGGATCATGCCAATGCTGAAGCCCCAGGTTTGGCAGGCCCAGTCCTGCGGAAGCGGCCCAAAAAACGGAATTAACAGCAATCACTCTCACAGAATGTTTTTCCTTAAGCGCGGCAAGCAAGCGAAAAGTATCATTCATCTCCAGTTTTTTTATGTCCAGCTCAAGGCAGCCTTTTATTGAGGAAATGCCTTTAGTAACGCTTAAAACGGTAAAGCTGCCGCTGAGCAGCCCGGCGAGCTCTTTCAGATACGGATATGTATAGTTAGAGCCTCTTGAATCAAGCTGTAAGAAAACTATGTCTTTTTTGCCTGTTGCATGACAGAGCATTTCTATTTCGGAAAGATACTGTTTTACAGAATCTGAAGGCTCTCCGGGGAAATACATCTGGGGGCATGGAACTTTTTCAATGTTTTCCCCGCCTGGCAGGGACAGCCCGTATGTTTCAAAAAGCGTATGCTCGCGGTGAGAAACATTCACGGAATAATCATAATATACCGGCACAGCCAGATAATTTTCCGGCACAAGCTGAATGGCCGCACGGTAATCATAATTTTTCCATATTACCGGATGCCTCCGCCCGCCTGGGAAAGTTTTCACCGATGAAAATAACGGATTATGGCTCAGCAGCCTGGCAACCAGCGCCGAATTATTGCGGTCATTACTATCGCCAGCAATGGCAATGAAATCCAATCCAGGATATTTCTTTTTAAGAGCAGGGAAAAGCGGCGTGGCATAAAGATAATCGCCAGCGCCCATGAAGAATATGAAGGCTATGCCCTTTAAACGAGGAAAGGCTTTTATTGCCGCATCAAAATCGAAGGAAATATGCTCATGAATATGGAAAGGCCGTGATATGCGGAACCAATTTTCATTAGCAGCCGCAAGATCCGGCAGAGAATATTTTACTTTATTGCCGCCGTCGTCCTGACGTGCGCAGAAATAATGCCAGCACGGAGTTTTTTCCATAGGCATGAGCTTTGCGATGCCATTGCGGCAAAGCTCATACATCAGGCATATGATGCGCGGGCATCTGATAAAAAAACGGTTAAGCCGCCAGCAAAAGGATTCTTTCACGGTAATATTATAACAATTTGCCCCAATAAATTATTGCCATAGCATCATAGGAATTGCTTGCAGATTCAATGGCTAACTATCATTTTTTCAGCGATGCAAGGCTCTATGAGCTGTCAGTTTCACAGCATAATAAATATTTCCCGGCCTAGCCGTGGTTTTTCGGACAACAAAAAAACATCCGGACTTTCATCCGGATGTTCTCTGCTGATTTTTTAAATGAAAAATCAGAATCTGTAACCGACATTCAAGCCGACAGATGAAACCAGGTCTTTTTCATCAGCGCGGTGTATGCGGTATTCTATGCCTGTAAACATATGATCCCAGGTAAAATCAAAGCCCATTCCTGCACTGAAACCGGCATCATCTTTGTCTTGGCTCTGGCTAAGCCCTGCAGCAGGCTTACTCTTAATGCTCTGATAATAGCGGCCGCTGCCGACTTTGCCATAAAGCTCTAGGCCGCAGCTGTCAGATATAGAGATCGTCGGCAGATAAGCCTTAAGATAAATGCCGCCCATATAAATAGTATCTTCATTTTTAGTGTTAGTTATGCTATGTGTGCCAGAATACTTGCCAAAATACTGAAATTCCAGGCCAGGCTCTAGCCATTCAAATAGGCCAAAACCGGCAGAAATGCCAAAAGCGAAATTAGTTCTGTCTATTTCAGCAGCTTTAAGGGCCTTTTCAAAGTCTCCCATGGCATCTGTGTATGCGCCATTCACGGCAACATTTATGCGGTTCTTAAAGGAATAGTCAGCAGCATAGGCTGAGCATGGAAGCAATAATAAAGCAACGATTAAAAATTTTTTCATTCTTTTTCTCCATTTCATCAGAGTATATTATAATGACATTATATAAAATTATTTTCTCAAATTACTGTTTACCGTAATTTTTTAGCTGTTCATAATATTGGAACACAACCCATAATATTACAGCGACGTCATCGCCTAAGCCAGCGAATGGCACAAAATCAGGAATGAGGTCAATCGGAAAAACCATATAAAGAAGCGCAGCCAATGGCAACATTTTGTTAAGCAATGGAACTTTAGGATCATTAATGTATGCCCAAAGCTTCATCACATCATTCCATATTTCAGCCAGAGGGCCATGATTTTTATCATGCATTTTTCTCTTAACTTCTTCGTATTTCTGCTCAAAATTTCCCGGATTAATATTTTTGAATATGTTTTCAAAAAAATCATTTCCCGATGCGCCATTTCCGTCTATGAAAGAAGCGTCATATGCCCTGCGCTTATTTATATCTGACAATACGGAATAGGCCTCATTAATAAGTTTAGTCCTGTCATTTAAGAATTTTTTATGAGCCTCCGAAGCGCCGCTATATGTGTCGGGGTGGTATTTTTTCAACTCCCGGTAATAGGCCTGCTTTATTGCGGCAGCGTCAGCCTTACGGTCAATACCCAGTATTTCATAATAGTTTTGCATAAGAAAATATACTATTTTTGCCCGCCGCTTCTGGAATTGCCGTACAAAGAAATAAAGGAATATATCAGATAAATCAAAGCACCGCCGTCATCAAGCCAGCCGAAAATAGGTATGGCATCCGGGATAATATCCAATGGAGATATTATGTAAATCAATGCAAGCACCATAAGAATCCAATTGGGCTTTTTAGCCTGCTTTGCTATCTCATTAATCTGCTCCATTTTATCCATGTCATTCGCCATAGCAAGACCTCTCTTAATCCATGCAGCTTTTATAAAAACTCATGAGCAGGGAGATAATATCCCCCAACACTATGATTATACCTTTTATAATTTTATTGAGGCAACTTCTTCTTTTATATAATTTCTATTGTGAAGAAGATATTTAACTACATAAAAAATGATTCCGGCTTCAAGCTTTCCGCAATATGCGCTGTTGCTGCGCTTCTTATATGCCAGGCTCAAAGGTTGGCATTGTTTCTGACTTTTTCAGATTTCTTTTCAGGCATAAGCTTAGGCAGGGCTTTATCCTGCTTTGCGAAAGGCTTCATATTTGACGCTTCAATATGCGCATCTGCGTTCGGCATTCCCATACTGCTTATGAACATTCCCGGCATGGGCAAAAAATGGCTTAAAGGCAATGCGGCGTTTTTCACTGCGCTGTTCATGGCCTTTGCCATACTGCTTGCAGCCGATTATCTGTATTTTCCTGAAATGCACCGCCACATAGCTGAAGAGCTTAAATGGGCCGCAAATGAATTTCTCTTTTTTGTTTCATACGCTTTTACGAAGGCTCTGCCTGAGCTCATAGGCGTAATAGCATTGTCTTCGCTCATATTTTATGCGCTATTTAGTTTCATAAATTATAACGAAAGAAAAATTAATAAAGAGTATAAGGAAAAGCCGGCCACATATCATGCCGCAAAGCTTTTTCTGCTGGCCGCAGCCATTTTCCTTTTGCAGAGAGGCGGCTTCGTAAGAAAGAATGTAGGCGTTGCCGATGTTTTTAAATATGCCAGGACAAATGAGGAAGCAGTGCTTGTGATGAACGGTGTTTTTTCCGCAGTAAACATATCAAGAAAAAAAACGCTTACGGTAAAAAATGACTTCCCTTATGAAGATGCGCTCAGCATAATAAAACCGCGCATACTTTCCAAAGGAGAGAAATGGACAGGCGGGGATAATTTTCCGCTTGAAAGAATTTCTGAAAGAGAATTGGAAAAAGGCAAAAAACTAAATATTTTCTTCGTAATGCTTGAAGCCTGGAAAACAGATCATATAGATTCAATTTCCGGCGGAAAAAACGGAGACACGCCTAATTTTGACAAGCTGGCCAAGGAAGGACTGCTGTTCACTAATGCTTATGCCACAGGCACCAGGAGCATTTACGGCTTTGCAGGGATATTCGCTTCACTGCCGCTAGTGCCTGGGCTGCCTGTGTTCGGATATGGGCTTGAGCTTAATTCTTTCTCTCCTATTTTCCGCCTTTTCAGCGAAAAAGGATATCAGACAACATTCACTCAGGCTTCGCACAGCGACAGCTACAGAATGTGCTCGCTTGCGCTGGCAATGGGTGCTGACGGGGCATGGGGTTGGGAACATCTGCCCATGCGCCTGGATTACAGTTTTACGCCTGACTATGGATATGATTATGAGGCTTTGCAGTTTGCGGCAGACAAAGCGCAGGAAGCCTCAAAAAAAGGAAAAAATTTCCTTGCCTCAGCTTTCACAGCAACTACTCATGCGCCATTCGGAAAGCTTTTGGCAGACGGACGCTTCTCAAAATATCCCAATGACACCTGGGAGCATGGCTTCAGGAACAGCCTTGCGTATTCCGACTGGAGCATAGGCCAAATAATAAAAAGGGCAAAAGAAGAAGGCTGGTTCGACGATACAATCTTCATATTCATGAGCGATCACAACCAGCACATTGAAGGCAATTCAGACAGGGACGCTTTCCGCGTGCCGCTGCTTATTTATTCACCGAAACATATAAAGCCTGGAAAACGGGACTATGTGGTATCGCAGCTGGACATACTGCCCACATTGGCAGAAATAGGCGGAATAAAGCAGCATTTTTCTTCGGCGGGAAGAAGCATTCTGGATGAATCCAGGCCGGAACAGCGCTTCGCACTGATATCCTACGGCGGAGATGATTTCGGAATAATAACCGCTGACGGGCTGCTAAGGCATAATATGCAGAAGACAGTTTCTTTTGAAAACAAAAGCGGAAAAGCTGACGAGAAACAGCTGGAAAAGATGGCGCTGGCAGCTCATAAAGTTTTCTACAAGACCTTGCGGGAAAACAGATGGGCAAGGAAATAAAAACAATAGTGTATTCTTAGGTATATTTAATAATTTTTTTACCTGCTAGTTTTATTTATATAATTATTATATGCAAAAACAAGACGCCTTGCTTATTTTTCCGCCAGTTGCATTAAACATGAGAATGCCTGAAATGGGCCTTCCGCAAATATCCGCATGGCTTAAGAGCCGGGGAAAAACAAGCAAAGTTTTAGACTTAAATATCATTTTTCTTTCCGAATGGATTAAAACAAAAGAAACAGATGAAATTCTTTTTAGAAGGTGGAAAGCCAGAAGCCCTGAATTCAAAAAGCTATGCCCGAAACATTCCTTCAGCCAGGAATACGCTGAAATGGAACATGTGAAACAGATAAATTATATCAGGTCATATACTCCTCTATTAAATCCTGATAATTCCTCATGGCAATTGAATGACATAATACAAAAAGCCTATGAAAAAGATGAGCTGTTTGAAAAATTTTATTGCAAGTATCTTGCGCCTGAAGCGGACACATCAAAATTAATAGGATTTGAGCTGATGAACCATGAGCAGCTTCCGGCTGTGCTTTATTTTGCCAGGAGAATAAAAGAGGATTTTCCTGGCAAAACGATAGCAGCAGGCGGCCCATGGGCTACAGCTTCCCAAAGCGCTTTGCCCAAATGGCAGCCGCTTTTTTCTTTAATTGATTTTGTATGCCTGTACGCCGGCGAAAAGACTATTGAGGCGGCAATTGATTTCACTAATGGTAAATGCAAAAAAGAAGATATTCCAAGCATTGTGTGGCAGGAAAACGGCACAGTGCGCGAAAATAAACTTTCCCCATTTCCTGACCTAAGCAAAACTCCAATGCCTGATTATTCAGATTTGCCATTGAGGCTTTACCCTAAGCAATGCCTTCCGGCACGAAATTCCTCTGGCTGCGTATGGGGCAAATGCATTTTCTGTTATCATTGTTTTCCAAGAAATAAATATAATGAGAGAAACACAGAACAAACAGCATTAGAAATGAAAGCTCTCGCAGATAAACACAATTTGAGAAGATTCTCCATGGCCGATTTAGCCATTCCTTCTCATCAGCTTGCAGAGCTTGCGAAAAATTTAATAAAGATTAAAGCTAATGTAACATGGGAATCTCTCACTAGGGCCGACATGGCATTTTCAGAAAACTTTACAAAGCTTCTTTATCTTTCCGGGTGCCGCCAGCTTTTTGTTGGAGTAGAAATTGATGATCCTGAGGAAAGGCAAAGGCTAAAGAAAGGAATAAAAGAAGGGAACTTTGAGAAGATGCTTGAGAGCTGCATGAAAAGCGGATTGCGCCTGGATGCATTCCTTCTTAATTATCCTGGCATTTCCGAGGAAAAATTAAATGAAAGCATGCGCTATTTTGAAAAGCTAAAAGAAAACAGCAATGGGACATTATCGCTTGTTATCGCTGATTTTGAACTAGGACGCGCATCAAACTCAATACAGTATCTTGATTTTTTTGGCATAACTCTGCCTGAAAATATTGATACTGATGTCAGAAGCTTTTCTCTTCCATTCAATACAAATAAGCCATGGAAAAAAATTTTCCTGTAACCAGCATTATTTAGGACTTTTTTCCGCTTTTTTATTAAAATGACATTATAATCTGAATATGGATACCGCCCTAGTATTTGAAGCTCCAGACTTTGATGTTTACGAACAGATGGCCGCTGACGAAACTTTATGCAATTTCTGCCAGGCAGGCTATATATTGCGTTTTTTCAGCTGGAAAGCACCAGGCATAACTTACGGTTATTCGCAAAGGAGAAAACAGGTAGAGACTGCTGCCAGAGCTGCAGGCAAGGATATTCCAGATATGACGCGCAGGCCTACCGGCGGAGGTATTGTCTTTCATGAAGATGATGTTACATTCTCTTTTATATTTCCTTCGCCGGAACTGCTTTTTGAGCCTCATAAGACCTATGAAAAACTGCATAATGCAATAAACAGAAAATACCGGGAATGCGGAGAAAATTTTTCGCTGATGAGCAAAAAAACTGAAAGCTATGCTGTAAACAGTCCTGCCATGGCATGCTTCTCTAAGCCGGTAACGCTGGATATTTTATATAATGATAGAAAGGTTCTTGGAGGAGCATTGCGCAAATTCGGAAAAAGAATGTTATACCAAGGATCATTTCAATGTTCCGGAGCAAGGCGAAGAATTTCTTTCCACCGCAGGGTGATAACAGAGGCGCTGGCAGATCAGTTCGGCCTTGAATGGCAAACCAGACAGTTTTCCAAAGACATGCTTGATCTTACTTTCAAGCTTGCCAGGGAAAAATATCGCACAGAGGAATGGAACAGCCGGATTTGATTTTAGGAATTATTTATGGCAGAAAACAGTAAATCTATCCTTATAGCAGATGACGACGATCTTATTTGCGATTTGCTTACATTTGTGCTTGAAAGCGAAAACTATAAGATAATAACAGCACATACTGTTGAAGACATAATAAAGAAAATAAAAGAAAAAGAGCCGGATCTTATGCTATTAGACCTTACCTTAGGGGAAAGAAGCGGAGTAGAAGTGCTTAAGGAAATAAAAGGAACAAAAATGCCGGTTCTAATGCTTTCCGGTTATGATGAAAAACAAATAAAAGAAGCCGGAGCCGATAAATTTGACTGCATAAAAGGCTATCTTATAAAGCCAATAATGCCTGATGCGGTGTCTGAAGCCGTAAAAAAAATTTTAGAGTCTTAATTTCATTGCCCCGCTATGGGCAGGCATATAAGCACAACAAAAATATTACGCTCATTATTCCGGGCTGCCATAGGAATTATTTTACTGCCTGCGGCATGCGCATCAATAGTTTCAACATACAAACTTCTCTTCAAGACTTTAACAAATATAAACTTCTACAAGCCGTTTCTTATTGGAGCGGCTATTTATTTAGTTATTGCTGTTCTAATTCGCATTTTTCCTTATGCCATAAAAAACAGCAATGCTTCCTATGTGCTTGCGCATGAACTTTCTCATGCCTTGGCAGCCATTCTCTTTCTAAAGAAAATATATGGCATAAAAATCAGAAAGAACAACGGTTCAATTAAAATGTCCGGTTCTAATTTTATAATCGGCCTTGCCCCTTATTTCATTCCGTTTTATGCCTTAATTACTGCTGCAGTCTGCCAGGCAATGACATATTTTTTCCCAGGAATGATAGCAAGAAAATATTTCATAGGCATAACAGGCTTCTTCATTGCTTTCCATTTTAGGCATACAGCCGAAATGCTGCTTGGCCCTATACAGCCAGATCTGGAAGAAGAAGGAGGCAGAATATTTTCTTTCACAGTAATAATAATTTTTTCATGCCTTACAAGCGCATTAATAGTTTTTCTGGCAAGCAATGACTGGCCTAACCTAAAGGGCATGACAGCCGTTTTTATTGCGGATCAGAAGATGTTTTATGAAAAGGGGCTATATTTGCTTAAATATATTTATAATTATATTTTAACTGCTGCATCCAAATCATTTTATGCGGCTAGATATTTGATGCGATGAATTTTTTCTGGCAACTGCTTGCGAGACTGATATTCTGGCCCATAATACTGGCCGGAATGCTGTTTGCCGTTTTCAACATTGCCGTAAAAATCATGCTAGATGATGTTACGCTGCGCAGCGTAGTATCATACGGATTAAGCGAGGCCCTTAAAGGTCAGGCAGACATGACATGGGCCAAGCTTTCCCCTTCAGGCAAAATACAGATACGCGGGCTGCGCCTTAGAGATCCAAGCCAGCTTGAAGAAAACCTATTATCCGCGGAAAATGTTTTTGTGAAAATCTCCCCATTATCAATAATAACCGGAAAGCCGGAAATAAGGGAAATAAGCTTTATTGCTCCCAGGCTGGAGATAATCAAGAATGAACGCTCTGAATGGAATTTGCAGCATTATCTGGCAGCATACAAAAAAAAAGACAGCGATAAGTCATTTGCTGCGGCCATAAGAGAAACTTATATACGCGATGGCGAAATAATCATAAAAATCAAAAAAGAAAATACAAAGCATGAATTCAGAAACCTTAATGTAAGCCTGCATGATTTCAGCCCGGAGAGCAATACAACTTTTGAGGCTTCCTCATCTTTTACCGTGCAAGGCCGCAAGAAACCAGCTGAAGGCCGTATTTTCACTAAAGGGACAATAAATTTCCAGGCTTTTGATTTCTCCAAAGCGGAAGTTAAGGACATAAATGGAAAAGTTTTAATAAACAGCATTGAAATTCCTTTTTCAGGAAGCATTCAAAATTTTACAGCCCCTTCAGTAAAAATAAAAGCCTCCAATCCGGCTATAAAGCATACAGACCTCGATTATCTGTTTGATTCTGCTATTGATTTTTCCGCTCCTAAACAGGAATGGGACATTTCCCTTTCTGCCATAAATGAAAAAATAAGCATAGACGCTAACACAAGCCCATTGGACATTCACCTATCTGGCAGCATACAAATTTCATCCCCGGCAGCATATCAATTTAAAATTTCAGCCCCCCCGCTTCCATTGGAGAATCTGGCCAAACACCTGGATTTATTCGTGAAAGATCCAAAAGGAAAAGTAAAGCCGGAAATAAACATAGCTTCAGAGAAAGATGGCCAGCCTAAGCTCACGGAGCTGGCAGGTGATTTCTCAAATTCAAATTTCAAATACAAGAAGCTTTCAGCTACCGGCCTTGACATGATGCTTGATCTTACGGAAAATCTGGAGAACAGCAATGTCACCGTATATGACGGCCGTCTGCAGCTTGGCCCGCAGAGGCTTACTACACTAGTTCTCAATGGGGCAATATCAAAAAAAAATATGGGCATTTCCTTCTCTGGCAGGCTAAATGGCGACCCCACAAAAGGAAAGCTGTCAATGCTGAATCCTTTTTCAAAAGTTAAAAGCGTGTATTACACAGGATATTCGCAGGACTTGCAGTATAATACAGCAAAAACACTGATTTTCAATCTTATAGATCTGCTTAGCGACAAAACAGGCAAGCGAAAGAGAAAATTTTCTCAGCTTCAATGGGTTAATCAGCTGCGCAATTCAATTCCTTCCGGATATTCTCTTTTCAACATAGTATATAAAGCAGGAATATTCCGCCATGAGTTCATACAGGCAGAAAATTTTTATGTTACGGTATCAATCAACAGCCTTTCAGGCAAGATAGAAAATCTTAAAGGCAAACTTTCAATAAAAGCAGGACATGGAACATTATTTAATGTGGAAGAGAACTCAAAGAAAGACCGCATACATTACCTAGCTTCAATGCCCTTGCGTTTTATAGACGAGCTTAACAAGAAAAAGGCCTTTAAGTTCGATAAGCTGGAAAATGTCTCATTCAATGCCATGGGCGGAGATATTACAGCAGACAAAGGCATAGCCATAATTGAAAATTTCTATATGGATGGCTCGGAATTTTCGGCCTGCCTTACTGGGACAATAGACTTTATAAATGAGACAGTTGACCTTAAAATTTATACAATAATGGATAAATACAGCAGGGGCGTTCTTCCTGCCGGACTTACGGATGCAAGCGGGAAGTCCGCCATGGCTTTCTCGCTGACAGGCAAAATGGACAGTCCCGTGCTAAACATGCTAAGCCCTAAGGATGCCTCAAAAAGAATTGCTGAAGCTGCACTTAGAGAACCAGCTGTTAATTTCGGAAAAATACGCAGACTGCTAGGAGGAAAATGATATGTCCAGAATGGAAAAATTTGATTTTGTAAGCCTTCTCAGGGAACATGGAGCAATACAAAGCGGCCATTTTTTGCTGCCGAACGGCTTTCATACGCAAACATATATACAGCCTTCACTACTCCTGCAGTACCCGCATATAGCAAATAAACTGGCTAAAGAGCTTTGCTCTCTTTTTCCTGGAGAGGTAAATGTCGTGCTTGCCCCTTCAGCCGGCTCAATAGCAATATCGCAGGAAGTAGCGCGCATAAAGGGAGCAAGAGCGCTATATACTGACAGAATTAACGGCGTAATGCTGCTTCGCCATGATTTTAAAATGACAGAGGGCGAAAGAGTGCTTATAACGGATGACGTGCTTAATTCCGGCAGGCTTTGCAGCGAAGCCATGATGCTTGCGAAAGGCTGCGGCGCGCGGGTAATAGGCATAGCGGCAATAATAGACCGCTCCACGGAAAACCTTAATTTCAATGTGCCTGTGCGAAGCCTTTTGTCATATCCGCTGCAGCTTTTCCATTCATCTTCATGTCCGCTGTGCGCGCAGAACATTCCTCTTTCCGTACCGGGCTTAGGCAAACTCCCCGATAACATGATGCGCTAATATAAGCCGATTAATTCTGCATAACATAGGAGCAAACAATGAAAACAAAATTCGTCGCATTCCTTTCAGATTTTGGCACGGCAGACCCATTCGTAAGCGTAATGAAAGGCATTGTTCTTTCCAGAGCGCCAAAGAGCACAATACTGGACATAACGCATGAAATTCCGGCCCAAGACATAAACATGGCAAATTTCTACCTAATGGCCTCCATGAATTATATGCCGCATGGAACACTGTTCGTATGCGTGGTGGATCCAACAGTAGGAACAGACCGAAAAATAATTTGGGCTAAAACAAAACACTATCAGTTTATAGCGCCAGACAACACAATGATAAGCTGGGCAGAGCAGAATGAGCCTTTTGAGGAAGTGCGCTATGTTGAAAACAAAAAGCTTTTCCTTAAAAACGTTAGCGCAACTTTCCACGGCAGGGATATTATAGCTCCTGTTGCAGGCGAAATAGCAAATGGCCTGCCTGAAGAAGAAATAGGGCCTGTCACTACAGAATACAGGCAAAAGACTTTTCCCATACCTGAACATTCAGGAAACAGGATAAAAGGCGAAATAATCGCAATAGACCATTTTGGAAATGCCATAACAAACATAAGAAGCGGAATTTATAGGGAAAATACAGTTTTCTCTATCGCTGACAGGCTCATACATGGAACAAAATCCACTTATGCCTCTGTCAATTCCGGCGAAGCGCTGGCCCTCACAGGTTCATTTGGATTCCTTGAGTTTGCTGTAAGGAACGGAAGCTTTGCCAAGACCTATGACATAAAAGTAGGAACAAAACTTGAAAGCCTGGGGACATTAGATGACTGACGAAATAATACTTCACCTTAAAAAAAGCGCCATGAAGCGCCGCGAAAGCGGGCATTCCTGGATATTCTCAAATGAGCTGGAGAACATAGATACCAGCATTCCCGCCGGAACAATATGCCGCGTGCTGCGCCCAGACGGAGGAACAGCAGGAAGAGGCTTTTTCAATCCGCGCAGCCTTATAGCCATAAGGCTGCTTCAAAAAGGGAAGCTGCCTATAAGCGAAAATTTCATTGAGGAAAGAATTTCCGCAGCTTTCGCTTACCGCCGTGAACTAGGGCTTGAAAAATATTGCCGGCTAGCTTTCAGCGAGGCTGACGGGCTGCCAGGACTGATAATTGACCGCTACGGTGATATTTTCATGACTGAAATACTTTGCGCCGGAATGGAAATGATGAAAGATAAGATTGTAGAGGCAATAGCAAAGCTTTTCCGTCCTAAGGCCATACATTTCCGCAATACTAGCCGTTTTCGCGAATTGGAAGGGCTAGAAACCTATGAAAGAACAGAATTCGGCTCACTGCCGGAAGAAACTTACATAGAAGAAAACGGAATTAATTACACAATACCTATAGCCGAATCGCAAAAGACAGGCTGGTATTATGACCAGCGCGAAAACAGGGCATTTCTTGAGCCTTATTTTCATGACAGAAAAGTTTTAGACCTGCATACCTATCTCGGAGGATTCGCGCTTACAGCAGCAAAATCCGGAGCGCAGCAAGTATGGGCAGTTGATTCTTCCGCAAAGGCCATTGAATATGCAGAAAAAAATTCCATATTGAACGGACTGGGCAATAAAATCATTTTCCAGAAAGCAAAAGCGGAGCATCTGCTGGAAGCACTGGAAGCAGGGGCAGTGCCTGAAAAACCTGATTTTATCCTGCTTGATCCGCCAAATATAGTGCATAATAAAAAATGCCTTTCGCAAGGCATAAAAATGCTTGAGAAAATGACGCAGCAGGCTATTACAGCTTTGCCCAAAGATGGACTTTTGGCTGTTTCAACCTGCTCAAATCACATAACAAGAGAGTTTTTTATAAATGCCATCTCTAAAGCGGCTGGAAAAACTGGCAAGGACACGATGCTGCTAGAGCTGCGCGGGCAGGCAAAAGACCATCCAGTGTTATTAAGCATGCCCGAAACGGAATATTTGCATTTTGCGCTAATTTCCGTGCGTTAAACAATAGCGTGAGCTTACA
>JAILAB010000060.1 GCA_024681855.1 Elusimicrobiales bacterium
TCTGTTTTTATGCCGGGGCAATACTGTTTTATAAGCCGGGTGGTTTCTGCGAACTGCCATGCGCCGCCGTCCGGCAGGTCATCCCTTGTGGGTGATGTGTACACAACATATTTCAGATTCCATTTGCGGCAGAGTTCAGCAGCGCGGCGCGGCTCCTCCGGGTCCGGCGGCAAAGGTTTTTTATCCTTGGTTACGGCGCAGAATGCGCATTTGCGTGTGCATATATCGCCTAAAATCATGAATGTTGCCTCGCCTGCGGAAAAGCATTTACCTTTGTTCGGGCATTTTGCCTCGTCGCATACAGTATGCATTGCCCTTGCGTGCAGGTCATCGGCTGTGCCTGTTGCGCAGCTGCCGCGCAGATTTATTTTGTTCTGCCTTACTTCATCAATTATCCATTTCGGGTATTGCATAATTTATTGTCAAATTTAATGTTTTAATTAGCAGCAGGAATTTATTGCAGTTCTTTTTATTATTGCCGCCATGAACTTGTTTCAGGTGCTCGCTGTTAAATATTCCGTTGAGGGCTGAAACAAGTTCAGCATGACGAATAAAAAATTACCACAATTGCTAATTGCTTATTGCTTTTTAAAAACGCTAAACCACTTTTTCTGCGTTTCTAATTGTTTCAGTCTGCCGGAAAATTCCGACAGACTGGGAGTTTATTACATATCCAGCTTTATTTTTAATTCTTTCAGCTGGCTCTCGTCCAGTTCGGACGGTGCCTCGCTGACCAGGCATGAGCCGCTTGTGGTTTTTGGGAATGCGATAACATCGCGTATTGAATCCGTGCCGCAGATTATTGCCATAAGACGGTCAAAGCCGAGGCCTATGCCCCCATGCGGAGGACAGCCGTAATCCATGGCCGTGACAATCATTCCGAAGCGTCGTCTGGCTTCTTCCTTGCCATAGCCCATGTGTTCAAACACTTTTTCCTGAATGTCCCTGCGATGGTTTCTCACAGAGCCTGAGCCTAATTCCGTGCCGTTTAGCACCAGGTCAAACTGGCAGGATTTCACATTTGCCGGGTCTGTGTCCAGTTTGGAAATCTCCTCCGGCAGCGGAGCGGTGAACGGGTTGTGCGTAAATGTGTATTTGCCTGTTTCCGGCACAAGTTCCAGAAGCGGGAAATGGCGTACCCACAGGAATGCCCATTTTTTCACCGGCTGCGGTTTAAGTGTCTTTATTATAAATGTTCGTACTGCTCCAAGAGATGGGGCGGCAACTGCGGCCTTGTCCGCAGCAATGAAGACAGCATCTCCGTCCTTTACTTCCATTCTTTCGGCAAGGGCTTTCTGCTCTTCTTCCGTTATGAATTTGAGCGTAGGGGATTCCCATTTGCCATCCTTGTAGCGCAGCCATACCAGGCCTTTCGCTCCGGCTTTTTTTGCCGCAGCGGTTACATTATCCATGTCTTTGCGGCTGAATTTTGCTCCGCCTTCGCCCTTGATTGCACGAACAACTCCGCCTTCTGCCAATGCACCGGCGAAAACCTTGAACTGCGAGTTTTTGAAAATATCGGAACATTCCTTTATTTCAAAAGTGTAGCGGAGATCTGGCTTGTCGCTGCCGTATTTCAGCATTGCATCGTCAAATTCCATTTCCGGGAATCTGTCGTCAATTTTGTCTCCAAGAAAGCCGAAAATATTGTGCATAAGGCCTTCCACAATTCTGGCTATATCCTGCTCGTCAACGAAGGACATTTCCATGTCTATCTGCGTATGCTCCGGCTGACGGTCTGCACGCAGCTCCTCGTCGCGGAAAGCTCTCGCAAGCTGGAAATAGCGGTCCATGCCGCTCATCATCAGGACCTGCTTGAACTGCTGCGGGCTTTGCGGCAATGCGTAGAATGTGCCTGGATTGCTGCGGCAGGGAACAACGAAGTCCCTCGCACCCTCCGGAGTTGAGCGTGTGAGCATTGGGGTTTCAATCTCGTTAAAGCCATTGTCGTAAAGATAATTGCGTACTACCTGCGACACCTTGCTGCGAAGCACAAGGTTTTTTGCCATGTTCTCGCGGCGCAGATCCAGGTAGCGGTATTTGAGACGGGTTTCCTCCGTGACACCGGCATATTCCTTCAGGTCAAATGGAAGAGGATGGGACTGGCTCAAAACCTCTATCTTTTCCGCCACAACCTCAATTTCGCCTGTCTTCATGTTCTTGTTGGCATTTGTGCCGGGGCGCGGACGAACTGTGCCTTCAACATGAAGCACATATTCGCTTTTAAGCTCTTCCGCCACCTTGAAAAGCGGGCTGTCCGGGTTTACCACAATCTGCGTAACGCCGTAAAGGTCGCGCAGGTTTATGAAAAATACTCCGCCGTGGTTTCTTTTTGTGAAAACCCAGCCGGCAAGACTGACTTTCTGCCCTGCATTGGCGGCTGAAAGCTCGCCGCAGGTATGGGTGCGCAGGGAAGTGGCCCTGCTTTCATATTTGTTTTCGTTCATTGTTGTACCTTCTGTCTTTTATGAAAAAAAATTAAAATTTATCTTTGCCTTATCTGTTGAATCAGCGAAACAGTTTTAAAACTTCTATTGCGTTTTTATCGCCTTGATCAGCGGCTTTCCTGTACCATTTCTTTGCCTCTGAATAATCCTGCTGTACTCCCTGACCGTAGTAATACATAACTCCAAGATTGAATTGTGCCTGTGCAAGACCTTGATCAGCGGCTTTCCTGTACCATTTTGCTGCTTCGGCATAATTTTTCGGTACTCCCCGGCCGTTGTCATACATAAATCCAAGATTGGATTGTGCCAGTGCATTTCCTTGATCAGCGGCTTTCCTGTACCATTTTACCGCCTCGGCATAATCCTGCGGTACTCCACGGCCGTTGTCATACATAAATCCAAGATAGAATTGTGCCAGTGCATTTCCTTGATCAGCGGCTTTTTGAAACCATTTCATTGCCTCGGCATAATTTTTCGGTACTCCCCGGCCGTTGTCATACATAAATCCAAGATAGAATTGTGCCAGTGCATTTCCTTGATCAGCGGCTTTTCTGTACCATTTTACCGCCTCGGCATAATCCTGCGGTACTCCACGGCCGTTTTCATACATAATTCCAAGATTGGATTGTGCATGTGCATTTCCTTGATCAGCGGCTTTCCTGACCCATTTTACCGCCTCGGCATAATCCTGCGGTACTCCACGGCCGTAGTAATACATACCTCCAAGATTGGATTGTGCACCTGCATCTCCTTGATAAGCGGCTTTCCTGTACCAGCTTGCTGCTTCGGCATAATCCTGCTGTTCATAATAAATATCTGCTATTTTCTTTTCAGTTCCTGAGTGTCCTTTTTCATAGGCCGATAAATATAAATCAAGAGCCTCTTTGTATTTTTTTGTGGCATGATATCTGTCAGCACGCTCAATTATTTTAGTGTAATTTTGGCAGCTGTGCAATGACATTGATGCAATTATTAAAATCGCAATTGCGGCTAATGTCTTTATATTTTTAAAAATTGGATTCATAATAACCCTACTGTAATTCACTCATTTCTCATTACTATCTAAGTCCTAAATAATACTTTCGCTCTTTTTCCGCTGAATGCTGCTCCGTATTTCATTATCTTGTCGCAGCCGGCGGATTGAAGCTCGCTTGCGTATGACATCTGGTCTATCTGATCCAGTGCCTCGGTTGCGGCTTTTTCCAGTATTTTATCCATCAGCTTCGGGTCGGACTTTTCCTGCTCCGTCGCCTCGCAATGCTTTATCTCTATTATTATGCCGGGCAGATTTCTTGCGTTCTTCGTGTTTGTTTTCGGCCTCATCATTATGTCCGTCCTGCCGTGTCCTGCCTCCCTGTTGCCCTTTATGTCATATCCATATATGGATGCGGCAAGCAGCCCCAGCATGAAGTTCTGATAGTCCTTTTCCTCCGTAAGGTCAAAATAACTGCAAGTGCTAAGCAGAAGTTTCTGTAGCGTTTTCTGCATTTCCGCCGCATTGCGTGTAAGCATTGCCGTGCTGAATGAGTTTGCAGCATTTACGGCCCTTGGCATGTCCGTCCTTAAAAACCTGTTGACAATTTCTTTAAGATATATACGCTGTACTTCCCTGTTGGGAATTTTCAATGTGCATAAAATGTTCCCTTCTGATATTGTCTTGCCTACGCACTTCAGATATCCGCTCTGCAGAAGAAGGCTGTATGCCGCCTCGCCGTTGTATTCCAGCTCCGGATAAATTATGTTCGTATCTATGCTTTGGGTTATCGTGCCGCCGGAAATAAAGTCTTTCAGTATTTCCGCATCCTCATTGCCTATGTTTTCAAGCACGTCCCCTACAAGTTTGTTGTCAGACGTGTTCACCCAGTACGGCAGGGCAAGGCCTTCTGATTCCACATATTTAAGCAATGACCACGGATTGTAAATTTCCGTATTGCCGAACACATATCCGTTGTACCATTCCGCGACTTCGGCCTTCTTGTCGTCCATTCCGTAGAATGACAGCATTTCGTCAGTTTCCTGCTGCGTGAAGCCGAAATATTCGCTGTATCTGTTGTCAAGAATTGTGTCAACGATTATGTTGTTCAGGCCGCTGAAAATGCTTTCCTTGGAAACCCTAGTTATGCCGGTCAGTATTCCCTTGTGCAGGTATGGGTTTGTTTTAAGCACATTTACCATCAATGCCCGCATGAAGACAATCATTTTGTCATAGAAATCGTCATCATGGCTTTCCCATGCGGTCTGAATAGGCTTGTCGTACTCGTCAATGAGTACAATGGCTTTCTGCCCATGATGTTTGTACAGAAATTTTGAAAGTTCCAGCAAGGCTGAATGATAGTCGCTGTCATCGGCCTTTTTTGAATAAATGCCAGAAAAGAAAGATTTATCCGCATTGTTCAATTTGCTACTTGACAAAAGATATTCATGTCTGCCATATTCAGAACTTATAAGATGCCTTAAATCCTTCAAACTGCTTTCAAAACTGCTTCCCTTTATTCCCTTGAAAGAAAGCATTATCACAGGATATTTGCCCTGTTCCGACGTGTATTTTTCGCCCTGCTGCCAGATTTTCAAATGACGGAAATATTTTGAAGTGTCCTCTTCGGAAAGCTGCCCTTTGTCCGTTGGTATTTCAAAATATGACTGGAGCATGGTCATGGCAAGCGTCTTGCCAAAACGCCTTGGACGGGTGAAAAGTATTGTCTGTATGCCGCTGTCTATTATGTCTTTGACTAAAAGTGTCTTGTCCGTATAATAGCAGTTCCCAATATTGGCAAAAATGTCTATGCCCAGCGGCAGCGGGGTCTGTCTTATCTTGTCATTCAATGTTCCGTTTACCGGCATAATTATAATTAAATTATATTAAATATATCTGCCTGATGATTTTCTTAAATAGAAAAAATCTGTCATTTTTTTATTTTTGCAATGCTCTTTATAAGAAGATTATTGATTTTACAGTTTTTCCGTCATGCTGAATTTATTTCAGCATCTCTGCGGGTTAAAGAGGTCCTGAAAGTATCAATACTTTTCTTTAAAAGAGCCTTTTGCAATAACATTTTTATATGGACATTTCACAAATGGCGTATTTTAGTTCCGGTCTGCAAAATTTCTGGCAAATTCCTTAAATATGCGTTTGTCCGGCGATGAGTCCAATACGGCAAAAACAACTTCCCTGAAGATTCCGTCAGGATTTATTGCCTTGAATGCCATGCTGAACAGGTCTGACATTATTTTGGGGTCGTTTCCGAATGCTCCGCAGCCCCAGGCGCCAAGAATAATCCTGCTGTAGCCGTTCTGTGCCGCAAATTTGAGCAGTCCTGTTATGCGCAGCGACATCATTCCGCAGTATTCAGTAATGGTGATTCTGCCCATGCCGTATTTCAGGTATGGCGCCGCGCAGGTTATTGTAGCTGCGACGTATGAACTGTCAAGCAGATTGCCATGTCTGTCCCGGATTATTTCAACCTTAGGCGTTTCAATAAAGGCATCCGATCCCATTTTTCCGGAAAGATTCCTGTTGTATTTGTAATACCTGAACGCTTCCCTGCTTTCCAGCGACAGCAAAAGGGAACTCTGGCGGCAGAGATCCTCTTCCTGTGCCTTTGCCCCTCTTCTTGCACCGCCGCCGATATTTACAGGATTAGCAAAATTAAGAACAAGCGGTTCATCTTTTTCATTTCCGGCTGCCTTTGCTTTCTTTGACGAGAGCACCTGAATTGCGGCGGAAAAAGAATCTGCATTGACGCAGGAAAAATGGCATTTTTCCGTAATTGCAGTATTTCGTTCCGGCTCTGCTGCGGCTATTTCGTGCGCCTCTTCTGGCAATACGGTCCGGCAATGCCTCATCTCTTGGGGCGTGAGGGTTATGTTTACGGTTCTGCCGTCTTTGACATAATACCCCTGCTCCAAAAAACGCAGAGTTTCATTTAATATGTTTATTCTTTCTTCTCTCGTATGATAAATTTTCATTTGTTACCCCCCCTGAATCTGTTCTTTGCCGTCCTGAACCTGTTTCAGGATCTGTGATAGCCCCCTCTCACTATCCCTATTCCTAAATTCCACAATAGAACGGAATGCTGAAACAGGTTCAGCATGACGGGAGATAAATAACTTCCAGAATTGCTAATTGCTCAATTGGAAACATTGTTGTACCATTTGTCTTTTATAAAAAAAATAAAACTGTTATGAAAATATGTCCGGATTTTATTACACTCCTGTTTTAATTGTCCTTTTGTTTTACATCTTTTTCTTTTTTTGTTTTTTTGCCGGAAATAGTTAAAGCCGGTCTTACACCTGTACGGTTGCTGTCAGCCATACAGAAAGACATCTCACCACCATAATAAATACAACTGACAGATACATTGCTGTCTTTGCCAAGAGAACGAAGCCACCACCAGCAGGTACCGCCAGTATAATTGTTTATAAAAAGTTTTCTGCCTTTGTTTTCCTTGTTTTTTGCATAAGGTGTGGGATATGCGGCTCTTGACTGATTCTTACTATAGTAAGGATACGCCTGTCTGGTTGGAGCAAGGAACACTGTACCCTCCGAAGTGGCAGGAAAATATTTCTCAGCCTCTTTGCTGCTTAGCATGAATATTCTGTCTTTAGTGCCTTCTTCCTTAAGATAAGTCTCTTTTATAAGTTTTTTTTCATCTGTACTGAATGCCTTGTTATAGAAATCCTCATTCAGCCATTTTCTTATGGAACTTGTTTCCCAGGAGGTTTCCTCCAGTTTGTCGTTATAACTTATATTGTCTATGACATTTCTGCTTAAAATCAGCGCGGAGCCGTCATCATGAACTTCCAGAACTATCCATTCAACAGAACGTCCGCTCCCGTCCGTCTCATAAGAGTATTTTCCAAATTTTATCACATTTCCGGTTTCATAGGCATAAGCACTGGAAAACAGTGTGGCAGACAGAAATACTGACGATATGGCCACCGTCAGTACAGAATTCAGTGTCCGACAGCACAGCGTTTTAAAAAACATCAATCTAAAACCTTTGTGAAAAAATCTGCTGCTTCTTCCAGTTTTATCTGTTCCTGTTCAGCGGCATTGCGCATATCTTTTACGGAAACTGTGCCGTTTTTCAGTTCTTCCTCGCCTATTATGAAAGCCCATGCCGCTCCGCTTTTGTTTGCTGCCCTCATCTGCGACTTGAAGCTGGCCTCAAAATTTGAAAAATCAGCGCTTATCCCTGCCTTGCGCAGGGAGGAAAGTAGGGCGAAGGCTTTTTCGCGGGCCTGTTTTGCGGCTTCCTTTACTGAGGCCACAACAAATACTTTTACGCCATGCTCCGCTGCAGCGAACTGTTCTTTTAACAGCAGGGCCACGCGGTCAACACCCATTGCCCAGCCTACGGCTGGCACATTCGGGCCGCCCATGGATTTTATAAGATCATCGTAACGTCCGCCGGCGGCTATGGCATCCTGGCTGCCGATGGCATTGCTGCGAACCTCAAAAACCGTGCGGGTGTAATAATCAAGGCCGCGCACAAGGCTGTGATTTACACGGAATTTAACTCCGGCAAGATTAAGCAGCTCCTGCGTTTCAGAAAAATGAGTGCCGCAGGCTTCGCACAGCTGCATCTGCGGAGCGGTTTCCGCAAGGCGCGGCCCGTCTATTTTGCAGTCCAGGGCGCGCAGCGGGTTCTGTTCAATGCGGCCTCTGCAGGCTTCGCACAGCGTTTCGGAATGCTGTTTAAGGAATTCCAGCAGCTGCGCGCGGTAAACATTGCGGCATTCCGCACAGCCGAGCGAATTAATATCCACGACAATATCTTTTATTCCGATATTTTCAAGCAAGTTAACAAGCATGGAAATTGTTTCTGCATCAGAGGCTGGGCCGCCTCCGCCGATATTCTCCGCGCCAATCTGCTCAAACTCGCGGTAGCGGCCTGCCTGCGGCCTTTCCGCGCGGAACATATTCGCTATATAGAAGAATTTGGAGTTGCGGCCTGACTGATTCAGATTGTTTTCAATATAGGCGCGGGCAATTCCGGGAGTGCCTTCCGGGCGGTTGGCTATTTCCCTCCCCCCCGCATCAGTGAATGAATACATTTCCTTCTGCACAATATCCGTGGTAGTGCCTGTTGATTTTATGAAAAGCTCTTTTTTTTCCAGTGTCGGAATACGCAGTTCACGGAAACCGTAAAGCGCAAAAACCTTTCTTGCTTCCGCCTCTATGGCCGCAAAACCCTCCGAATCCGGAGGAAGTATGTCTCTGAAACCTCTTAAAACATTTATCATTTTATTTATTCCTAAATTTTATAATTTAAATTTGTTCCATGCCTGCATGTCCTTAGTCCATGCCATAATCAGGTTCTAAATCTGCAACGGTTTCTTTGGTTATTTCCTGATTGCTGTTTGTGTTTTGTTTGTTATTTTTGAATGTATTTTCATCTTCCGGCTGTGATAAGTCATCTTCCAAGAGTTTATCTTCGCTTTCTAACTTCGCGGCCTCTTCCGCAGCCCTAGCCTTGGCAAATTCATCAGGATAAGGGCAATTTTCATAGGAAAGATGATCTTCTGCCTTAGGGCTATTTTCAAAGATACAGCCATCACAGCCAGACTGCATAAGTCCAGCCTTGGAAGCCTTATTGGCAAAAAAAGCTGCGGCGCCAAAAGTGAACATCAAAGTTAATATGAGAAAAAAAATTTTCATAGCAAAGGCCGTTATCGTATAGATATATTATATAAATTAGTAAAGGCACTCTAAAGAAGCAAAAAGGAGCAAAATAAGATAATGTCAGGCCTTTGTTTATAATGCTTTACGGGACAAGGAAAGTCATAAGCTGAATAGGCGCATGGCATATTTGATAAAATCTAATTATGCTTAAAGACTGCCTTCCCAAGGAACAGTATCGTGAGGAATGCCCTAAATGCCGCCGCGCTAAAAAACATTGCCTTTGTTCTTATATAAGGCCCTTTAGTCCTCCTTTCCGTTTTGTGATATTAATGTCAGTGGCGGAATACAAATATCAGCGCACTGGGAGCGGCCTGCTGGCACACCTCACATTGCAAAATTCCGAAATAATTACCGGGAATGATTTCACTGATGATAAAAAAATAAATGCGATAATAAATGACAGCAATGCCGCAAAGCTGATTTTATATCCTGGAAAGAATGCCTTGACTTTTGCGAAGCTGGCTGCATCGCAAGCAACAGCTTGCGGGAAATCGGAAAGAATTGTCAGCGATTCTTCTGCCAGCAATGATGATTTAACAGATAGTTTAAGTGATGATGCAAATCTCAGGCAATTAAAAGCCGCCCTTGAAGGAAAAATGCCGCTTTATATTTTTGTCATAGACGGAACATGGCGCGGAGCCAGAAGCATGATGTTTCACAGCCAGAACCTGAAAAAATTACAGTGCATTTCCTTTGAACATTCATATCTGTCCAATTTCCGCATAAAAAGGCAGCCGGAAAAACACTGCGTATCAACGATAGAATCAATCTATTACCTGCTGAAAGAGGCGGAGGAAAACGGCATAATACCGCAATGCGGAGAAAAAGAGGCATTGCTGGATATTTTCAATCGCATGGTGGAAATACAGCTTGGCTACAGCCGGCAGCATCATCACCGCAGGGAAGACAATCCGAAGGTCAGGGAAAAATTGCTAAGGAAAGAAGAGCTTCGGAAGAAAAACAGAATAAAATGAAAAAAGGCTTCAAGACAAATCAGCGCTGGAATAAAAGCCTGAAAGCCTTTTTAAAATAAAACATACGGCCTATTCTTATTTTTCCTGCTTTCCTTTGTAATCAAGAATGCCGCCGATGTCTGTAACTTTCTCATAACCTAATGCTGCCAGTTTCCCTGCGGCCTCTTTGCTGCGTTTTCCGCTGCGGCAATAAACATAAATCTGCTGTTGCTTGTCTTTTAGCAATGTTTCTGTTTTTTTAGGATTAATTTTTTCATTGCTAAGCAAGATTGCGTTTGGTATATGACCTTCGGAAAATTCTTCTGCGCGCCTTACATCTAAAAGAATGAAATTTTTTTCAGTTTTCATTCTCGCCATGGCTTCTTCCATAGTGATTGTTTCAAATTTCGGTTCAGCAGTTTCTCTATTCTCGGCTGGCTTATCTTTTCCGCATGAAATCATTATGGCAGGAATAAAAAACAATGCAATTAAAAAAAGTTTCATTTTCATTTTAGAAATCCTTAGCCTGTTAGAAGTGTTATAAAGCTATGTATTATATTTTATCAAATTAGTTTTTATTTGAGCAGAATACAAAGATCTGCATTTTTGTATGCCTGTAGCAACTGGGGCTAATGTTTGCCTATGAGCTGAAATTCATTATTAAACGGCATGCTCTCCGGCATTTGAGGCTTAAGCAGATTGCTCACTGCTTTTCCTTTAAAGAAAAGCAGGCAGAGCAGGCTTCCTTTTAGGGCAGTTGTTACTGTGACAGTAAACCATATTCCTATAGTGCCCAAGCCGAATGTTATTGCCATAAGATATGCAACTGGCAATCGAACAATTGTTAATGGAAGCAGAACCGCCATATATGTTTTTGAAAGGCCCAGGCCATTGAAGGCTCCCTGAAAAAGCAATTCCCAGCCAAGCAGAAGTTCTCCCAGGCCGATTATGAAAAGATAGTCCTTCACATGCTTTACCACATTGGGATCAGGATTAAGCATGGCTCCAAGCTTATCTGGAATGAATATAAAGCATAAGACCATAGGAACAAGCAGCACGGAAAGAATTTGACAGCCTCGCTTTACTATTTCCCTTACCTGTTTATAATCTCCTCTGCCATAAGACTGTCCCACAAGAGCTGCCATGGCCATGGAGAATGACATTCCAAGGTCATAGGGAAATGATTCCATGGAAAAACATACTTTTATTGCGGCAAGAGGTTCCATGCCGAAACGGGAGATTATCGGTGTCATAAGCGGATAGACGAATGACCAGGTTACAGCCGTGCATGCGGACGGCAGGCCTATGCCCAGTATGGCTTTTGCATAGCGGAATGACGGCAGCATAAGCAGAACTTTCAGCGGAGCAATATAGTTTCTTTTGCGCAGATAAATGAACTGAGTTATCAAGGCACATACAGTGGCTGATGACGAGGCCAGCACAGCGCCCTTTACGCCTAATGGCAGCCCAGTGCCATAACCTAATATAAGAATCGGGTCTAGCAGCATATTTATAACTACTGATGAACTCATTATTATGACATTGGTTTTTGTGTCGCCATACGCATTAAAAATGCTGCCAAAAAGCTGGCACAGATAAAAAGCCGGATAAAAAATCAAATATGTAACTATATATGAATTAGCGTGAAGCGATGTGCTGGCAGTAAGCCCCATGAAGCGGAAAAGCGCTTCCCTGCTGAAAAAAAGTATAAGTCCGAACAATAAAGCTGCGGCTAAGCTAAGCCAGACCGCTTCATGAGCCAGCCGCTTTGCTAGCTTCCCTTTCTTTGCTCCATAAGCCTGGGCTATAAGGCTGTTTGCACCGACATTAGTGGCATTCATCGCTGAGAGCATTACCCAGGAAAGAAAACCGCCGGAACTGAAGCCGGCAACAGCTGATGTGCCAGCCTTGCCCATCCAGAAAATATCTGTTACGTCAAAAAGAATGAAAGCAAGATAGCCGACAAAAGCCGGGATAGCTATCTTATATATTCCCCGGTCTGTCGGCTTATAAAACCAGCTCATTTTTTGCTTAGGCTTTTTTTGATTAATCTTTGAGCTTTGCGCCAAATGGAGCAATGCTTAGCATTGCCAGCTTGAAGCACTGTTTGCCAAAAGGTATTCCCAGTATTGTTATATACCAGCACAATGCAAGAATGACATGTGCTATGGCAAATTCCCAGCCGAATACGATTATCCAAAGAACATTGGCTATCGGGTGAGCCATGAAGTCAATCTGCACATCTGTGCCGAATGGCCAGGCGGAAAGCTTCGCTATTTTGAAACATTGTCTGCCGAAGGGTATGCCTATAATGGTAATGTAGCATACAAGACCACTGAAAGCCCAGGCTATCCAAGATTCAAGGCCTGTGAAGATGAACCAAAGAATGTTTGCTATTACTGACATAATTTATGCCTTTGCCTTGCCATTTGGCAGGCTGTGAAATTTATCCTTTTTTGCCGCTTAAGGATTTTCTTGCAGCAAAAGGCTTTTTTCCGAATGATTTTTTGCCAAAAGGCTTGCCGAACCGTTTTTTAGGCCCTCCGAAGGATTTGCCGAATTTGCCAAAAAGGCTGCCCGGCCTGTCTTGCGGCCTTTCGCTTCTTCTTGCATGCCAAGACCTGCCCTCGCGCCCTTCGCCGCCTTCTCTGCGGAAGCTGTCTTTTCTAAAAGGCCTTTCAGCCCTGCTGCGTCTTTTCCTGTTTGTTTCCTCTATAGAGCCGCTTGTGTCTTGAATATTTTCCCCTTCTTCGCCAGCAGATTGAGCTTTAGATTCCGGCCCTGGTCTTTCGTCTTTGTGCCTAAAAAGAGTTCTTTTTCCGCTATCTTCTTTTCTAGAGCGGCGGCCATATTTGCGAGAACTTTTCCTTCCTCGCCTGTCTTCGGAATCAGGCATCATTGCCCGCAATCTGTCCATTCTGGCCTTGTCAAGGTCGCGCAGCCTGTCCAGTGCTTCGCGGCTGTCAAAAATATCGCGTGCTTCCATGTAATATTTGCGAGCCATGCGGTAATCGCGCATCTGCACAGCCTCATCGCCAAGTTCCAGCAATCTTATTATATTGCGTTCCCTAAGACTTTTCCTGCGAGGCTGTTCTTCTTTTATTCCAGGAAGCTGCTCTCCGTCAGCGGCTGTGGAGTCCGTTTCCGTTCCTTCAGGTTTTATGGCTGAAGCTGTTCCGTCCTGTGCTGCCGCGCTTGGATTTTCCGCGGCAGGCGCTGCTCCATCAGAAATTAATTCTCCCGGAGGAGGCACAGGCTCTCCCTTGCTTACAGTCCAATGGAAATTGGGTTTTAATTTAGGGTTAGTTTCGTCTGTCACGGTAATTCCTCTATAAAATATATAGATATATTAAAACAGAATTGAGGGCGGTTTTACAAGAGACAAAAGACCTAAATTAAAAAGCCCCGTATGGAATACGGGGCTTTTTCAACTGCTTTTTGTTTTTCTGATTTAATCAGAAGCGGTATCCGATATTTAAACCGACATTCTGGGCAAGAGTCACATAGTCAACTCTGTGCAGTCTGTATTCCGCGCCGATTATAAAGTTCGGGAAGTTTATATCAGCACCTATGCCACAGTTTATTCCTGTGTGGTCATATTCAGTAGTAGTGGTGGTATGACCGACTGTGCTGTCAGTGGTCCAGAAATACTGGGCGGCACCGATTTTTCCGTAAATATTAAGACCTGTGTCAGAACTGAGTGCAATCTGCGGAATGTTTACTTTCGCATAAAGCCCTGCGGCATAGAAAGAAGTTTCCCATTTTGTGCCTGCTACAGTGGTTTCATATGTTCCGAAATGATTCATATCAATGCCAAGTTCAAGCATATTGCTGAGGTTGAAACCGCCTGAAAGCCCGGCTGAGATATCGGCATCATAATCATTCTGTTCGGCAAAAGTCTTGAACCAGCCGCGGGCATCCATCTGGGAAATATTAAGAGTGATGTTCGCTCTTCCGGCAAGATTTACTGGACCGTTCTGTGCGGCAGCGAATGACGGGCAGAGAAGCAGAACAGCAAAAAGAATCTTTTTCATTGTAGTTTTATATCTCCTTTGTACCGCCGGAAAACCGGCGTTTTTCACTTTATAGAAACAGAATAGCAGATTACAA
>JAILAB010000042.1 GCA_024681855.1 Elusimicrobiales bacterium
TTCTGTTCTGTTCTGTTCTGTTCTGTTCTGTTCTGTTCTGTTCTGTTCTGTTCTGTTCTGTTCTGTTCTGTTCTGTTCTGTTCTGTTCTGTTCTGTTCTGTTCTGTCTAAATTATCGTGCATATTTTTACCCCTATGTCAAGCATTATTTTTGTCTGTTTTTAGCAGGTTTTTAACAGTTTTAGTTCGTACCATCATCTTTGCCAATTTACCAAATGATATGTCTATTGGAAAAAGTCAAGTATTTTTATAGGGAATGGTATATATAAAACCCAAATATTTTTATGAATGCGCTCTTACCGTTTATTTGCGGAATCATCGGCAAAGGTAAGCTTTATACCTTCTTTTAGCGGTGTCCAGTCGCTCCAGCCGGCTGTTTTTTCCCATAGCGAGGCATCTGCAGTCCAGTCCGGGCCTGCGGCTTCCCTAGCCTTGTCCCTGTTTAGCATAGGCAAAGCCCCGGTAAGTATTGAGAAGGCTTCGCATGCAAGCCCAGCGGCATAAACAATAGGCATAGGCATATTAAGTATTATCGGAGGCTTGCGGCCCATGCCTTTGGCCATCATATTGATAAAATCTCTCCATGGATAATCCTGTTTTTCACACACATAGAATGTGCCGCCATTGAAAACATCTTTCTCAAGGGCATCAATCTGTGCGCGCACAAGGTCTTTGACAAAAATAAAGCTGAATTTGCCTTTGTCAGAACCTGCGTTTACCATCAGGCCGCGCCTTACCCAATCTGAAATGACTGAAACTCCTGCTTCCTTGCCGCCGTAAACTATCGGAGCGCGCAATATCACGAAAGGCTTGCCGAAATTTTTTATATATTTTTCCCCTTCAAGCTTGCTTGCTCCATAATATGATGATGGTTTGTCTTCCATCGTTTCATTTTTGGGAATGCCGTTTAAGGCTGGCCCCCCTGCGGCGAGACTGGACTGATAGACTATCTTTTTTATGCCTGCTGCCTTAGCTGCTTCTGTGAGGTTTGATGTTGCTATGCTGTTTGCCTTGAAAAATTCATTTTTAGATATGCAGAACAAGCCTGCTGCCAGATGAATAAGCTTATCTGCTCCCTCAAGCGCTTTTTCAAGACTTTCCTTATTCTGATAATCCGCTACTGCATATTCCAGGCCTTCTCTTTCTATTTTAGGTTTTTTCCTGGTTATTATTCTAGGCTTATAGCCTTTTTGAAGAAGGTTATTGCATAGAAATGTTCCTACAAATCCAGTACCGCCTGTAACAGCTATTGTTTCCATGATTTCCGCCGTTATTTTATTCAGTTATGGTTTCACCGACTTGCTGCATTGTTTCTCCGGCTTCCTTAACTATTTCTCCCGTTTCTTCTTTTACGCCTTCTTTTACATCTTCAGCAGCGTCTTTTATTTCTTTGCCATGCTCTTTTTCAAATTCATTTGTCTTATCCTTAATGCTTGTGCCGGCTTTATTGAGCATTGCGTCTATGTCAAGGCCAAATCTGGTTCTGAGGCCTGATTTAAAATCTGTTACTGTGGGAAATCTTCCTTTAAGCATTTTGTCAAAAACAGTTACTTTGTCTGTCTGGGGCATTAGATATGATACTGTGGCAATCTCAACGCCATAGAAAACAAGCATTGTCATAAGGGAGATAAATCCTATTGATATTTTCCTTAGCATAGTGCTGGTCATGAATACAAGCGCACACCAGCAGAAAAGCGATATTCCTAGGAAAAGATTGCCTGATTTCCCTGTTTCCGGATATGCGGCAAAAAGGACGATGTGTATAAAAATCACTAAAGCAAGACGAAAAATTATTTTAAACATTTTTTTATCCTTAAATATTTTTTATTTCAATTTATATTTTATACTAAAATCTGATTATTCTTGCAAGATCAGAAATTAATGAGTCAGGCGGAGCATGCTTGTCAATCAGATGACTTAAACTCAACATGTATTGTAAGAACATCTTCATAAAAATCATCGGGAAGCCTTGAAAATGGGGCTGAAGCTCTGACTGCGGCCCCGGCAGCGCTGTCAAAAAGCCTGTTTCCGGAAGATTTTTCTGTTTTTACATTTTTTATGCTGCCATTGCGGAGTATAGTGAAGGTCATTGTGCATTGCATGCCAGATATTGCAGGGGAATTAGCTGCCCAGGCATTAAAAAGCGCTTCTCTTACCTGTGATATATACCAGGGATATGGAAAGTCCATATCTGTGCGGAAGCCTCCGCCCCCTATTCCTTCAGACACTGTCTGTCCGCCTTCTGATTTGCCTTTAGCGGCTTTTTTTTCTGGAAGAAAGCCAGATGCTGCAGCCATGCTGGGCGGCGGCAGCTCACCGGCAAAATCTTCGGCCTGAAGATAATCAGCTTTGTCTGCTTTTTTTTGAGTTTTATTTTTAACAGGGCTTGCGGCGGCCTTAGGTGATTTTTTCTCAGCGGCTTTTTTCTCTGGAATTTTTAATTCATTTTTATTTTCTTTAACTGGCTGTTCCTGTTTTGTTTTTTCAGGTTCCGGCTGTTTCTCTATTGCGGCGGGAGCGGCAGATGAACTGTTCTGCCCGCTAGGTCCTGTATTTTTGATTTCTGAACTTCCGACGAAATCTACATAAAACACTTGTTTCTTTTTTTGCGGGATATTGATATTAATGGATGAAAAAATAATTACTGCTATAAGCCCGGTAGCATGAAATGATGATGACAGGAGCAGCCAGTTCCTCATCATTTATTTTTCTTCCCTGTCAGTTACGGCTATGCCTGTTTTCCCGGCTCCAAGTTTTTTTGCCAAATCCAAAGCATGCACTACTTTTTCAACTGGCACAGTTTTGTCTGCCTCTACAAGAAGAGTTTTTTCTGCAGCTTTGGAAAATCTCAGAATAAGCTCCTTTTCAAGAGTATCATAAGGAATTTTTCTTCCATTGACTGCAATTTCTCCTTTGGCTGAGATTTGAATTTTTACCACATCATTGTCTGTTCCTTTTGCCGCGGAAGAAGCTGAAGGAAGATTTACTCTTATCTGGGACTGAACAAGAGATGGAGTTATTACCATGAATATAATGAGCAGTATTAGTGAAATGTCAATTAGCGGAATCATATTCATTTCCGCTATTACCGTTCTTTTTCCCCTTTTCTGTAAGTGCATTTTAAATATAAAGTTAATATGGTTTAGATATTTTTGGGAGCATCTGGCGCAGATTCTATAAGCTGTTCGGCAAACCAGTTAAGGTCAGATGAGAAATCATTTGCCCGGTTGGCAAACCAGTTGTAAAATACTACAGCCGGCACAGCCACGAATAATCCTGCTGCCGTATTTACCAGCGCTTCGGAAATGCCAAGGGCAACTACGGAAGGCCCTGCTCCAGATGCTGCTGATAAATCCCGAAAGGCCCTCATTACGCCAAGCACGGTGCCGAAAAGGCCTACAAATGGCGAGACGCTTCCTATAGTCGCCAATATGGAAATGCGGCTGCTTATGTCTGTTATGTATTTGTCAGATGCCCTGCCGGCAAATTCTCTTTTTTCAGATTTTGAAGCCCTGCTTCTCATGAGCGAAAGTATTATGGCAGATGTTGGAGAGTCATTTAAAGTGCAGAAATCTCTTACTGATGAAATGTCGCCAGTACGCAAAAAAAGTGTCATCTGCTTTCTTAGCCCGGCATAATATTTAGATATTTTTCTGAATGTGAACCATCTTTCAAGTATTATGGCTATGGAATATACTGATATGCATGAAAGAGCTATGAGTATTATTCCCCCTGCTTTAATTATTTCGCTGATGTTTCCCATATCAAGAGTTAAGCCTTCCTTCTATTGCTTTTATATAATCTGAGAGCATTGAAATTTTCTTGCCTACCATGTCATAAAATTCATCGCGCTTGCGTGCATTGATTTCTTCATTAGTGGTAGCTTCCTGTATGCGGCGCGTCGCTTCGCTCAAGTCCGCCCTTAAATTTGAAAGCTCTGTTTCTTTCTGCATAAGCTCAGTCTTAAGGCGTTCCGCTTCCTGGCTAGAGCCTGCTTCCGGATGATCTTTATATTTTTTTAGAAGAATGTCTTTTTGAACATTTTGCAGCTTTAGGGTTTGAATCTCCTTTTCCGCATCTTCGGCTCTTTTTCTCATTGCAAGGCCTTCTCCAGCCTGTTTTCTAGCCTTTTCAAGCTCGCTCTGAAAAGAAGCTTGCAATGCTTTTATTGAAAGCAATTCTTTTTCTTTCCTTTCCAGCTGCTCTTTCGTTTCCCTTAGGGCTTTTTGGCTGTCTGCCAGTTTAGAGGTCTTTTCTATTTCCCCAGCTTCAAGCTGTTCAAGCATCTCTTTATTCTGTCTGTCTTTTTCTTCAAGCCTGGCAAGAAGTTTTTTCTTTTCCTCTTCAGATCTTATATTTCTGGCTTTCAGAGTATTGAGATCATCTTCTGTTATTTGCAAATCTGTCCTTAATGAGGATATTTCAGCATCTTTCTGGTCTATGGTGAATTGAGTTCTTTCTCTTTCCAGCTTCATTTCCTTATCCCGTTTCTGGGTCAGGTTTTTCATTGCTAACTCATTTTTTTCCATTGTTTCGCTTAGGAATTTAAGCTGCTCTTCTTTTGTGTTTAGCCTTCTTGTGAAATCAGCTGTCATCTCGTCAGAACGCTGTTTGGCGGCCTTGTATAGAGCTTCCCATGAGGGATGCTCTGGCTTTGGCGCTTTGGCTAGTTTTTCCTCCAGATCTTTTATGGCTGCCTCTTTTTTTTGCAGTATTTCCGCAAATTCATTCCTGTCTTTTTCACAGCTTGCTCGCAAATCTTCAAGTTTTCTGTTGGTTTCTGATAAAAGAAGTGTTTCATTTTGCAGACGCTGTTCTTTTTCTTCTAACTGCTCTTTGGCTGTTTCCAGCTGATTCGTTTTCTCTTTCAGCTGAGCATCCATTTCCTCTTTTATTCGGGAGGCTTCTTTTAGCAGCTTATCGCTTTCCGAAAGTTTTTTTTCCGCTTCTGAAAGCAGATTCTCGCTTTCCTGCAGTTGTTCGTCTTTTTCTTTTACCTGCTTTGTAAGGTCTCCGTTTACGGCGATGGCGCGTTCCAAAACCGCTTTATACGCATTTGCGTCTTCAGATTCTGTTTGCGAAATTTGTTCTGCGTCTTCTATGACATCATTATCTTTGCGAGGCTCCGCATTCACGTCATAGTAATCAGGATCAAATATAAAGCTGAAATCGTCTAGTGTGGATACATCCATCCAATGACCGAAATTTTCCTCCTGGCATACAAGAGTGTTGTGATCAAAGCCATTCTGCTTAGACAGCTCTTTTGGCGGGAGCGGGCCGCGTATGCCTTTATTGATATAAGCGTAATACTTTCCTGATGTTGCCATAACTATATGATATTAAATGCCGCGCATATTCTCAACATGGATATTGTCATTTTCCTAATATCCTGATGATGTTTTTCTTGTTTACCGGGCTGATTACCCCTTTATCTGTGATTATAGCTGTTATCAGCTTTGCAGGAGTAACATCAAAGGCCGGATGGCGGGTTTTGACATTTTTTGGCGCAATTCTTATGCCCTTAATATTTATAACTTCAGCAGAGGAACGCTCTTCAATGATAATGTCATTGCCGCTCTCTGCCTTCATGTCAAATGTGGGGGCAGGGGCTGCTATGTAAAAAGGGATATTGTGATATTTGGCCGCAATGGCTAGAGCATAAGTGCCTATTTTATTGGCAGTGTCCCCATTTGAGGCAATGCGGTCTGCGCCTACCACTATGGCATTAACCCCTTCTGTTTTCATGATATGCGCCGCCATATTGTCCGTAATAAGCTCAGACGGTACTTTTTCGCGCATGAGTTCCCATATTGTAAGACGTGCTCCCTGCAAGTATGGGCGTGTTTCGCATGAATAGGCATGCTTTATTTTGCCTTGCTTGTGTGCTGCGGTTATTACTCCCACTGCGGTTCCGATGCCCATTGTCGCAAGAGCTCCGGCATTGCAATGAGTCATTATTATGCAGTTTTTAGGGAGAAGATATGCCCCGTATTTGCCCATTGCTTCACATGAGCTTATGTCTTCTGCAGTGATCTTATCCGCTTCCTCAAAAATGATTTTACGCAAGGCCTTTGCGGTCTCGGACCTGAAAGAACCTTTGTTTTGCTCAGCAAATTTTCTTGCTGTTTCCAGCATTCTTGCCGTGGCATAGAAAAGAGCTGTAGCCGTAGGCCTTGCGGCATTAAGGATTTTTGCTGTTTTTTCTGCTGTTTTTATAAGAGACGATGAAGATATTGGGCATAGCCTGTCTATTTCCAAGGCGAAGCCATAAGCTGCTGCGCAGCCTATAAGCGGAGCGCCGCGCAAGGCCATGTCTTTTGTTGCTTTTGCCACATCTGCGGCGCTTTCAGCTTTAATGTATTCTATTTTGTCTGGAAGCAGTCGCTGATCCAATATAAATAGTTTCCTCTTTGAGAGCTTTAGCCTGGCTGGTATCATTTTTTGATTCTCCGTTTATTTTTAAGGTATGGCATCAAGCATATTCTTCAGCTGTTCTTCAGTCTTGCCGGTAATTTCAACTGTTTTTTCGCGTCCTTTGGCTCCGCGTATTATGCTTACCTGTTTTGCCGGGACTTCAAAGAACTGGGAAAGATAATCTCTCAGTATGTCATTTATTTTCACATCTTCTGCGGCTGCGGTCACGGTGACGCGGAGGACGCTTCCGATTCTGGAAATGACCTCGTTATTGTCTCCATTAGGTATAACGCGAATTTTTACTATCATATTTGCCTCTCTTTCCGTTTTTATGTGAATTATTGCTGAAGATTCAGCTTATTTAAAAATAGCGCTGCCTATGCGGATCATGGTAGATCCGGCATATATAGCTTCCATATAATCTCCGCTCATTCCAAGGGAGAGCACATAAGTTTTGCCAGGGCTGGCGCATTGTTTAAAATCTCGGTCAAAAATTTTTTTTACCTCTAAAAAAGCTTTTTTTATTTCCTCGGGCTGAACATGGGCAGGAGCTATTGCCATATATCCTCGTATGTCAATATTTTTCATTTGCCGTACTGCATTTAGCAGGCCTGCGGCTTCTTCCAGGGCAATGCCGGACTGTGTTTCAGATCCTGATATTTTTACTTGTATTAGCGCAGGCATTATTTTCCCGGCTTCCGCAGCATGCCTGTTTACGGCAGAAGCAATTTTAATGCTGTCAATGGAATCTATTGAATCAAATATCTGAACAGCCGTTTTTGCTTTATTTGTCTGGAGATGCCCTATCAGATGAAGACAAATTTTTTTACGCAAGTCTGAAAGATTTCCTTCTTTCCAACGGGTTTTTACGGACTGTACTTTATTTTCCCCTACTTCAGTTATTGAGTTAAGGCTGATCAAAAGCCTGATGTCTTCTTCTGACGCATACTTGGTTACAGCCATGAGTGTAATTTCTGAAGATTTGCGTCCGGTCGCGGCGCAAGCTTCATTTATGCAGGCCCTTATTCCTGCAATATTTTTTTTTAGGCATTCCAGCCTTGCATTGGCTTTAGTATACATTTTCCGCTAAGTACATTTTATCATATATTAAGAGGTTTGACAAATTTAAATTACACTGATTTATGCCGAAAAATTATTGAAAAAATTTATTTGAGAAGTGCGTTTACAAAGCAAAAGGCAAAGATTGAGCATGCTAAAAGCTTGTAAGCCGTGCCTGCAAGAAAGCCTAGAAAAGCTCCTGTTCCCCCTGCAGCTGCTTCAGATAAACGCCGTCCTGAAATAATTTCTCCAATAAATGCTCCAAGAAAAGGCCCTAAAAGAAGGCCTAGTGGAAGAAAAAAAGTGCCTATTCCTGTCCCTATTATACAGCCGGCAATGCCGTATTTTGTGCATTTAAATTTTTTTGCCCCGGCTGCAGGAACAATTGCGTCAAAAATGAGAGCTGAAACAAGCAGCGCGGCTGTAAGCGCCCAAACAGCTGCTGAAGGCGTTTTATCTAATGGTATCAGCGGTAATAGTCCGCAATAAGCTAATGCGGGGCCGGGGATTACTGGCAGCACGCAGCCTATTATTCCCGCTATAATGAGAAGAGCTCCTAATGTGATCCACAATACTGTCATGTTTGTTTTATTTGCCTTTATTGTTTAATTGCGGTAAATTTATAAAAAACAGCCCCCGCGTTAACGGAGGCTGTTTCTTATTTAATACGAAACGGCAGGAATTAATACATTCCCGGCATTCCGCCAGCGGGCATTGCGGGAGCAGGTTTTTCCTTCTCGGGCAGGTCCGCAATGAGGCAGTCTGTTGTGAGCAGAGTGCTGGCAATTGAAGCAGCGTTCTCAATGGCGGTGCGGGTCACTTTGCAGGGATCCACGATTCCGGCCTTGAGCACATCAACATATTCAAGGGTATCGGCATCGAAACCGATTTCATCCTTGGAGTTGAGAATCTTGTCCACAACTATGGAACCGTCAGCTCCGGCATTTTCCGCAATTGTGCGGAGCGGGGCAAAGATGGCACGGCGGACAATGCTTACGCCAGTTGCTTCATCATCATTGGTTGTCTTTACGCCGTCAAGCACTTTGGAAGCGCGGATAAGGGCTGTGCCGCCACCGGGGAGAAGTCCTTCCTCCACACCGGCCTTTGTGGCATTTTTGGCATCCTCTATCTTGGATTTCTTGGCCTTCATCTCAGTTTCTGTGGCTGCGCCTACACGGATAACAGCTACGCCGCCGGCCAGCTTGGCAAGACGCTCCTGTAATTTCTCGCGGTCATAATCGGAGGTTGTGTCTTCCATCTGCTTGCGGATCTGTGCGGTGCGGGCCTTGATTTCCTCTTTGTCTCCAGCGCCGTCCACAATGGTGGTGTTCTCTTTGTCAACAACAACGCGTTTCGCTTTGCCTAACATTGAAATATCGGCTTTGTCCAGTTTCATTCCGCGTTCTTCGCTGATAACCTGGCCGCCGGTAAGAGTGGCGATATCCTGCAGCATTTCCTTGCGGCGGTCGCCAAAGCCAGGGGCTTTTACGGCACATACCTTAAGATTGCCGCGCAGTTTGTTCAGAACGAGGGTAGCCAGCGGTTCGCCTTCAAGATCGTCGCAGACAATCACAAGCGGTTTTCCCATCTGCACAACTTTCTCAAGAATCGGCAGAAGATCGTTCATGGCAGAGATTTTCTTGTCTGTTATAAGAATGGCCGTGTCTTCAAGAACACATTCCATTCTTTCAGAGTCGGTTACGAAGTAAGGAGAGACATAACCGCGGTCAAACTGCATTCCTTCAACCACATCAAGTTCTGTCTTTGAGGTTTTGCCTTCTTCTACGGTAATTACGCCTTCATGGCCTACTTTTTCCATGGCGTCTGCTATCAGGGCTCCTACTTCCCTGTCATTGGCGGAGATTGTGGCAATCTGGGCTTTCTCTTCAAGAGTCTTGACAGGTTTCGCCATTGTCTTAAGTTCGGCTACAATAGCCTTCACGGCCTTGTCTATGCCTTTCTTGACATATGTGGGATTGGCTCCGGCTGTAATATTCTTGAGGCCTTCATTGAAAATTGCCTGTGTAAGAACCGTTGCTGTGGTTGTTCCGTCGCCTGCGATGTCATTCGTCTTGGAAGCGGCCTCGCGTACCAGCTGGGCACCCATATTTTCAAATTCGTTTTCCAGCTCTATTTCCTTGGCGATGGTAACACCGTCATCTATAATAGTCGGAGAACCGAATTTTTTTGAAATCACAACTGTTTTGCCCTTGGGGCCAAGGGTAACCTTAACCGCATTCGCGAGTTTGTCAACACCTGCTTTGAGGTGCATTCTGCCAGTTTCTGAATAAACAATCTGTTTTGCCATTTTGTGTCTATCTCCTTTAAAAAATTATTTAATGATGGCGAGAACATCCTCTTCGCGCATAATCAGGTATTCTTCATCATTTATCTTAACTTCAGTGCCTGAATATTTTCCGTAGAGAACTCTGTCACCGACTTTCAGTTCCATGGGAATAATTTTTCCGTCAACGTTCTTGCCTTTTCCGGCAGCGACGATGTGACCTTCCATCGGTTTTTCCTTGGCGGTATCGGGAATAATGATTCCGCCTTTCATAACTTCAGCGGGCTCCACCGCTTTCACGATGACTCTGTCGCCCAGAGGCTGAATGTTGAATGTTTTTTCTGCCATTTTAGTACTTCCTCCTTAATTACTGCTTAAATTTTTTTGTGCCTGCCATCCGCTGTATGCGGCCTAAATTAGCACTTTTAATCCTCTATTGCTAATTTTAGCATACAAATTTTTTATTTGTCAATAGCAATCTTCTTTAATGACTGCTAATTATTCCCCCCTGCCCAAGCGGATTCTAAGCTTTATGCCTTAGGAATTTTAATCAAAAAATTAACTCTTAGTTTTTTTCCTCAGAAACAGTGCCTATTACAACTGTTATATTGTCTGGCCCGCCGTGCTCATTGCCAAATTCTATGAGATCATCGCAGGCATCTAAGTCATCGCTGGTCCTGCTTACAATGTCTAGCATGTCTTTTTCAGTTACGCATTTAAAAAGCCCGTCGGTACACAAGATAATTCTGTCCCCAGGTTTGGCTGGTGATGAAACTAAATCAACTTCCGGTATTTCTGCAGAGCCTAATGCTCTTGTGAGTATGTTTTTAAGAGGAGATGCCTCAGCCTGCTTTAATGTCATCAGTCCCTTTCTGACGCTTTCCATTACGAATGAATGGTCTTGTGTGATCTGTATTAATTTTTTATTGCGCAAAAGATAGGCCCTTGAATCTCCGACATGAGCGAAATAGAGTTTATTGTTCTCTAAAATAACAGCAGTTGCTGTTGTGCCCATTCCGCTTTTACCGGCGGCCAGGCTAGCGTCATATATTGCTATGCTTGCCAACTCAATTGCGTATGCCAGCCTGTTTGCTTTTATTGGAAAAGATTCTCTTATAGCAGGAGGAAGAACTTCATCTCTTTGAAGTATCTGCAGTTTTGTATTGGTTACTTCAGTTGCCATTGCGCTTGCTACTTCTCCTGCATTGTGTCCGCCCATGCCGTCTGCTACCATAGCAAAAGACATTGCCTCATTAATGATGTAACTGTCTTCATTGTTTCGGCGTTTCATTCCGGGATCAGACATCCCTCTGAAAGATATTTTTAAGTTCATTTTCTATGCTCCGCGCATGTCTCAGCTGAAACATACGGTTTTTTTATAACATTGCTGCCAGTTGCTTCTTTAACAGCAGGAACGGTTTTGGCAACTGCGTTTTTTTTCATATATGCCTGTCTCATGGCAACTGGCGGCAATGGCGGCGGCTTGCTGCTGTATTTTATTTTATTTTGTTTTAGCTCATATCGTACGAAAAATCTTTTCATTATCCCAAAGGCATATCCTTCTGCCAGGGCTAGCGCAGGAATTGAAGCTTTTATCCATATCCCATAAGCGCAGAACATATATGCTGCTCCAGCGAAAATAGCAATAAACATTGTTGCAGCCAAAGCATGGAAAAGCCATGAAGGCATTAAGGATACAAAAGCAGTGAATATTCCAGCGGCAAGGATTAGGCATAATTCCAAATTATAAGTCCATGCTGGCCTAGTGATAAAAGAATCTGACATTAATGTATTAAGGGCTGAGGCTATAGATATAAAATAAGGCCTAAGGCCGTTAGCAGTTCTTATCTTACTTTGAGAAGCTGAAGCAAATATTACTATTTTGTCTTTGAATGTTTCGGGGGCAAGCATTCCGCTCAGTATTTCCTTTGATGAAAATGTTTGTATGTTTTCGGATATAAATTTTATTGGCAACTCTGAATTAGAGAGGAGCGGCACAGTTTTGTTTCCTAAAATAATTTTTTTTCCTGGATAGAACTTTATTTCTTCAGATGAAAGGCCAAGCATTATTCTGGCTGTTTCTAATGCTATGGAAGGGTACAGCTTATTTCCATAGGCTATAAAAGGTGTCTCAAATCTTAATATTCCGTCCCGCTCAAAAAAATAATTTATATGTCCTGCTCCTGCAGCTTTTGCTGTAAAGCTCCCGGACTGCGCAATAAAAGAAACTCCCTCTTCCTTTGCCGACGCAAGCGTAGCTCCCTGTTCTGCTTTAATTGAATGTTTTGAGATCCATTCAGGCATTTCAATAAGTTTCCCTGTTAGCATGCCTGTATTGAATTTAATCGGCAATACATATTTGCTGCCTTTTAAATTTTTTTTCAGATTTTTTTCTGTTTTGTCTTCAGCCTGCAGTCCATTTATAATTTGTAAGAAATCATTGCCAGTTTCTTTTATCTTTTTTTTGTTTTTTAGTTCCTGATATTTATTCTTAATTAAGGTAAGGTTTTCGGATGCCGGCTCCGATATGGCTATTGGCGCATAGAATGCCATAACTGCTGGCGCATTTTCTTTAGCAGAGAGAATTTCAGTTATTTTTTCAGTATCCTCAAATGAAATTTTTTCTGGTTCTGCTTTATCACTTGTTATTTCTATTATTACAGGAGAAAAAACAGCAGTGTCAGAAAGAGTCTTTATGTCTGCTAGCTTGGAACTTAAGTCATATAATTCATATTCCAGCCATTTGACTGGCTTAGGCATGATGGTATATGCGGCAAATGAAAAGATTGCCAGCATTATTGCCCAAAGCAAATCAGAAAAAAGAAATTTAAGCACTGTATTCACCTTTCCGCAATTCTATTGGTTTTCAGAAGGCTGGAATATTTTTCCGCCAACGCACAATGTTGCTAATAGTGAAAGGAAAACATATAACACGATAAGCCCTCCTGCATCTTTTATGGCATAGTTAAACTTATCTTTCTCTTTTGCGAAATATTCTTGTTTGGCTTCTGCCTTAAACTCTTCAAGCGGCCTTTGAGGCTTAGGCTCTAATTCTTTTGGATATTTAAAGCCTTCCTCTTTTTGGGCTGCCATAAAGACATCCCATTCTTTGTTCAGTTTTTGAAAATCATTTTCCGCAGCCCGGTTTATATTGGGAACGCATATCATAAGCATTAGGGCTATGTCAGCAGCTATAACAAACATTTTAGGGCCAAGCACCTTGTCCTTGCTGTCTGTTATTGTGTAGAACAGAGCGATGAGCGCTGAGATTGCCGCAGCTATTCCCCATGCATTAAAGCCGAAGTATTCATGCCATATGCGCACATAAACAGAGACAAACCATATGCTTAATAAAAATAGAGCCGCGCTTATGAATTTGAACAGCTTATGCTTTAAGAATGATATTTCTATTGCCAGCAGGAATGAGGCTAATGAATATATTATCGTAAGCATTCCTGAGGAATTTTGCGCTAGCATTGAAACAGCGGTTATCATCTTTTTTGCTATTTCTGTATTTTCCGGAGCTTCTATGAATGCTCCGCCGGCAAAAGCAGACAGCATTGCCGCTATTGCATACAGATAGTGCAGCGGCGAAGTGCCGGCTGGCTTTAAAAGAATCGCAACTACAGTAAGGGCAATTCCTATTATTGAAAAAACAGATGCTCCGGTTGGATTTGTTTGAAAAGCATTGCCGAATGAAGTTGCTCCCATTCCGCATGCGCCGGCTATAAGAAATAAAAAACCGGCTATGATGATAAGGGCAAGATACGCAGCAGTTTTTAAAATTTTATATATGAATGATACTGTCTTGCTTTTTTGTGGTTTTGGCTGTTGAGCTTCTTTTTCAGCATTTTCAGCAACTTTTTTTTGCTCCTCTTTGGCTTCTGCCTCTTGTTGCTCCACTATGGCATCATAGGAATTTGTCATCATCTCTGAGATGTCATTTGAGCTTTTAGTTTCTTCAGTCAGGCCGATGTCAATATCCTGCATCCTGTCTGCATTCATTGATGGATCTTCTGACGGAAAATCCGGTTTTTTAGGAACAGCAGCATTGATTGTTTCTCCGCTATTCCAATCTACAGTTACTCCTTCTTCCTTAAAATAACTGTTATTGGCTGATTCATTATTTGTAAAGGAACTTGCTCCTCCATCGCTTCCAAGCTCAAATTCATTAGGCATTCCTTGAATTTCAATGCTATTTGAGTCCGGCACGGGCGTTGCAGGCTGAGGCACTTCAAAAGATCTTTCTGATATGGGATCATGTATTTTAGAGCTTAAATCAAGTATGATTTCCCCGCCTGGATTAGGAATAAGTTTTTTTCCTGTGCTAAAGTCTTGAAGAGTTTTTTTTGCTTCTTCAGCATCCTTATATCTTTCTTCAGGCTTCTTTTTCATTGCATGCTCAATGAAAGTTGCTGCCCAGCGCGGGATATTTGGATTTATAAGCAATGGGGATGGAAGTTTGCTCCCTATGTGCTTATGCATTACTTCTACAGATGTTTTGCCATCAAAAGGATATTTACCGGTAAGCAGATAAAAATAAGTTGCTCCAACAGCATAGATATCTGCGCGATTGTCAACTTTTTGGGCAAGACACTGTTCAGGGGACATGAAATAGGCAGTACCTATCATTTCTCCAGCCTGTGTAAGCTCTTTTTCTTCGCTTACGCTGCGCGCAAGTCCAAAATCTACCAGGTATGATTTATCATTTGAATCTACAAGAATGTTTGATGGTTTTATGTCTCTATGTATTATTCCCTTTGAATGCGCATGCGTAAGACCGTCTAGAAGCTCAATCATGAACTTTGTCGCCCTTTCAGCTGGGATAGGGCCGTCTTTCACAACAATATCCTGAAGGCTTCTTCCGTCAATAAAGGACATGACGATGAAGTAATTGTGATTTTCTTTACCGAAATTATAAACATGCACAATGTTCGGATGGTCAAGCTTAGCTGCTGATCGTGCTTCTCTAAGGAAAAATTCAAGATTTCTCTTGTCTCTTGCAAGTTCCTGGTCAAGGATTTTTACGCATACGATTTTGTTCAGCGCCTTATGGTGAGCCCTATAAACAGAGCCCATTCCTCCCTGCCCTATTTTGCTTATGACTTTGCAGCCTGCAAATTCTTTGCCAGTAAGGTTTTCTTCTTTTTCTTTAGCCATTTTAGAGCCTTCTGTCCCTTACAAAAATGCTTCCGCCGTTTCTCGGAGCTATTTTCTTTCCGTATTTCTTCAGCTCGGATACGCTTTTCATGATTTCGCCAAAATGTTTTTTGCTGTCGGGAGTTGTTATTGATATTGTTGCTGACAGCAGAGGAAAGAAACATTTGCGATTGCGTCTGTCAGCAACTGTTATAAATCCTGATACTTGGGCTTCCTCATCGTAGAATTGTGAAATGCTCTTGTCAAAAGCATTAGCTGTAGCTTGCGCCAATGCTTCGCAGCTGTCAGGGGCCGTAATAAAAATGAAATCATCTCCGCCGAGATGCGATAAGAAAAAACATCCGTCAGTGATTTTTTCTGCTGTTTTTTTTATGATTTCAGCAGTGTGTTTAATTACCTTGTCTCCAGCTTCATATCCGTAGCGCGCATTATATGCATAGAAATTATCCAAGTCTAGGCAACACAATGCAAAAGGAATTTTTTTCTCAAGATAATTTTTTATCTGCCTTTCAGCGGATGCGCTGCCATATAAGCCTGTTATGGGGCTTAATGGAGACTTTGCTTCTTCTTCAGGGAATCCGTTAATTCCTAGGCAATCAGCACCTTTTTGACTTTCCACGATGACATCTCCAATGATAACAATTATAATCTATTATATAAAAAATAGAGCTTGTATGTTTGGCTCTGTTATGCTTAAGCATTGATAGCAAAAACATAATATGTCAGCGGGTAAGATTAGCGTATGTAAATCCCTAAAGATAGCATTTTAAGCAGTATCCCTAAAGCAAATTGCTTTGTTGCCGCCCGGAATGACAACAAAATTAGAAGAATGCGGCAAAAACGAAAAATTTCCGCATGAATATATTTTTTAATGTCGGAGACTGGCCTGCTAGAAAATCAGGGCCAGTAATTGTAGCGGAACTGGAACACGCCAAGAAGATCCCAGCCGCCTTGGAATTTAAGATAGGATATTTCAAAGTTAAGCTTAAGCAGCGTGCCTAAATGAAGATTGAGCAGTTTCGGGCTCATCTGAGCGCCTTGCGGCAGCATAAATTCAACAGATATTGGAGAATCAGGCTTTGGCAGCCATATAAAGCCGCCAAAAATCATGCCTGTCGTATCTTTTGGGGACAATATGCCGTTTTGCATTCTGGCTTCTGGTGAAAGATATTCAGAAAAAGCATTTATCATTTTTGGCATATCTCCATCAGAATATCCGGCATTTATTATAAACTTATTGCCAAGTCTCTTGGACATTGCAACATAAGCATTAGCGTAACTGTTATTAGATTTTGCGTCTACTTTTAAATCTTGGTTAGTTTTTAAGGTTGGATTTGACGAGTCTCTGAATGAAAAAATTCCTTGTACGCCTGCCGCTACCGCTGGACGATACTTCCCTTCTGTCTGAACCTGAAGTTTTCCGTCTGCTGATAGAATCCATAGTCCGATGCGGTCAAGATAATCTTTCTTTTCTAAAGTCCAGTCATATGTGTTTTTACCATATAGCCGTCCGATTATATATGCTGCATTGATGTCAAGCCCTGGGCCAATTTCATTTGTCCCGGTGCCTCTGTATGCTGTAGGCATAAGAACTATTCCGCTTAGAGCCGTTTTCTTGATTGTCTGTTTTTTGCGGGGAATTGTTCTCTTTCCTTTTTGTTCTGTTTTTGCGGCTTGAGCCGGTTCTTTTTCGTCAGGCTGAGAATATTTTTCTTTTACTTCATTGCTCTGCATTATTGCAGACTCTTCTATATTTTCATTTTTCTTCTCTTTTTCCTGATTGTTTTCTTCCTCTTTGACAGCTTTAAGCACTGCCTCTTCCTGTTTTTTTAGAAATTCCGCTTGCTCCTCTTTGGTCATTTTGTCAAATTCTTCTGCGCTTATCTCTGGCATGACATTTCCTGCCGCAGCATTGTCCTGAGCATGCAATGGGACTGATATGATCAGCATAATCAGAAGAAGAAAAGTATATTTCATGGTCATTGGAAAAGAGGAAATATAAATTTTGAAATAAGCAATGCGAGTAAGCCTGCTTCAGCGCCTCCAATAATGTCATCCATCATTACACCAAGGCCTCCTTTAAATGATATTTCCATTTTATGTATTGGCCATGGCTTTAGCGTGTCTAATATTCGGAAAATAATGAAGGCTGTTATAAGCTCAGGCATTGCAAAAGGTATGAAAAGAACGGCAGTCCAATATCCTAGTATTTCATCAATGACAATTCTCGGGTCGTCTTTTTTTTGAAATATTTTCTCAGCTTGCCCTGCCAGCCATACGCTTATTGGGAACATTGCAGCTACAAATGCTCCGAAGATAAGCTTATTATGCGTGAAAGATGCAGGCAGAGCATAGAAAATAATAAAAGCAATAATAGTTCCTGCCATGCCGGAACCTGTGAATTTTTTGAATCCGGTTATTTTGGCTGGAATATAGCTTACGAAAAATCCGCTTGCCAGAAATTTTATAAGGAAATTTTTCACTTTTTATTTTTCCCTTGAACAGGCAGTTCCGTGCTTTGTTTTTCTTTGCGCGGATTCCATGAAATCCTGATTATGTCCATGTGATTGCGCAAGTATAGTATTCCGCTAAATATAGTGAATACGGCGGCTATGACGACAAGCCACCATACTATAGACGGTATATAAGGCAGTATGAAAGACAGAAATCTGGGAAGAATATATTCTTTGTCCCAAAATAGTATAACTGTAAGCGTCATTATTGTGAACGACGCTATCATTTGCAATGTGGTTTTTATTTTCCCGCTGGCTTCAGCTTTCATCACCATGCCATGAAGCGCGGCCAGCACGCGCAGAGTTGATATGGTTAATTCCCGAAGCAGGATAAGGAATACTGCCCATAGCGGCACCTGAAGCTCTTTTATTGATGCGAAGGCAAGCAGCACAGACATTACTAGGACTTTGTCCGCAAATGGATCTGCTATCGCCCCGAAAGAAGTTGTTGTATTTGTGCTTCGCGCTATTGCTCCGTCTACAGCATCTGACACAGAGGCTACTATCAGCACGATAAGCGCAGCGACTTCAGCCCAAAAACGGCCTGTAATTATTAGAAGGAAAACAACAAGACTTAGAGATAAGCGGGTAATGGTTATTCTGTTAGCTAGTGTCATTTATTAAAATTTATGATTTCAGTTTTTTCTGGCAAGTTTTGCTTAAATGCTTTTTTATCCAAAGAAATATTTTTCTTAACTGATAAAAGCTTAGTGGAGGTTATGGCTGAACCTACCTCCAGCTCCGCTTCGGAAGGAAAGAAATCGTCTGAAGCAAGCGTTAATGTAAGTTTATAGGAAGTTCCTTTTTTGGGCGTGAATGTGAGCTTATATGGCATGCCGCCAGCGCCTCCGGAAAGAGATACTTCATTGTTTTTTGCAAGAGAAGAATAGTTTCCGAAATCAAGCACGCCGTAAAATGACTGATTTTGTGTTTTAACCCATCCATCCCAGGTAGCCATTATAGCCTGCTTATCCTTTGGCTTATAGATAAGTATGTCTTTTTTATCTGTTGTAATAATCTGGCTTGCTGGCAGAATATGCTCCAATCTCAGCAGATTAGGCTTCATGTATTTGAGGTTCCCCTCTACTTTCTGCTTTATGTCCATATCCTTAAACCATACTTCTTGCGTAAAATTCGCATCAAGGGTTTTTAATCTGTCATCCCAAGCTTCCAGCTTGGTTAACACATCATTGGCAGAGAGTTTTTTTTCAGTTTTTCCCTCTTGCTCTTTTTTTATGTCTGCTTTTTGGCTATGTTCCTTGGCTGAAGGCTTTGCTGTTGAAGCTTCTGCTTTAACTGCAGGTTTTGGATTTTTAAGCTCTTTTGCAGCATTGTCCGCCGCATTTGCGGACAATGCTGTAAGGCCTGAAAGCAGGAATATTAAAGAAAATTTGTTTTTCATGGCACAAGCTCCTCAGTCCCTCCATCAGGGACATTATTAATATTATTACTTTTATTTTCGCAAGCTTTCAAGTGAGCTTCTATTCTGTCAAAAGCAATGGCCCATTTATTGGAGCCTTCTGGCTTGTGTATAAATCCGTCGCATTCCAATATGCTTAAAATATTTGTGGCTCTGGCTGATGAGCCAAAATGCGCCTTCAGAAGGTCTTGTGAAACTCTTTTTCTGGCGAGAATAAGCTTCATTGCGTTTATAATTTCTTCTGAAGAACTTCCTTTTCCTGAAGTAGTAGAGGGCTCATCATAACGCAATGGCTCATAATTTGGCCGGGCCTGCTGTTTTACATAATCCGCTACCCTTTTTATTTCTTCTTCTCCTACAAATGCTCCCTGTATTCTTGAAGGTGTTGGCTTGTCAGGAGCAAGATAAAGAAGGTCTCCATATCCTATTAGGGAGTTTGCTCCGGGCTGGTCTATAATTACTCTGGAATCAATTGCCGTAGCCACTTTAAGTGCGACACGCGAAGGCAAATTTGCTTTTATTACGCCTGTGATTACATCCGTTGATGGACGCTGAGTCGCAAGTATAAGGTGTATTCCCACTGCCCTGGCCATCTGCGCAAGGCGCTGTATTGAATCTTCAACTACTTTTTTCTGCTGTATCATCAAATCAGCCAGCTCATCAACAACTACAATTATCCTATATTCCTGAGGCTGATTATTTTCCAGAGCCCATTTATTATAGGATGCCATGTTTTTCACTCTAGCCTGCTGAAATTTCTTGGAGCGGTCATACATTACCTTTACCATTCCTTGCAGGGATTTAGCGGCTTCATCGGCATCGGTTATTACATTCACCTGATCAGGGCCGCATTTTGGGTCGTAAAGATATGGTATGTCTTCGTAAAATGTTAATTCCATTCTTTTTGGATCTATAAAAAGGAATTTTACTTCGTCAGGCTTATTGTGATAAATCAGGGATAGTATGAGGGACTGCATGAAAACGCTTTTGCCGCTTGCGGTTGCGCCTGCAATAAGCAGGTGCGGCATTTTTTCCAAATCTGCTACAGCAACAGATCCTTCAGCATGTCTGCCTAAAGCTACAGTAAGAGGAGCTTTAGAGCTGGTGAAAGCATTGCTTTCAAGCAATTCCCTCAAAGAAACTTTTGCCCTGGTTTTATTTGGAATCTCAAAACCTATTGCAGCCTTTCCGGGAATTTGCCCTGTTACTCTTATTGCTCCTCCAGAACGCATTGCCAGGGCCACATCCTGGGCCAGGCTTGTTATTGAAGTAATTTTTACTCCTGTTCCCGGGGATACTTCATATCTTGTGACAACAGGCCCCGGATGTATTTCGGTTACATGAACCTCTATTCCGAAGCTTTTGAATGTTCCTTCAAGCGTGAACTTGGCATCTGTTGTTTCGTCATCAGAAGGGCCGCGCATTAAATCCGGAGATGGCATGTCAAGAAGGTCTGTGCCAGGAAGTTTGAAATTTTTATAGTGGGGATCTGTTATTTTTGTTCCGGGTGGAAGGTTAAGATTTTTTTTCTGCCGCTGAAGATTTTCCGGAATGCTTGCTTGGGTATTCTTACTGGCATGCCCCTTTTCATTTACCGCTGCGGCAGGCATGGAATATATTGAAGGTCCGTCATCTGACCGCACTATTTTTACCGGCTCATTATGTTCATTATTTTGCAAAGAGCTCTTTTCAGAGGTTTTTTCATCTTCAGCATTTTGCTTCTTGCTGTTTGCGGGAAGTTTGTCATTTCTCTTGTTTTCACTAATAGGTTCAAGGCCTTTATATGGCTTCTTCTCGGTTTCTGCGGCCGCAGCTATGCTTAACTTTTCCTTTAGCTCCTGTTTGCCTTCAGTCCATATCCTGTAATCTTCTTTTATCAGATCAATGATTTTTGAAATAAATGAGCCCCATGGTATTTTGAATAAGAGCTGAGATCCGGCAAAAAAGAATACTGCTGCTAGCAGGGCAGAGCCAAAGCCTCCTATGAAATGAGCTATTGTGCTGTCTATCAGGTATCCCAGCGTTCCGCCTGCGGCGCTGCCTGCTGTTTCCTGCTTGCCGGCAAGCAGGCTTATGCGAGCTAAAATGCAGCATAGTGATGAAATGAGCATGGTCAGCCCAAATGTCATTGTCAGCAGGCCTTTATGCGGCTTGTTTATGTTTATAAGCACTGTCGCTAGGCCATAGAGCAGCACAAATGGAAATATATATGCTGCATATCCTAAATTGTCTTTAAAAAAAGAAGATACGCTGCTGCTTGCTGAACCTCCCCCTCCCATGAAAAGAAGAACTGCAAGCCATAAGCAGAACGCGGCAGCCAGAAGCCAGCAGAAAGCTAAAAAGAACGATGAGCTTTCTTCCTGTCTTTTAGATGTTTGTCTGGATTTTCCTGTTTTTCTTGCTGCCATCCGTTTTTTTACATTTTCTGTTTTTATATTTTTTTTAATGTTTTTTTTGACAGCAGGCATAATATGCGTTAAGACGGATTATTAAGAATATCAGTCATTATCTTTTTTTGAGGCAATAACAGATACCTTTAAATTAAGTTCATCAGGCATTATTGTTATCTTATTCATAGCCTCAAGCCGTCCTAAGGCAAGATATAAGGCAGAACCTGAAAGACGAAGCTTTAATTTTAAATCCCAGGAGGTTGAAGTGCCTCCTGCGGCTTTTAACGCTTTAAGCGTTTTTTCCGCATTTTCAATCAAAGTTGTTTTATATTTAGCTTCTTCTTTCATTTTATATTTTCTCAACTATAAAAAGAATATCATTAGTGTCAACAGGTGTTCCATTGTCTGCTGCTACTTTTTTTATTATACAGTCATATTCAGCTTTCAGTTCATTAAATACTTTCATAGCTTCTATGACGCATATAACTTGCCCTTCCTTAACTGAATCTCCATCTCTAATATATGGCGGGCTGGATGGAGATGGGGCTCTGTAAAAAATACCGGCAAGCGGAGCTTTTATATAGGTTCCGTCTTCCTGAATGTCTTTTTCCACAGGCTTTTTCAACTGTGGAGCAGGCCTTTCTTCATGCATGGGAACTAAGCGAACCGGCTGAGAAGCGGGAGTATGTTTCCTTACCAGTTTTATATATGTGTCATCTTTAGAGTATTCAAGAACTTCAAGGTTCTGTGAACTCATGAACCCATAGAACTGCTTAATTACAGAAAGAGGATCTTCAGAAATTGTAGAAGTGTTTTTTTCTGCCATGAAAAAAGCTGCCTTGATAAAATTTAAAAAAACGTCTGGCATTTGTATTCTGCCAGACGTTTTTTCTATTGTTATTTTTTATTACGGAGCAAAACCCTGCGTGATAAGCGGAATTTGCCCGAATTGTCCATGTCTATGACCTTTACGTCAATTTCCTGGCCCATGGACAGCACGTCTTCTACTTTATTTGTGCGTTTCACATCAATTTCGGATATGTGGAGAAGCCCTTCCTTTCCTGGAAGAATCTCAACAAATGCTCCAAAATCCACTATTGACACGACGCGGCCTTTATAGACTTTGCCTACTTCCACTTCAAGCGTGTACTGCTCAACCATTGATCTTGCAGCTTCAAGTGAATCCGCATCGCTGCTGGAAACTAGCACTGTGCCATCGTCTTCAACCTCAATGTTTGCTCCAGTTCTTTCAATGATCCCTCGTATGTTTTTGCCTCCGGGGCCAATGAAAGCGCCTATTTTATCAACAGGCAGCTTGAGCTTTGCTATTCTCGGCGCATAGCGGGAAATATCTTTGCTTGGTTCAGGCATTGCTTTTTCCATAAGGCCAAGGATATGCTCCCTTCCGCGTGTAGCCTGTTCAATAGCTTCCTTCATTATTTCCATGGGAATGCCCGTGGCAAGCTTAACGTCCATTTGGAATGCGGTTACGCCATTGCGTGAGCCGGCCAGCTTGAAGTCCATGTCTCCGAAATGGTCTTCAAGGCCAGCTATGTCTGAAAGCACTGCATGTTTTTCACCGTCTGTGATAAGGCCCATGGCTATGCCTGAGCAGGCAGCAAGCATTGGCACGCCTGCGTCAAAGAGCGAGAGTGAGCCTCCGCATACTGTTGCCATGGAGGAAGAACCGTTTGACTCCATTATATCCGATACAACGCGAATTGTATATGGAAATTTATCTTCTGATGGCAGAAGTGGAAGCAGGGCTCTCTTTGCCAGATAGCCATGTCCAATTTCCCTGCGGCCCGGCCCTCTGTCCGGACGTGTTTCCCCAGTAGAGAAGCTGGGAAAATTATAATGAAGCATAAAGCGGTCTTCGCTCTTGCCTTCAAGATCTTCTATGAGCTGCTTGTCTTCTGCTGTTCCCAAAGTGGTTGTGGCAAGAGACTGAGTTTGTCCTCTGGTAAACAATGCTGAGCCATGCGGCCTCGGCAAATAGTGCATTTTTATAGTGATAGGGCGGATCTCATCAAGCTTTCTTCCATCTACGCGGAGCCTTGTATCAAGCACAAGTCTGCGTGACTCCTCATAAATTATATCTTCTACTATGGTTTTAGCCTGATATGAAGCGGTGTTGTCATCCGGATATTTCGCAACCATGGCATCAGACGCCTTGTCTTTTATTTCGCTCATTCCGGCTTCAAGAACCTGTTTTACCGGGCGTGAGGCAAGCAATTTTTTCAATGGCTCGCGGCTCATTTCCTCTACAGCGGCTTTCAGTTCCGGATTGATTGTCGGGGTTGCGACAGGAGTTTTTTCTTTTCCTACAAGCCTTTGCATTTCAATCTGCAAATCGCAAATTTTTATGATTTCAGGATGGGCTGCTTCCATCGCTGCTATAAGGTCAGAATTGGGAATCTGTTTTCCCCCGCCTTCTACCATTAATATCCCCTGCTTGGTTCCGGAAATTACTAATTCAAGCTCCAGATCAGGGCGTTCTTCATGCTGCGGGAAGAAAATAAATTTTCCGTTTTTCTTTCCGATTCTTACTGCGCCTACAGGACCATTGAATGGAATGTCCGAAATCATAAGCGCGGCGCTTGCCGCATTAATGCTTAGCACGTCAGCTTCATTTTTCCCGTCTGCAGAAATCACAAGAGAATTTACCTGTGTTTCTGTATTAAAATAGTCTGGGAAAAGAGGACGGACTGATCTGTCTGTAAGGCGTGAAGCTAATATTTCTTTATCTCTAGCTTTTCCTTCGCGTTTAAAAAAACCGCCTGGTATTTTTCCCGCAGCATAGGTTTTTTCGCGATAATCGCAGCTGAGCGGGACAAATTCCGGCGGGGTGTCTTTAGGTTTGGAAGCCTGGCAGCATGCAGAGAAAACTATAGTTTCTCCAAGTCTTATTGTGACCGCTCCGCCGGCTTGTTTTGCCAGCTCTCCGGTCTCAAATAATAAAGTCTTATCTCCCGCCTTGGTTTCAAGGCGGGTTATTCCATTGCTTTCAGCCATTGGTTATTTCCTCAGGCCAAGCTTGGCGATGACTTTCTTATATTCATCCCTGTTTGTTCTTTCAAGATATGCAAGCAGGCTTTTGCGCTGTGATACTAAAGCTACAAGACCATCATTTGAGGCATGGTCTTTCGGATTTGCCTTGCTATGCTCTGTAAGATACTTTATTCTTTCTGTAATAAGGGCAATCTGTACTGAAGTTGCTCCTGTATCATTTGGTTTTTCGGAGAATTTCTCCGCGATTTCTCTTTTCTGGTTTTTGGATAATGCCATTTTTTGTCTCTCTTTACTTTATTAGGTTTGAAATCCTTTTTTACATTATATATAATTACTCGCTTTTTAAGCAAATTATATAATAACAGCTTCTGCTGCTGACAAGTTTAAAGAAGAGTGATTATTTTTCTTCAAATGTCCAGAGAAAGGCATTGGGGAAGCGGCGTGCCCAGTCTTTTTCATGATGTATTCCGCCTTCATCTTTTAGAAGTTTTACAGTTACTCCTTTTTTATTTTTAAGCTTTTTCTCTATATATTCCGCTTCTCTCACATAGTCTGTGGGTTCATTTCCTTCTCCTTCATTTGTGCCCACATCCATATAAATTTTCATTCCTGCGCTCATGTCAGATTTTTCAAGAAATGCCCTGTTTTCTTTCTGCTGGCACCAAAGCGCAGGAGAAAACAGCATTGCCTTTCCGAATGTCTCAGGATATTTCATTACTGCGTACAGTGATATGTTTCCGCCTGATGAGCTGCCAGATATTGCAGTATTTTCCCGGCTTGGGTATGTGCGGTAATTGGCATCAATAAATGGTTTTAATGAATGAACGATGAAATCAACATAAGCTGCTCCATGCGGATTATCAGTGCTGCAGCCTTTCCATGGCGCATGCTCGCTTTCGCGGCGCTCTGCCCCATGGTCTATTCCTACAATTATTGCGCCATGAGTTTTCCCTTCTTTTATAAGGCGGTTCATGCTTTCTCCAACTTTCCATACTCCTGAAAAAGGAGAATTCTTGTCTTTTGAGAAAAGATTCTGTCCGTCATGCATATAGATCACCGGGTAATGTTTGTCAGATTTATCATAATCAGGAGGCAGATAAACCTGTACTCTGCGCGAAGCAATTTTAAGCTGCGGCATGGGAATGTTAAATGACCTTATGTCCTGTTTGTTATGCGCTGGCGCGCATGCAGCAATTACACACAATGAGATTGCTGCCAAAATTATCTGGAAAGCGTTTTTCATGTTAAATGCTATTTTTTTCATAATCATATATTACAACTTTAATAGGATAAAACAGAAGTTTAATGTAAGCGAAACAAAGAATATTTGATTTTACTTAAAATTCAGAATCATAATGCTTAATATAAGAAAAAATCCTTATTTGTTTTGTTCAGGTTCTATAAGTATTACTGGCCTTATCGCATACAATGCCTGGCCTTGCATTTGTATCATTGTTCCATTGAAATAAACAGTGCCATCTGTCATTACCCTTGTCATGCAGCCGGTCCTGCTGCAATTGGCAGGGTACATATTGCCGTTATCTGTTCTGGAACCAACTGTGCGCAGCCACCAGTTTACAGTCCCTCTGTTTGACATTAATATTTTTTTATTCTTCACATAAGGCGTAGGATATAGCTTTCGGCTCTTTTTTGATGAAAAAAATTCTTCTGCTTCTTCAGCGCTAAGCAGAAATACCTTGTCATCTGTTTCTTTCCCCCCCTTTATTTTAAGCTGGTTATTGTCTCCTCCAGATACTTTTATATTCTTAATTTTTTTTTGTTCTGATTTAGAGAATGCTGATGAGATAAATGATGAATTAAGCCATTCCCGCAAATCTGAATTTTCCCAAGTTATATTATGCTTTGGCGATTCATTAAAATTTTTTGCTTCTATTGCATATTTTGAAATTGCCAGCATGCTTCCGTCCGGCAATACATTAAGGACTATCCATTGCATTGGAGCTTTTTTTGCATCTTTTGTATACGGGTAAGAACCGAAAGAGATTATGGATCTTCCGTTTTTCGCATAGGCTTCAGAAAATATGCCAGATATAATAAAGAAAAAAAAGAATGCTGTGAATATTTTTTTCATGCCTGTGTACAATGCTTTTTTGTTTTCCTCATTATAGCAAATAACAAAAAAAAATGTTAATATAACATACAGATTGAGAATTTGCAGATATTTTTAATCATGTTTAGAAAAACTGCATGAATCCATTATGTTAGCATGGATTACAATATCTCATGGAGGATTTATGGATAAGATTTATGCGAACAGGATTGCGGCTTACCTTAATAAAGAGCCTAAAGATTTCACCAGGGAAGATTTAATCAAATATATAAAAGGAAATGGAATAAGACTGGTAAACTTCAGATATGTCGCTGGAGACGGACGTTTAAAAACCCTTAATTTCATAATACATAGCGAGGATTATCTGAACCGCATTCTTTCTGCTGGGGAAAGAGTTGACGGATCAAGCCTTTTTAAAGGAGTTGACGCCGGATCAAGCGATCTTTATGTAGTGCCAAGATACAGCACTGCTTTTATTAACCCATTTTCCAGCATGCCTGCAATTGATATTATTTGTGCCTTTTATACTGCGGAAGGAAAACCTTTTGCTTCCGCTCCGTCCGAAATACTTCGCAGGGCGGAAAAAGAATTTACTAAGGAAACAGGACTTCAATTTTATGCAATGGGAGAGCTTGAATATTATGTTATGGCTCCTAAAGATCCTCTTTATCCTTCAGTTACGCAAAAAGGCTATCATGAGTCTTATCCTTTCGCAAAATATGAAGACTTGCGCACTGAAGCAATGGAGCTGATAGCTGCTGCCGGAGGAAAAATAAAATACGG
>JAILAB010000005.1 GCA_024681855.1 Elusimicrobiales bacterium
CAAAAATAAATGCTCAGTCACTTTTTTCAATCTTTCTTTTTTTAATCCTGTGTGAACTCTTATTTTAGTCTTTATCTGCCTGAAATATCCCACACAGATGTTTGTCGTGCTTTCTATTTCCAGTTCCGGATGCTCACGCCATGTGAACAGGTCAGGCATATTCCTGCCTATGCTCCTGAAAGCGCTGTGCAGCCTTTTGTGTCTGAATTGTCCATTCCCGTTTCTTTCTTTCAGTAAATATGCATAACGATGCTTCAGTGCTTTGAATTTAGCCTGTTAAGCCGTGCAGCCACATTTTTTGCAATATTTTTAACCATTTTTACTCCAAAAATAATATTAAATCATTCCCTCGTCGTCTATATCAACATAAATGAGTATTAAGCTGTATTCTCCTGTTTTTTACAGTATATGTTTTAAGCTTGTGCTTTTAAGAAAACTCTGCTCATGGCATGAGCAGAGAAAGTCCGCTTTTTTTTAGGGTACAAATAAGAAGCTAAACTATCGCTTTATCAGCCCGGCGGGTGAATATTGTAGCCTTTACATAGGGCGGGTGAATATATCCCCGCGTTAATTCTGCGTCTGCCGCAGCAGAACGACCATATGCTGTCGCATTGCTTTTGTATTATCTTAATAATGTAAGAGAATCCTTATGACTGATATAATAACAATAATAATAATCTGTGTGATAATAATTTGTTTCTTTTATGGTCTGCTCAATATAGGAATGTGTGATTATGTTTTTAAAATACACTATATACGGAATTTTCTTAATAGAATAGGAATGCAAAGACGAACTAAGTACAGAGTAAGAAAAAGCATCAAAAATTACAAAAAAACTTTTATTAACAAAAAAACAACTTTGCAGGCTGAAGAGTATTTTAATGAGGAAAGGTTCCTTGTTTTATATGGCATAAATACAAAAATGATGCGCGCAATATCTGGAATACTGGTTGGAATAGGTGTTATGGGGACATTTGCAGGCCTGACTGCGGGTCTTAACGGCATTAACCTAAATGCTTCCGCGGCTGAAATGCAGAAAAGCATAAGTTCTCTGCTCGGCGGTATGACAACAGCATTTTTGACTTCACTTTTTGGAATGGGAGCGTCAATTGTATATACTTGGCTTGAAAAAAAACGCTTGAATAGTATTTCAGTCGAAATCAGCAGGTTTTGTGATAAATTAAATAAGAAATATTACATTTCACCTGAACAGCAGTTTTATGAAAATAATTTTAAAATTTACGATGAACATGGGCGTGAACTTCTTTACGGTAATGTGATTCGCGGAATAAAAGAAAATATTGAAAAACTATCATCAGCGGCAGACAATATCAATGAAACAGTTTTGATAAACATTACTAACAAGGCTGTTTCAGAAAATCTTAAGCCTGTTTTATATGAAGTGCAGCAGCTTTCTTTGGTCTTGTCTCAAAAACTGGACGATTTAGGCAGCAGGGTTGAGAAGCCTGGTGAAGACATGGTTAAGACTATTATAGGCAGAATTGAGGTGATAATGGATCAGTTTAGAAATAATATTGCCTCATCAGCAGAGGAAAAAATAAAAGAACTTGATGAGCATATAAAAACAACAGGTTCTGTGCTTGCTGGAATTCCGGAACATGTAAAAAATGCAACTGAAGGTTTAAACCGTTTTGCTACAGAATCCAGAGAATATTCATGTGCTCAGAAAAAGAATATTGATGAAATGCTGCAAACCGTGAAAAATACAGTAAATGAACTCAATGTCAGCACAAAAGAAACAGTTAATCTCATTGCCAGCAGAAATGAGGAAACAAACAAGATGACTGACACCATTATCAAGTCATTTAAAGAAAATATGATAGAGGCAGGCATGGTTCTTCAAAGAACATCGGCTGCAATAAATAGTATGAACAGCCTTAAAGACGAATTTAACAAAATAAGCAATAATTTGTCAGAAACAGCAAAAGCATCAGAAAGTTCAGCTGATATGCTTATTACTGCCCAAAAAGATTTTACAGAAACAATAAATAGAACACAGGAGTATTCAGAAGAATATGTAAAAAAATTCGGAGCTATTGAAAATTCACTGCAAAGCGTGTTTGATGAAATGCAGAAAAGTGTTGATAATTATAAAGATGCTGTATGTAAAAGCATGGAGGATTTGCTGAAAGGATATGCAACGCATACGAGTACAGCCATAACAAGTCTTGGCAATGTTGTCGGAGAGCTAAAAGACATAATGGAAGATATATCTGAAAAGAAGAAATGAAAAACATTCGTGCACGCATTTTTGAAGATCAGGACGAAAACCCATTCGGATTTTCCATAGGTGATCTTATGGCCGGAATAATGTTTGTTTTTGTTTTGTTATTATCGTCAATGATGCTGCATATAAAGCAGGTATCAAATGCGTATCATCAGGTAAAGACACATCTGCACATAGATCTTGAACAGGAATTTAAAGATGACCTTAAAACATGGAATGCAATAATGGATAAGGAAACTCTTGCAATACGCTTTCAGGAACCGGAAGTTTTGTTTGATGTTGACGATGATTCCTTAAAACCAGAATTTAAGAAAATTCTTAATGATTTTTTTCCAAGATATATCGCTCTTATAAGCAAGGAAGAATATAAAGACCATATTGAGGAAATTCGTATTGAAGGCCATACCAGTAGCACTGGAAGCTATGAATACAATATGAAATTGTCTCAGATGCGTACAAGAACGGCTCTTTTTTACTGTTTAGGACTGATAAAGAATAACAAGGAACTTGAAAATTGGACAAAATACAGAATAACGGCAAACGGTCTTGCATCAAGCCATTTGATATTTAATGATGACGGCACTGAAAACGGTAATCTTTCGCGCCGCGTTGAATTCAGAATAAGAACGGATGCTGAAGAACAGATGCGTAAAATATCAGGTATAGGCAATGAGCGGTAATCAGATATTTTCTTTCAGTCTGGAAAATGTATTCAGGGAAGCTGCCGGGAAAATAGATAAAATAGCCTCCAGGCTGGATGCGGAAATGCAGTATGTTCCTACAAAACACGATATTGAGGCATTAAAAAGAAAATTCCTGACCTATTGTTCTTCTGTATCTTCTTATCTGCATTATTTCAGCAGGAAAGAAATACGCCAGATGTGCTATTGCATTAACAGTTTAATTGATTTTGAAAAAGAGGGGCAGTCTGTCTCTGAAAAAAGAGTGGAAATATTTATTAATCTGCTGCGCAATAATTGGAGCAAAAGATATTTAAGGCCCCTTTGCCGTTTTATGCTTTCTGATTGGGACAAAATGCTTAGACATAAGAATTTTCATTCGTTCATTCTGAATGAAATAAAGAAAAGCAATAGTGGCATAAAATTTATTTCAAAAATTAATACATACATGCATTTTTTTTCTTATGCTGGAGCAAAATATCTTGGCTCATATTTAAAGCAAAATAAAAAAACTCTTGCTGATTGTGTTGAAATGCTCGGACTGAGAAAGAAAAATATTACCTATTCCTATTTCCGTAATGTGATGATTTACTATTATTCAGAAGCGGAAGCAATGGATGACTCATTTGAAGAATATATGGAATTATGCGACAGCAATGAAACCCGCAAGGTGATACTGCCCCAGCTTATAGCTGACATAGACGAAAAAGAACGTTCTGCTCCGGCATTATGGCAAAAACAAAAAGAAATACTAAAAAGTCTTGCCATAAAATATATTGGTATGCCTAAAGACATTTTATGGAATGTCGCCGCAGATGCACCTGATAAGGCAAAAGAAAACATAAAAAAAGCCATGAATATTGTCCGCCGCTGGATAACTCAGCAGTATATTGATGTTGTGTTCAATAAGCTTATGCGTGATGAAAAACGTGCCTGTTTCTGGAAAAAGTATGCCGGCAGCATAGATAATTTTAAAGTAGTGGGGGGAGATAACACACGTTCTGTTATTAATAATGAATTTAAAGGCATTGATATACAGGAACATTATATCCCCGTATTAAGGAGAAGAAAATATTCTGTTTATAATTATGAAATAGTGGCATTCATTATGTGGATTAGAGATAGAAAAATAATTGAATTTTCAGACACAGGCAATGCTTTATTTGTTTATGTTGAAAGCGAATGGAAAACATTAAGCTGGTCTTCAGTACCTGAATTAAAAATGAAAAACTGTCGGGGTCTAATAGGCAGGAATGGATATAATGATTCTGGCAGACTTATACATTCTTTTGGATGGCAGGACAAGCTTCAATATTGGCTACAGAATAAATTAAATATATTTCCTGATTAATAAAGTAAAATCATGATAACATACACACAGGACGGCGAAAATTTTATATTTACATTGGAACAGGACGGAATGTCTTTGCCATTTGAGGCTTGGCAACGATCAGACAGACGTGTGTTCCGAGCATTGCAGTATCTTGTCGACAACGGATATGCGGAAATATGCGGCAATTCCGTAAAAGTACCGTACAAAAACATCTATCAGCTTGACGAATACGAAAAGCGTGTTCTGTGTCTGCCGCCTCTCTATCCTTTTGATGTGTATGTAAAAAGGAACAAAGGCAATATTCCAACCCCGGACTTTTCTTATTCATACTTATTTTATGATTTTGCACCTTACGGCACACCTTTTGTTCTTTTGTCAAAAAAAGGCCCTATTGTAAACCTGCAGTTTTCAAGGGAAGATAATGTAAGCCAGGAGTATATTCTTTCCAAAGAACAATATAATCTTTTAAGTGCGATCGATGAGTTTAATGCCATCCCTGCTGAAAAAAAGACAATATACGGCAATTATTCAAAATTTGCTGAAATAAAGGAACTTTCCAGTCAATCTGCTGCATTAATGGAAAAATTTTTTGCCGAAAAAACAGTTGTTCTGCCTGAACATATAAAAATACATATAGAATACGACTCTGATAGTGGTGAAATGCAGATTATCCCGCAGATAGAGAATGTGCCGGAAGGTCAGGAATCGCAGAAGAATGCCAAATTCCTTAAAATATTTGACACGGCGGACGAAGTGCGGCCTGCATATCCTATTTCATTAGAGAAAGGTAAGATAACACAGGTAATTATCCCGCCTGATCAGATAGAGCCGCTGAAAAAAATAAAGCATAAATACCGCCGCACAAGGGACAGGAATGCAATCAGTCAGATAATAGATAATCCAGAAAACATTTTGGGCAGCAATGAGGAGAAAATTGTCTGTGAACATTCTTTAGAAAATGCTGATTCTGAAAAAATGGCGGCTTATGACGGCCTGGATTTATCGGAACTGTACAGCAACAGAGTAATTGATATTGGAATTTACAAGCCTAAATTTTATCCTTTTATTGCTCCTTTCCGTTCCGAATGGCTGCCTGCTTATCAGATAGAGAGCAGGGGGGGGACTATAAATGTTCTCTTTGACAATGAGCTGGAACTAGAAGAGTTCTTAAATGAAATAAAAAAAGCAAAAGAAGAGAATAAGACAACAATAGATTACAGGGGGAATCCCATAGCCATAGAGACTGCCGAGGAAATTGCCAATGCCGCCGCAGAAAAATTCAAAGAAATGGCTTCAAAAAAATTTAACTCTGCGAAAACTGTACCTAATAATACTGTGCCTGATAATAAGGAAACAGAACATCAAAATGATAGGGAAAAAACTGTTGAAAAGCCTGATAAGGTTCTTATAATACATGGAAATGAGGATAATCTTAATTATTCAGAATATGAGAAAAAAGAAAAAGCTCTTCAGAAACTTGATTTTTTGACGGATGAATTTCTTAATAAAGGCATATATCTAAAAAAACATCAAAGGACAGGTATAGCCTGGCTACAGAATCTGTTTAAAAATATGGGAACTGTTGGCAACAGAAAACAAGGCGGAGCATTGCTTGCCGATGATATGGGATTGGGAAAAACATTGCAAATCCTTTATTTTATAGACTGGCATTACCGCAATTCGGCAGACAAAAAGCCATACCTTGTCGTTGCTCCTGTGTCTTTGCTGGAAAACTGGAAAAGGGAGTATGAACGTTTTTTTTGTGAACCGCGCTTGCCGATAAGAATTATAAGCAGAATTGACAAGGAATACAATGCCAAACTTGTCAGTGAGCTTTCAGCACAATGCCTGTGTCTGGCAAGCTATGAGACTGTCCGGCGTGGGCAGCTTAATATTGCCGCCATAGATTTTGCCGTAGTAGTACTTGACGAGGCTCAAAAGGCAAAAACGCCAGGCACGCAGATAACCAATGCCGTAAAAGCACTTAAAGCGGACTTCAAGGTTGCCATGACCGGCACGCCAATAGAAAACAGTTTTGTTGACCTGTGGTGCATAATGGATTTTGCCGTACCAGGCCTTTTGGATTCTGCCAAAAAATTTGCGTCAGAATATCAGACGAAGAGAACAAGGAAAACAGAAGAAAATATGGAGGCTTATCAAAACGAAATCCAGGAAAAAGGGGAAAAACTGCGTTCAAAAATAGACCGTTATTTTTTAAGACGGCTGAAAACACTGCTTGCTTCTGAACTTCCAAAAAAAGAATCCATAAGAAAAAAACTGGAAATGCCTCTGGAGCAAAGAATCATATACAGACAGGCTGTTGAAAGCGGCAGGAAGGCTGAACAGAATGACATGCTTTCCATAATAGCGGCAATAAGGCTAATTTCAGACCATCCGTATATTTATCTCAAAAATTGGCAAGAGTGTTCTGACGATATGATAATAAAATCGTCCGCAAAACTTATGCTTACAATTGGTTTTTTGGAAGAAATAAGGGAAAGGAATGAAAAAGCCATTGTTTTTGCTGAAAGAAAAGAGACACAGAAGCTGTTGCAGCATATAATAAGCAGTAAATTCTGCCTGGACGTGCGAATAATAAACGGCGACACGCAAAGCATTTCAACAGGAAGAAACAGACAGTCAAGACAAGGCATAATAGACACTTTCGAAAATACGGAAGGCTTTAACATAATTGTTATGTCACCTCTTGCCTGTGGAACAGGCCTTAACATTACGGGGGCAAACAATGTGATACATTATTCCAGGCATTGGAATCCAGCGAAGGAACAGCAGGCCACGGACAGGGCTTACAGGATAGGCCAAACAAAAGACGTGAATGTTTATTACCCAATGGCCACATTACCGGGTTCAGATTCTTTTGATATTGTGCTTGACAGGCTGCTTGAAGCCAAAACAAGCCTCTCGCAGGCTGCATTGTATCCGTCGGATCAAATGGAAGTGAGCGTTAAAGATGTATGTGATCAGCTATTCGGACAGGCAAAAATATCAGCGGCAGAGCCTGAATCTACAGGCAATAATAAAGATATTCCGCAATCATTGTCAATGGATGATATTGACGGTCTTAATGAATATCTTTTTGAAGCATTGCTTGCGGAAATCTATCGTCGCAAAGGATATGAAGTTATTCTTACGCCAAGGAGTGGCGACAAGGGAATAGACGTAATAGCGGAGCAGCAAGGCGGTGAATGCATTGCCATACAGTGTAAGCACACATCAAAGCAGCAGTCAATGCATCAGCAGTGTGTGCAGGAGGCTGTTTCTGGAGCAAATTATTATTCATATAAATATGGAAAACAGTATCGTCCATGCGTGGCTTCAAATGCAGAATTCAGCAAGGCGGCAATTGATTTCGCGGCAAATACAAACACTATAATAATAGACCGTAAAAAACTCTTCTCCATGCCTGCAGGAATTACAATGGCGGATATCGTAAGAATGGAATCCGGAAGAATACTTAAAAATATATAAAAGTATAACGACCATATGCTGTCGCTTGCTCTTTATATAATTTCCCTGTCAGTTTTATATTACAGGCAAAGGAGCATGATATGAAAATACTGTCAGCTGGAATAATTATTGTGCCGCTTATGTTCTGCTGTATTCAGGTTTATGCAGCAGATTCTTATTCTTTGCTTCCTGCATGTATAAATGGCTGTGCAGGCGCTTCATATAATGAGTCTGACAAAGAAAAGGCTATGCAGGCCTGCATAAAAACATGCGTTAACGCTATCACGGATTTGTCCAAAGAAAAGCCTTACAGTGAGCCTCATGAAGATATTATTGCGTCCCCGGAGAATAATGATTCTGCAGTTTCTGAGGGTAAAGCTGATTTTGACAGTATGCCTGTTAAAATTCCGGTTGATGAAAATGAGCAAACAGGGGCAGACTATGTCTCTTTAGGACAAACCGGCATAGGAAACAGATTTGTAATGGGATTTGATATTGCCAAATTCAGATATAATATGCCGGACGTTTTGCAGCGTTATTTAAATGATGGGCATAATTTATCTTCCATTGCTGTTTATTCAGGATATAATATAAATGAGATTATAGAAGCCGGAATAGAAATCCGTGAATTTGAAACAATGGATTTTTCAGGAATTGTGTACTATGGCGGATATTTTTATGACATAGATGGAACGTACTCATTATATGCGACAGCGGCATATTTAAAAATAAACATAATGAATCTTTTTATAAATAGAGGAGAGAGCCTGCTGGTATATGCAAAATTAATCAGAAACAAACTGCATGAAAAAGTATCAATCAGGCAGGCAGGGAGTCTTAAAGGGCATTCGTATAATACAGGATACGAAATAGGCATAAATTTAAATTTTGGAAGGGATAGAAATTATACAGCCGGATTGGAAATGTCTTATTATGAGATGCACAACAGAAAGTTGGCACAATCGTACGGAATAAATATAGGATACCGCTTTGGCGAAAGCAGTGCTTCAAATGAAAAATATTCACATACCAGCTCCAGAAAACAGATTTAGGACCTATTTGTTAAAATGTAATGGCTTTGTATAAAACCCATGGGTTTTTTAATTATGAAAAAAGATTATAAACATCTGCGGGAAAAAATGAAAAAAGAATCTGACAGAGGCGGGCTTGTTAAAAAAATATCACGTCTTATAGCGGAACTCAGCATGCTGTGTGATAAGCCTTATCCTCTGGAAAAAATGGCTGCGGAATTAGGCGTTGAGCTTAGGACGGTGCAGCGGGATATGCGTCTGCTTGAAAGCGCCGGACTGCCCATTTATTCCCCTATACGCGGCTGCCGCGCTTTCCCGGAAGGATATTCACTGGAAAAACTTAAAGTGTCAGGCCGGGAGGCCGCTCTTTTCGCAATGTTCAGCGACATAGCCCTATCTCTTGGAGAGTCATTTTCCGGCACCATGGATAATCTGCGTGCCAAAATGCTTGGCCCTAAAACTGAAAATCCATATTATATAATGCTACCGGGCGGCTGCCCATTGCCTGAGCATCCGTTTTTAAAGGATATAGAGGAGGCTGTGTGCCAGCATGAGAAAATAGAGATAAAATACAGTGGCGGCAGAAAGCCACAGTATTACATAAAGCCTCTGCGTATTGTATGGTCTGAAGGATTCTGGTATCTGCTGGCCATGGAGGAGGAAACCCGCAGAATGCTTACATTCCTTATTGACAAAATAACATCAGTTTACAGAATAGGAATGTATTTTGTGCCGCCTGCGGATATTGACAGTATGCTTGCCGGGAATATAAATATATGGATTTCCGCCAGACGCAGCATTACAGCGGTTATGGAGGTTGATGCCGGAGCGGCCATGTATTTCAGGCGCAGACTGTATTTTCCTGAGCAGGTCGTAAAAGAAACGCGAGGTGATGGCAGTATAATAATCGAATGCAGGGCCGCAGATACCCGCGCCATATTCCCAGTTGTTCTTTCATGGCTGCCGCACATAAAAATTATTTCGCCAGTATCTCTTAAGGAACAGCTGAACAGCATAATAAGAGAGTATCTGAAAAAACTGTGAGATGAAACACTGAAACAGCATGGCGTTTTGTTAATGGCTATCCCAACAAAAGTATAATATCTTATATAGATTAAGGAGCATAATATGTTATATATAGCCGCCGCAATAGCCGCAGTCATGCTGATTTATGTGATTTTTGCGTATAACAAAGGCATAGGCCTTAGAAATTATATGCGTGAAGCTTTCGCTACAATGGATGTATGCCTTAAAAAGCGTTGGGAACTTATCCCGCGGCTGGCCGATTCCGTAAAAGGCGCAGCAAAATATGAAAGCAGTACCATGCAAAATGTAGCGCGCATTCGCGCTCAGTCTTATTCAGGCATGAGCGATGAGCAGAAAATACAGGCCAATTCCGAAATAGGATATATGGGACCTAAATTTATGGCCATAGCCGAAAATTATCCTGACCTGAAGGCAAACGCATCTTTCCTTAAACTTATGGACGGCCTCACGGACATAGAAAATGAAATTGCTTCAGCCAGAAAATACTATAATGGCACTGTTAGGGAATTGAACACTTTCCTGGAGCTTTTCCCTACAAATATAATAGGAAGGCTGTTTCGCATTGACAAAGCTGATTATTTCCAAATAGACGAAAGCGAAAGGGAAGCCAAAACAATCACGAATGAAGATCTGAAAGCCTGATCCGGCAGGATTATTTTATTTCATTATGCCAACAATAAATAAAATTCTTTTTTTTCCTGTTTTATGCTGTTTATTCTTATTTGCGCTGTTCCTAGTTGTCCCTGCTGCGTATGCGGAAAACTTTTACATACAGAACTATGATGTTCTGATTGAGGCGAATGAGAAAAAATCTGTTAAGGTAACAGAAAATATAGATGTTTTCTTTTTGCATCCTTCGCATGGGATAATAAGGGAGATCCCTCATAAGAAGGCTTCCATTACCAATATCCGAACGCAAGGGAAAAGCAACATAAGCAATATAGGAAAGACTGTTGAGATAAAATTAGGCTCTGCTGATAAGACAGTGAGCGGCATTCAAAATTATCGCATAACATATAATTACAACTATCATGATAATAAAAATGAATTTTATCATAATGTAATAGGGCCTGAGTGGAAAGTTCCTATAAAAAATGCGAAATTTACGCTTATCATGCCTAAGCCGATTGATCCGTCAAAGGCAGGCCTTTCCATAGGCGGAATTGATGCGGCAGGCTTTGAAAGCGGGGCAGAATTTGACATAACTGACAATGTTAAAATTACCGGAAAAACGCTGAGAGAATTGCGGCCTAATGAAGGTATTACTTTTCGGGCTGAAGTGCCTCCCGGATATTTTGAAACATACCGCTCTTATGCCGCATATATATCCGTGTTTTTATTGGGCTTACTTGCATTAGCTTCATTTTATATTTGGGACAGATATGGCAAAGATGATCATGTTACGCCTGTAGTAACATTCAAGATTCCCGTTGGGCTTAATGCGATTCAGGCTGAGCTTGCATATAAGGGCGAGGCCTCGGATAAAGGCCTTTCCGCAATGATTGTGGAACTGGCCAATAAAGGATATGTGAGAATAAATAATCAAAGCGACAGTTTTGTTCTGGAAAAGCTCAAGCCTTATGAGCAGGCATCTTTGGAGCAGGATTATCTTAATGCCCTGTTCGGCAGCAATTCCAGCATAAGCAAAGCTCAGATAGAGAAATCCCAAACTTATTATCTTCAATGCCGCAGCATTGTGAGAGCCGCAAACAAGGAAAGGGAAATTATTTATGACATTCGGACAATTAAAGGCCTTCTGCCTCAGATAATGACCGGCATTATGTCTGCCATAGCTTTCATAACTCTGTTCTCATTCTGTGATTTCAGCATAAGGTCATTTTTTTCAGCGGATTCTTTTAGCATAGCTGCTTTGTTTTTTATATTCGGAACTCCTTTTTTCAGCAAAGAATGGAACAAATATGCAAAAGCTCTCTTATTAACAGGATTTGCAATATTTGCGGTTTCTTTTTTGATTTTAGGCTATGCGAGCTATGAGAATATCAATGTTTCTGTTTTAGGCCTTGCCTGCCTGGCAGTATCTTGGATATGTGCGGACAATCTGCCGAAAAGAAGCCCTAAGGGAAAACAGCTCCTAAGCGAGCTTGAAGGGCTTAGGAAATTTATACAGACGGCTGAAAAAAATGAGCTTGAGGAAATGGCTGAGAAAAATCCCAGGCAGTTTTATGATATTCTGCCTTATGCTTTTGTTTTGGGAGTTTCTGATGTATGGATAAAGAAACTGAATAAATTCCTTGAAGCGCATCCTGTTCAGGAAAAGCCTGCCTATGACATAGGCCGCCTTCATGGTTTTTCAAGTAATTTCACTGCGCTTTCAAAGCCCAGCCGATTAAATGGCGGAATAAAAACAAGCCATCATAGCAGCAGCCATGGCGGCGGCGGAAGAGTGGGCCGCGGCGGCGGTGGCGGCGGAGGCAGGTCCTGGTAACTGTTTAAGCGGCGTTTTTCTCTATTGGCTATGGACTGGAGAAAAACATGCCTTTTTTGTCAGCAAGGTAAACAGTAAGCATCTGCATAGCTGTTGCTTAGGGGTTATATGAAATTAAAACAGTATGTTATTACAAAATAATATAATATATATATGAAGAAGATTGAAACTTTACAATGCATACGATGCGGAAAGGATCATTCGCTTTCCGATGGAAAATATACCTGCACCGCTTGTGGGGGAAATCTGCAGGTTCTTTACGATTATGACCTTATAAAAAAGCGCATGGGTTATGATGAGCTTAAAGCTAATGATGACCGCAGCATTTGGCGCTATCAGGATATTCTGCCTGTGGAGGATTTAAAATACATTCCTCCGGTGCAGGTAGGCTGGACTCCTCTTTACCGCGCGGAGAAAATAGCTTCAGAGCTTGGCATACACAATGTTTATGTTAAAGATGACGGCCGCAATCCCAGCGCATCTTTCAAAGATCGCGCTGGAGCGGTTGTGGTTGCCCGTGCTCGCGAAATGGGAGAAAAGGTAATAACCACAGCTTCCACCGGAAATGCCGCATCTTCTCTTGCCTGCCTTACAGGCAGCCTTGACATGAAAACGGTAATCTTCGTTCCTAAAACAGCGCCTGCTCCTAAAATAGCGCAGCTGCTGGTATTTGGTGCGGAAGTTATTATGGTAAATGGCACATATGACGATGCCTTTGATCTCTGTTTGAAGGCATCAAAGGAATATGGCTGGTACAATCGCAGCACAGGAATAAATCCTTTCACCAGAGAAGGGAAAAAAACCTGCGCATTTGAAATATGTGAGCAGCTGGATTGGGAAACGCCTGACAAGGTTTTTGTGAGCGTAGGAGACGGCAATATCATCAGCGGTCTCTGGAAAGGCTTTGTGGAATTCAAGCGGCTTGGCATTATAGACAAGCTGCCGCAGATGATAGCTGTTCAGGCTGAAAATTCCAATGCGGTAAAACTTGCTGTTGACATCGGCTCAGAGGAGATAAAGCCTGTAAGCGGCAATACAATAGCGGATAGCATTTCCGTAAGCGTTCCGCGCGACGGCCTTGCAGCAGTTTTGGCAGTGCGTGATTCCAAGGGGTTTGCCGTTTCCGTAACTGATCAGGAAATACTTGCCGGAATACCTAAAGTTGCAAGAGGAGCAAGTGTTTTTGCAGAACCTGCCGCAGCGGCGACATACGCAGGCCTGGAAAAGGCCGTGCGCGAAGGCAAGGTTGATGCGGGAGACAATGTCGTTATGGTTGTTACAGGCAATGGCCTTAAGGATGTAAGCAGCGCAATGAAATCAGTAGGCCAGCCCAATCTCATAAATCCCGATATGGATGAGCTTAAAAAACTTGTTGAAGAGAAGAAAATAGGCTAAACAGCCTTGAGCGCTGTCTGCCCGGATTGGAACAGACAGAAGCATAAAATAACTCCGCCCAGATGTTTTAGCCGCTATGGCTTTGAGCAGAAAAAAAGGGCGGAGTTTTTTATTATGCTTTTAGTTAGATATGGCTGTTTTTCATTTTTTATCAGAAATGCCGGCAGCCTTTTCCATAAATCCAGTAATAAATTTTGCATAAGCTTTTTTTATTGGCAGCTCATAGTTTACTGTTATTTCCCTCCGCATGGTTTTAGTTTCCACCTGCAAAGACGGATTAAAGCCTTTCTTTTCAATGTTTTCCCAGTAAATGCCTGTGCCCCTTTTCTGCCATGCCGGAATATCATTGAAGTTTATGCCATTTTGGAACAGCAGCTCATTCTTGTATGAAACGGATTTCCTAAGCAGCTGTTTTGCCGCATTCTGTGGAGACATGCCCTGCTTGCGCAAAAGCCAGTAGCAATGCGAGTTTAGGGCATTGCGGCAGGCATCTTCCTGCCTCCAGAGAAAATAATCCTGTGCCTTTTCCAGGCTGGGAATGGGTATTGTGCGGCAGTCAAATGTTGCGAGCCTGCCAAGCTTCATAGAGAAAGCCGCGCTAGCCTGTCCGGCTAATATGGAATTGTATTTGCGTGTTTTTCGGCTGAAAGCGTTTTCCGAGTCATGAAAAAGCAGCGATATTTCATCGCTTTCAGTAAAGGCATAAACGACGTTAAAGCCGCAGTCCATAAGAGATTTTGCCGTTTCAACCATAAGCTCTCTAAATTTTACGTCAAATGGAGCTTCAAAATGGCAGAGCTCTTTTGTGAGCCTGGTGAAATTCCTGCCGTCCAGCCTGGCTATAAGATGCACGCCTGGAATGACCAGCTGGTCTAAGGACTGTTCATAAATCCGCATATCTTTGTCTAATTTTTCAAAGTTCATTTTAATTTCCTTTTTGTAATACATTCTTTATTAAGAATAGTATTGATTTTATAATTTTCCCGTCATGCTGAATTTATTTCAGCATCTCTGCGGCTGAAACAAATTCAGGACACGACGAAGTCATCTTTGCGTTCTTTATGATTGCATTGTATCAATACTTTCCTTTAACAGAGCCTTATAATAAAATTCCCGCTCTTAAATTCTAGTGTAAATTTTTTACCAGGCTTTCTTTCACATAGAAGTTTTTTGCCATGGCTTTGCTTCAAAAAAATGAAGATTGCTTTTCTGATTATTGTCATTTTTTGTTTTTTCTGCAACATTCGCTTTTATGCTCACATAAAACAGTTCGTCAAAGCCTTCTTCATAATCTGGAAGTTCCAGCTTTGCGGCAGTTCCCGCTATGGCCAGCCTGGGCACGGCATTTTCTCTTTGGGCATTTCTTTCCGCAGACTCTTTAACCGAGGATCTGAAATAGTATCCGATTATTTTATATCCATATTGTTTTGCCGCCGGAATATATCTTGCCCTGTCTGTCTTTCTTGGATTTGTATTATCTATAACATAGGAAAGGCCTTTCGCATGGCAAGCCTCAATCTCAGCTTTTTCCCTTGCCCTGGTGTGAATGGTATCAAGGTTTATATGCTTTAGTTCACAAAAATACTGATTATAAAATGTTGTTTTCCCGCTTGCCTGTATGCCTATGAAAATAATAGCCTTTTTATCCATCGCAACCCCCATTTTTGCATTATATTTCTTATTTTTGAGCAATATGAATGCCAAAAAGGGCAATATTGCTCATTTAGATTAATCTGTTTTCTTAGCCAGTTTACTGATTAGAACATGGTAGAAATAAGAATGCGGAAATATTGCTTAGCTGTTGTCTCGTGATATTTGAAATAATTGTATCCGAAGTCCAGCGTAGGGTCGGATTCGCTTTCCGGGTCAAGGAAGAATTTCATTCCTGCTGAATAGGAATTTGCTGGCTCAAAGTTCCTTATGGATATTTTGCTGTATCCGGCATAAACTTCGCTGTTAAACTCTGGCTGAAAATTTCTGCTGACTGTAACAGAAGCTATCCATTCAGGCAAAACCGTCAGCATTCCATAACCGTTGAAGTCTATCAGGTCTTTCTGATCTAAAATTGAGCTTTGCAGGTTAAGATTATTCGTGCCCTTTGTGGGTTTAAGGAATCCCGCAGCTGAAATCGTAAAGCAGAATTGCCTGTAAAAATTTTTCTCGGCTTTGAGCTCTATTGCTGTCTGCTGAAAGTCAGTTAGTCCCTCGTCAGTTCTGTTTCCTTTTATAAAAGCATGCGCTCCAGTAATTGAGAGATGAAAGAAATTCTCATTTTTCGGATTAGTGAAAGTTGTTTTTAGCATTAGCTTGCCGCCGTATGCGCTCTGTCCTGCTCTGTGAGAATAAACAAATGGGGAAAACTCTGCCAGATTGGTCTCGCCCGCATATACCAATGGAAGCTTTGCGGAATGAATCTTTTCAAGATCATTGCTTTTATAAAACGTGCCCTCAATTCCTGCCAAAAGCTTGTATGCGGCTGGGAAAAATAAAGATATGGAATCTTGCTTAAATCCGCCTGAGCCGAAGCGGAAATCATTTTTAGCCATCATTCCCGCATGAGCCGGCATGGAAAAAATAAGTAAAAACAGCAATGAACCATAGAAGAAGAGTTTCATAACTTTTATTATAACAATTATTAAAGAAAATCAGTCTTAGCCTGGCTGGCGTGCTAAGCCGATGGTTTGTCTATTCGCTTTTTATGCCTGTTTAAAAAAGCTTCTATTCCCTTTTGGAATTCCCCGGAAGCGAAAGCTTTGGCGCGCAGAAGTTCAAATTCCCTGTTTATGCTCTTAGGCAAAGGTGCTGATGAAAGCAGCCTGAACTGTTTTTTCAGAGTTTTTATGATAACAGGAGAAAGATTTGCAATTGGAAGTATCTGTTCTCTAACAAGCGAATCCAGCTCATCAAACGAATCTGAATCAATAAGCCAGTGTATAAAGCCTGCTTCTTTTGCTTCTTTTGCTGAAATTTGGCTTGCTGTATAAAAAAGCCTTTTAGCCATTGGCAATCCTATTCTTGATATAAAGCGGAGCAGTCCCTTTTCCGAATATGGCAAGCCTATTTTCGCAGGCGTTATGGCGAAAGAGGCGGTATTATCCGCAGCTGCCAGGTCGCAGGCGGCCACAAGCTCTGCTGCGCCTCCCCATGCGCTGCCATGTATTTCAGCTGCGACAATTCCAGGATAATTTTCTATCGCAGCCAGCAGCCGGGGAAGCGGCTGGCCTGCGTCCAAAGGGTCATAGATCTGCCTAGCTATTATGCCGCTTGCTTCATTGACATTGCTTGCGGCAAGATTTTTTTTGGAAATATGGCTGCCGCATTTGCTTTGCTCTATTGTCGTGCCATCTCTTTTATAACCATGCTTTGATATTCCCGAATTTATGTTTTTGTCTTGCGCGGCTTCAGTTTCCGCAGGCAGACTGCTTTGCCTTATGGCAAGGTTTTTTTCAAATTCAGTTATGTCTAGTCCGGAAGACCATACGCTGTCATTTTTCCCTGCGCGCAGTATTGCCAGCAGTATGCCTTTTTTTTCAAATTCAATCAGGCTTGATATAAGGTCTTCGCATAGCTCCATGCTTAATGCGTTTTTCTTTTTGGGATTAGAGAATTTAAGAAATCCGGTTTTGCCTTCTGTCCATGTTTCAATGAAGGTTCCTTTCTTTTCCTCTGTCATAAATATGTTTCCCGTTTTTCTGTTCTGCTTTCTGCCATTTCTTTTTTTGTCTCGTTTTTTGCTTATGCGCAAATTTGGTGTTTTTAAATAGTCAAGCCGTAATAATTGTATAATTTTAACCTGAGGTGAAAAAATGTCTGATTCTAATACTTCTAGTGCCTTTGAGCTTGAACAAGCATTGCGCAGGCTTTACCGCAAAGCATTTGGCAAGGAGCCTGAAGAATTTCACGCGCTTCGCGCTGATGGCTCTGCCAGAAAGATTTTCAGGCTTTGCGGCATAAAGAATGCCGTGGGCATATATGGCCCTGATCCGCTTGAAAACAGGGCTTTTCTGGAATTTTCAATGTATTTCAAGAAACAGGGACTGCCTGTGCCTGAAATATATGCTGAAGACACTGAAGCTGGCATTTACCTGGAAGAGGATCTCGGAGACATTACCCTTTTCAGCCTCATAGATAAAGAAAATAAAGACGGCATTCTTTCTGCAAATCTTTCCAAGACATATAAGAAAGTTTTAGATATTCTTCCTCGTTTTCAGGAGCAGGTGAAGGCAGGAATGGACCTTGCTCACTGCTATCCGAGGGCTTCTTTTGATAGGCAGTCCATAATGTGGGATCTTAATTATTTCAAATACTATTTTCTAAAATTGGCGCCTATCCCGTTTAATGAACAGAAGCTGGAAGATGATTTTGTGCGCTTTGCGGATTTCCTTATGGAGGCGCCGCAGGATTTTTTTCTTTACAGGGATTTCCAGTCCCGCAATATAATGCTTCGCAATGGCGAACCGTGGTTTATTGACTATCAGGGAGGCCGCCGCGGAGCCAGGCATTATGACCTGGCCTCGCTGCTGTACGATGCTAAGGCAAACCTTTCGCCTGAAACCAGAAATGAGCTGCGTGACTATTACATAAATGCCGCAGGGCTTGACCGCAAGGCCTTCCTGCATCATTACCCGGCCTTTGTTTATGTGCGAATAATGCAGGCCATGGGAGCATACGGCTTGCGAGGCTTTTATGAGCGCAAGCCGCATTTTCTTAAGAGCGTTCCTTTTGCCGTCCGAAATATAGAATGGCTGTTGAACAATACGGAAATCCCTGAGCATTTGCCGGAGCTTATGGCCTGCTTCCGCCGCATAACTATGTCTGTGCGGCTAAGGCAGTTCGGCAATACTAAGCTGGGGCTTACCGTGCGCATAGGGAGCTTCTCATATAAGAATGGCATTCCTCTTGATGACCATGGCCATGGCGGCGGTTTCGTATTTGACTGCCGCGCCCTGCCAAATCCCGGGCGCTATCCGCAATACGCAAAAAAAGACGGCAGGGATAAGCCTGTAATAGAATTTCTTGATAAAGAAGAGAGCATGGCTTCATATCTTTCTTCCGTATACTCGCTCGTAGATGCCAGCGTGAAAAATTACCTTGAAAGGAATTTCACTTCTCTTATGGTTCAATTTGGTTGTACGGGCGGACAGCACAGATCCGTGTATTGCGCAGAATGCCTGGCAGCGCATCTTAAGCAGAAATTTGGGGTAAAGATAGAGCTTAATCACAGGGAGCTGTCAAAGAAATGAAAGCCCTTATTTTCGCAGCCGGTTATGGAAAGCGTCTCAGGCCCCTTACAGACAGTATCCCTAAGCCATTAATTGAAATTAATGGCAAAACTGTTATTCAGCGCGCATTAGAAAAATTGCGGGATGCCGGAGCCGATGAATTTCTTATAAACACTCATCATCTGCATGGCAAAATAGAGGCTTTCTTAAAAAAAAATAAAAATTTCGGCTTTAATATCTCTTTGTCTTATGAAGCTGAAAAGCCGCTTGAAACAGGCGGTACGCTAAAGGCAAATGCAGATTTTTTTAAGGGAAGAGAACCTTTTTTTGCCTGCAATGCAGATATACTGTCAGGAGCGGATCTAAGGGCTTTGTATGACAGCCATTGCTCTTCATCTGCTTTGGCTACGCTTGCGGTGCGCAAGAGGCCTTCCAGCCGGCATTTAATGTTTGATTCTTCCATGCGCCTTATCGGCAGAGAGGGACATGCAGCGCAGGCAGGACTTGCCGCTTACGGTTTTTGCGGCATTCAGGTAATTTCCCCTGAAATTTTTGATATGATAAAAGAAGAAGGCGTATTCTCTGTCACGGAAGTTTATCTGCGCCTGGCAGCTGAAACGCATAGGATAGCCGGCTTTGAAGACCAGTCTTCCTATTGGTTTGACATCGGCAGCCCGGAACGCCTGGAGGCTGCTTCCTGCTATTTTAAGGAGAACCGATTATGATAGTTTATAAACTTGCTGATTTTGCCAAGAATCCGAACCTTTCGCCAAAAATAAGGAAAGCTGTAGACTTTCTTATGAAGCCTGAAACTGCTTCCTTGCCAGATGGAACCTATCAGATAGATGGCCGCAGAATATATGCCCAGGTTCAAACTTATCAGACAGTTGAGCCGAAGAAAATACTTTTTGAGGCTCACCGCAAGTACATAGACATACAGTATGTTTTGGAAGGACAGGAAGTGATAAACTGTCTAAATCTTGAAGATTTGGAGATAGTGCGGCCTTATGATGAAAAGTTTGACATATGCTTTGGCATAGCTAAGATGTCCGCCTGCGTTCAGCTGAAAATGACTCCGGGAGACATAACCGTTCTTTTCCCTGAGCATGCCCATGCTCCTAAGCTGCCAATGTTCGGTTCTCATAAGGTTAAGAAAATTGTCGTAAAAGTATCAGTATCTTGAAAAATATTTGCGGAAATGCTATTATAAACTTTATGAATACCTATGAGTTAATGCTTATTATAAATCCTCAGATTTCAGATACCGAAATCAGTGGGGCAATAGAAGCTGCAAAGAGAATCCTTGCTGACCGCAAGGCAGAAGTGATTGCCGACGATAAGCTCGGCCGCAAAAAATTTGCCCATGCCGTAAAGAAAAACCGCGATGGCTTCTATGTATACCTCAAAGTTAAAGCGGAACCTGAAACAATTAAGGATTTGAAACGCAGTTTCGGATTGCAGGAAAATATCCTGCGTTCCATGTTTATTAAAGCCGGCGCAGAACAGGTTTTGAAAGCCTGATTGCCTGGCACCGGAGACGGAAATGGATATAAAAGTTCCAGAGCTAAACCTAGTGTTTGTCGCAGGACGCCTTACTAGAGATCCTGAGCAGCGTTTTACGCAGAAAGGACAAGGAGTGACGACTTTCGATATAGCTGCCAACCGCCGCTATAAAGACACTGTCTCTGGAGAATGGAAAGACAATACCGTTTTCGTTCCCGTCAGCGTGTGGGGCCCTATGGCTGACCGCTGCAAAGAAAAACTCCGAAAAGGGAGCCCAGTCCTCGTTGAGGGCAGCATGATCTCATCGGAGTATACTGATAAATCCGGCCAGAAGCGCAAGGTTCTGAAAGTTAATGCCCGCCGAGTCCAGTTCCTTTTCTTTGGCGATGGAGCTGACTCTGGCGATAATATGTCTCAGGGCATGCGGGAATCTATACCGCAGAGCGAAGAGTTTAAAGATGACAGCGGCGGGCTGGACGAAGTCCCGTTCTAAATTTATCAGGAAATTTCAGGAGAAAGTATAATGGAAAATAATGAACAGGTCCCTCAGAATCAGGAGGCCGTTAAAACTGAACAGCCGGCTGTAAAGGCCGCTGCTCCTGCTGCGGCGTCTCGCCGCCCCGCAGGCCGCAGGCATTTCGGTTCACGCCGCAAAGTATGCAGGCTGTGCGCCGATCATGTTGATGTGATTGACTACAAGCAAATTCAAACACTGAAGAATTACTGCACAGATACCGGCAAGATTCTTTCAAGACGTATAACGGGCGCATGCGCGAAACATCAGCGCCAGATAATGAGAGCTATAAAAATCAACCGCAATCTCTCTTTGATGCCTTATAACTAATAGTTTCGGAGTGCATAGAAATGAAAATTATACTCAAACAGGATGTTGAAAATCTGGGCCGCGCTGGCGATGTGAAAGTTGTCCGCAGAGGATATGCCCGCAATTACCTCCTTCCCCGCAATATGGCGGAGCTGGCTACGCCTGGCGCTTTAAAAGCATGGCAGAACAGCGCAGAGCGTCGCGCAAAGCGCGTTGCCGCTGAAAATGCCGCCTTGCAGGAAGTTGCGAAGCGCATTGCTGAGACCAGCCTTGCTTTTGCCCGCAAGGTTTCTGAAGACGGTACAATGTATGGTTCTGTGGCAAAGAGCGATATTGTAAAGAAATTCGCAGAGAAAAATATTGAAGTCACAAAAGATAATGTCCGCCTGCCAGCCACAATAAAGGCAATAGGAAATTATGAAGTGGAAATTGTTTTAAAACAGGACATAAAAGCAACTGTTAAGATTGCTGTTTCCGCGCTAAGCCAAGCCGCCTAAAAAGGCTGATTGGCAATAAAAAAGACGATGCTGTTTATGCATCGTCTTTTTTTATGCCTTTGCGGCTTTTCCATATCCTGCCTAGCTTGCTTTATTTTATATAATTGATAAGAGGTTCATTCTATGGTCAATAAAATTCCGCCTAATTCTCTTGAAGCTGAAATGGCTGTTTTGGGATCTATGATGCTTCAGCGCGATGCTCTTGAAACAGTAATGGGAATGCTGGATGGCCGTCATTTTTACAGCGACAGGAACAGAACTATTTTTGAGACCATGCGTGACATGAATCTGCATGGCATGCCTGTTGACATACTTACTTTGCAGGAAGAGCTGAAAAAAAACAAGCAGCTTGAAAACCTGGGAGGCACTAAATATTTGGCTGAACTTGTAGACAAGGTTACAACAGCTGCCCACACTCAAGCCTATGCTAAGATCGTTAAGGACAAAGCCCAGCTTAGGGAGATGATACGCGTAGGCACTGATATGATAGAGAAATCATATGATGCTGCGGAAGATGTAAAGAGCATCATGGACTATGCGGAGTCTCAAGTTCTTTCAGTGGCGCAGACTGCTGAAACGCAAGGTTTCTGCAAGCCTATGGATTTGGCCAATGCCACTGTAAACAAAATGGAATCTTTCTTAAGCCAGCGTTCAAATATTACCGGCGTTCCTACTGGCTTTACGCGCCTTGATGACATGACAGGCGGCTTTCAAAATTCTGAAATGATAATTCTTGCTGCCAGGCCCAGCATGGGGAAAACAGCTCTTGCGCTTAATATTGCTTATAATGCCTGTGTGGAGCATAAGGTTCCCGTTGCCTTCTTTTCAATGGAAATGAACCGTTTTTCCATAATGCAGCGTCTTATATGTTCTGCGGCTAGAGTGAATTGGCGCGGAGCCAGAAGAGGCACTTTCCAAAGAGAAATGTGGGGGAAAATAACTAGCGCCGCATCAAAGATTTCCATGTCTGATCTTTATATAGATGATTCCACAAGCCTTACAATACTTGACATAAGAAACCGTTCCCGCAAACTTATGACTGAGCTTAAGAATAGCGGCAAGAGGCTTGGAATGGTAATGCTGGATTATCTTCAGCTGGTAAGGCCAGCAATAAAAAGCGAGAGCCGGCAGCAGGATGTGGCGGAAATTTCAAGGCTGCTCAAAGACTTGGCCAGAAGCCTTGAAATACCTGTCGTAGCCCTTTCTCAGCTGAACCGTAAGAGTGAAGACAAGAACAGGAGCGGCAATCGGCCTCAGCTTTCCGATTTGCGCGATTCAGGCTCCATAGAGCAGGACGCTGACGTTGTGGGCCTGATACACCGCGAAGAATACTATAACCGCTCGGATCCTTCCCTGGCAGGAAAAGCTACTTTGATTATAGCCAAGCAGCGCAATGGCCCGGTTGGAGACGTGGATCTTACTTTTATAAGCGATTGCACTCGTTTTGAGAATCCTGCCCCTTCCGCGGAAGTTGCCATGGCTCCTGAGCCTGGCGAGGAAATGGTTTACTGATTATGATTGAGCTTTTATACCGCCCTACATGGGCTGAAATTAGCCTTGACGCAATAAGGCATAACTTAAAAAAACTGTCATCTGCTGCCAGCCCCGCGAAACTGCTTTTCATAGTAAAGGCAAACTCATACGGTCATGGCGCAGCAGTGCTTGCCCGCATGGCCGAAAAGGAAAAACTTGTTTCCTGCTTCGGTGTTTCTTCTGTAGAAGAAGGAGCTGCCCTGCGCAAAAGCGGAATAAAGCTTCCTATTCTTGTTCTTGGCAGCTTGTACCCGTTCAAAACAATAATTGCCGCAATACGCCATAAGCTGATAATAACCGTAGCCAGCCCGGATGCTGCCAGACAGCTTGTGCAGGCTTCGGCAAGACTTAAAAAGGAAGTTGTATGCCATTTGAAGCTTGAAACTGGCATGGGCCGCATAGGCGCAAGGCGGCCAGGCGCATTGAAAATATGGAAGATTCTTTCAAAATCAGAGTATGTGTCTCTTGCCGGAATGTATACGCATTTTTCCAGCGCGGACTGCGATCCGGAATATACCAGGAAACAGCTTTCCATTTTTCTTGAAACAAGAAAGGAGCTGGAGGGCATAGGAGCCAGGAATCTTATTTACCATGCCTCTGCCACATCAGGGCTTCTTAATTGTCCTGAAGCCATGCTGGACATGGTTCGCCCTGGCATTGCCTGCTATGGCCTTGCGGAAGGTTTTCAGCCAGCCCTTACTTGGAAAAGCCGCATTGTGTTCATAAAAAATGTGCGGGAAGGAACTTCAATAAGCTATAACCGCACCTTTACTGCCATCAAGGATATGCGCATAGCCACTATTCCTGTAGGCTATGCGGACGGGTACCGCCGTGCTTTTTCCAATTGCGCGGATGTTTTGATTGGCGGGCGGCGCTGCCGAATAACAGGCAGGGTTACCATGGATATGATAATGGCAGACATAACTGAAGTGCCTGAAGCTAGGATAGGCTCTCCGGTGGTTCTTTTAGGCAAGCAGGGCGAAGAGGAAATAACCGCAGAGGAACTTGCCCAAAAAGCCGGGACAATAACATACGAGATACTTACCGGCATATCGGAGCGGGTGCCTCGCATTTACCGCAAATGAAAAAACTGTTAGGCCGTTTAGGGCATCTTTTCATTGAACTGGCCGGAACTCTTGGCAGCGCGGCCATTATGTTCAAATCCGTGGTGTTCTGGTCTTTTATGTCTAAGCCGGAAATGTCGGAAATGGCCAAGCAGTCAGTGAAAATAGGCGTGGACTCCTTCGTTGTTACAGCGCTTACGAGTTTTTTTACCGGAATGGTGCTTGCCCTTCAAATGGGACAGACCACTAGAAATCTTTTCAATGAGCCCCTTTATGTGGGAACAATAGTCTCATTCGCCCTAGTGAAGGAATTAGGTCCGGTGCTTACCTCCATTGTGGTAGCTGGCCGCGCAGGAGCCGTCGTTACAGCGGAAATAGGAACAATGCGCGTTACCGAGCAGATAGATGCCCTTTACACCTTAGGCACGAATCCAAGCCGTTATCTTCTTGTGCCCCGTTTCTTCGCTTTTCTGCTAACGCTTCCCCTTCTTACCATTTTCGCTGATTTCATAGGCATTGCCGGAGGCTGCCTTGTCGGCTCAAGCCAGCTTTCCATTCCCGCAGCAATATATTTTGATGATGTTCTGACATATCTTTCATTTAAGGATGTCATGCACGGCTATGTGAAGACATATTTTTTCGCTTTTATGATTGCCATGGTATCATGCCATAAGGGCATGAACACAAAAGGCGGCGCAGAAGGCGTAGGCAAGGCAACAACAGAGGCTGTTGTTTTAAGCATGGTTCTTGTGCTTGTTCTGGACTATTTTGTTTCTTCAATGCTTGTGGCGGTGGGACTATGATAGAAGTGAAGAATCTTTGCAAGGCTTTCGGGGAACGCCATATTTTAGACGGCATGAGCGTTAAAATACAGGAAGGAGATCTGTTCAGCGTCATAGGCCCTTCCGGCACAGGAAAGAGCACATTCATAAAATGCCTGATAAGGCTGCTGGATCCAGATTCTGGGGAAATACTTGTTGACGGCGAAGACATTGCCTCCACTAAGGATGAATTCCGCCTTGCGCGCATCCGCCGTAAATTCGGATATCTGTTCCAGGAAGGAGCTCTGTTTGATTCAATGAATGTGTTTGAGAATGTCTCGTTTGGCCTTAAATATCTTACTGACATTCCAAAGAGCGAATATCCGCGCATAGTCAGGGAAAAGCTGGCATTAGTTGGCTTGAAAGATGTAGAAAAGCTAAAGCCTTCTGAGCTTTCCGGAGGCATGAAGAAAAGGGTTGCCCTTGCCCGCTCCATAGCGGTGGAGCCTAAATACATACTTTATGATGAGCCTACAACGGGGCTTGACCCTGTAATGACTGGCATGGTGCGTGACATGATTACCGATATGCGCGATAAGCTGGGGGTAACATCCGTAGTGGTTACGCATGACTTGAAACTTGCCCTGAACATATCAAGCCGTGTGGCAATGATGTATGGAGGCCGTTTTGTGGAATGTTCTGCCCCGGAAGATTTTAAAAAATCAGCAAATCCCGAAGTTCAGGAATTCATGCGCATATCCGGCATAAAATAAAAATATAGTAAAGGCCGCCTGCGCAAGCCGTGCCGGGGCTTAGCCGCGGGCGGCTGTTTTTTGATTAGGCTTTTGCTTTGTTTCTTTTCATCCAGTTTTGTTTTTAGCCAGCGGATGTATGTGCCTATATTTTTCAGCCCTTGCCCGGCTTATTGTTTCCCGATTTCCTTAAGCCATTCTTCTATTTCCGCCTCCAGCTCTTCCGGCTTGAGCCTGAGTATATGCTTCAATTCCTTTCCTTCGCAGAAAGAAGCTTTTGGGAATATTTTAGACATGTCCTCAAAGAACTTGCCTTTATTCCCTCCGTCTGTGCAGAAGGGAATTATTTTCTTTCCTTCCGTCTTTTCAGCGAAAGACTGTATGGCCGCAAGGCTTCTGAGAGGCGGCGGAACAGTGAAAAACCACACCGGGCCGCCGATATAAAATACATCTGTGTCCCGCAAGGAGGAAAAGTCATTTTTCAATGCTGGAATTATGTTTTTCCATAAATCTATCACGCCTTTTGTATAAGCTCCCGCTTTTGAATATGGCTTTTCCAGTTTCAGCTCAATAAGCTGCGCTCCTGTTTTTTTTGCAATAATTTCTGCCGCATAGCGCGTGCATCCGCTAAGGGAATAAAAAATGACTGCTGATTTTTGCATGTTTTTCTCCTAAGGCCTTTCTTGCCTTGAAATTAAAAACTCTTTTATTTCTGTTTGGCTCTTTATAAGAAGATTATTGATTTTACAGTTTTTACGTCATGCTGAATTTATTTCAGCATCTCTGCGGCTTAAAGAGGTCTTGAAACAAGTTCAGGACGACGAAGTAATATATGCATTCTTTATAATTACATTGTATCAATACTTTTCTTTAAAAGAGCCTTTGTTTATCTGTTTTTGAGCCTCTTAAAGCGGCGCTTTTGATTCTCTTCTTGTCTATTTGTATTGCAAATTGCGATGATTTTTATGACAATCAAAGTTATTTCTTAATAAATTTTTTGCCTTCATTCCATGCCTGTCCTGCTTTTTCGCCTACGGAATAATAACCATGCTGGAACTGGTCAAACATTATGGCATTCAGTTTAAGCGGATTTATTTTGCCGTTTTCGTCTAGGGCTTTTTCATCAGCGCTTATGTTTATTATTTTTCCCACGACTGCATAGAAATCGCCTGAGCGCACTTCCTGTTCCAGTTCGCATTCTATTGCCACCGGAAATTCATTTATTACAGGGGCATTGACATGGCTGCTCTTTACCGCATGAAGGCCGGAGCGGGCAAATTTGTCCGGCACGGAATTGCCGCTTACCATTCCGAAATAATCTGCTGCCGCCATAGTGTCTTTGGTCGCAAGGCTTACAGTGAAAGCCTTTGAGACTCTTATGTTCTTCAGTGTTTTGCGGTCTTCCGCAAGGAAAAGCGTTATTTGCTTCATATCGCTTATCATGCCCCAGGCAGCATTCATCACATTTACCGTTCCTTTCTCATCATAAGCGGCTATCATAAGCACTGGCATAGGGAATATGGCAGGCTGCGGTCCTAAATCTTTTCTCATTTTTCCTCCCGAAATTTTTCCATTAATCATAAGTAGTTTAATTATCGGATTAATACTTTATTCTAGCATTATTTGGCAGAAATAAATGCCGTAGCATTCTAAATCAATAGCAAAAAAAGTTAGTGGCTAAAATTATTTCATGCTGAAAAAAGCCTAAGAATCTTCTTCCAGGCATAATGCATTTATGACTAAATCTTATGGATAAAAGTTCAGCTTTCCAATATACTAACAAAATAATTATAATTATAGATAGGAGTTTTTGTGTTTTTATGTCTAGCGAAATAAAAGTCGGCATTTTTGTAATCATTGGCGCGGCTCTCATGGCTGTTGCGCTTTTTATGCTTGGGGATTACTCATTCAAGAGCTATTATAATGTTTCTGCCGAATTTTCAGATGTGTCCGGCTTGCCAAAGAAAGCTGCTGTAAAGCTTTCTGGCGTGGAAGTGGGCAAAGTGCATCGCATTTTCATCAAAGGCAATAAAGTCATTGTGGAAATGGAAATACTGAAAGGCGTTCCTATTTACAGGGGAGCGCAATTTCTGGTAGGCTCCACAAGCGTAATAGGCTCAAAATTTCTTCAGATAAACCAGGGCTCTCCTGAGCAAGGATTGCTTCAGGAAGGCGAGATTGTTGCCGGCTCAGACATAGTTCCATTGGATCAGGCTGTAACCCGCGCGCTTAACAGCGTTGAAGGCCTTGTGAACGATCTCCGCAAAGACGGACGCATGGCTAGCAGCATACAGGAAATTCTGGACAATCTGCGAGGAGTGACTTCCGAACTTCATCAGATGGTTGTTTTTAGCCGCCCTCATATAGAGAACAGCATGGAGAAAATAGAGCTTATAACAGCCAGGCTTGATGAGATACTCCAAAAAACAGACCAGCTTGTGGCAAAAGTGAATAATGGCGAAGGCGTGGCTGGAGCTCTTATATCAGATCCAAAAATGAAAGACGATGTCTCTTCTGCGGTTGCAAGCCTTAAAGATGCGGCAAACACGGTTAAGGAAAGCCTTGGCAAGGTAAACAAGAGCCGTACTTTTCTGCAAGCTGAATACAAGTATTCTCCTGATGTCGGCGGCAAGGCAGACGCAGGGCTTAAACTGTATCCTCGCGATGGCCGATACTATTATGCCGGCGGCGCAAATATCTTGAATGTTAAAGACAATCACAAAGGCACAGAATACGAAAAGATCAACACGGTTGACGCTTATATGGGCTGGGAGCTTGGCATGTTTGAGGTTTATGGCGGCATATTGCGCGGTTCAGCAGGCGCAGGCCTAAAAGTTCGGCCTCTGCACAATACAGCATGGGACAGGCTGACTCTTATGGCCGAAGGCTCGGAATTTTCCCGCGACCGTCTTATTGAGGACCGATACTTTGATTCTCCCCGCTATGACATAGGGTTGAATGTTGATGTCAGCAAATACATATCGGTTGGCGTTAAGGCTACAGACCTTGCGGAAAAGGCTAGGGTAAATTACACTTTGAAACTGTACTTTGAGGATAAGGACATTGCTTCGCTCCTTGGCCTTGCATCGCTGGGGGCAATGGCAAAATGAGGCTTAAGACTGTATACCGCTGTCAGGAATGCGGACATTCTGAACCGAAATGGGCAGGAAAATGTCCGGAATGCGGCGCATGGAATTCCTTTGTTGAGGAAGCCGAGGAGGCCTTGTCAAAATCAGCAGAAAAGAAAAGAAGCAGCCTTACGGATTTTTCCGAGCCGCCGGTAAAGCTGTCTGAAGCCAAGGCCATGAAAACTGATTATATTCAGACAGGCATTTCTGAGCTTGACAGGGCTTTGGGCGGAGGCATTGTTCCGGGGCAGGCCATATTGCTTGCAGGCCCGCCCGGAATAGGAAAAAGCACTCTTACTATTGAGGCTTGCGCGGCCCTTGCGGCTGGCCCGTTGAAAAACGGCACTGTTCTATATATTTCTGGAGAGGAATCATTAGGCCAAGTAGGTTCCAGGGCATCCAGGCTTGGCATAAAATCAGATAATGTATTCCTTATGAGTGAAACTGATTTGAGCAAAATCATCAGTCAGTTCCGCAAAATAAAGCCTTCTTTTCTTGTGCTTGACTCAATACAGACCGTATGCCATCCTGAATTTACTGGCAGCCCTGGCTCGGTAGGCCAGATAAGGGAATGCGCTTCCGAGCTGCTTAAGGCAGTTAAATCAGCCGGAGTGCCGATGTTCCTTCTAGGCCATGTTACAAAAGAAGGATCTTTGGCAGGCCCTAAAGTTCTTGAGCATATAGTGGACACTGTCCTTTATTTTGATGCTGAGAAAAACAATGCTTACAGGGTTCTCAGGCCGCATAAAAACAGATTTGGCCCTGTTGAGGAAACAGGGATTTTTGAAATGACTTCTGCAGGGCTTAAGCCTGTAGGCGATGCCGGCAGGCTGCTTGGCGATTGCGACAGGGAGAGTTCTTTTATCGGAAGAACATTCGCCATAGCTTTTGAAGGCACCAGGCCTATTCTTGCTGAAATACAGGTTCTTACAGCGCGTTCATACCTTCCTTATCCGCGCCGCACGGTTACAGGCTTTGACTTGAACCGCGCTCAAATGCTTATTGCTGCTTTAGAGAAAAATCTTTCATTGCATTTTGAAGAAAAAGATGTGTTTATTTCTATACAGGGCGGAATTAAATTTCGTGAAACCTCGCTGGACTTAGCTCTATGCGCGGCGCTGATAAGCTCAGCTAAGGAAATGCCTTTGCCTCCTGACTGGGTGTTTATGGGGGAAGTAGGTGTTCTGGCCCAGGTTTCTGCGGCTCCATTCGCAGACCGGCGCATATCAGAGGCAGGAAGGCTGGAATTTAAGCATGCTTTCACTCATAAGCCTCGCGGAAAGGCAGAGATCAGTTCAAAAAAACTCGCAGTGCATGCCGTAAAGGATTTAAGGGAACTTCTTGATTCCATGATGCGGCTTAAACCTTGCGCTGCTTCGGTTAAAAGTTAGTCTTTAAGGAGAATTTTATGGCAGGTTTTTTTGCAGGGCTTTTAGAAAAGATAGGCTTAGGGCCTCATCCCACAGTTCTTGACATATCTGCCGTGCTTGACGGCCGCATAGTAGATATTTGCACAACCCGTTTCATATCAGGAAAAATTGTAATGCCCGGTTTCTTTGTTAAAGAGCTTAATGACATGGCACGTTCCAAAGACCCTATAAAAAAGTCTAAGGGCAAGAGAGGCCTTGAAATGCTCAATAAAATAAAGGCTTCAACCGGAATAATCTTTTCCATTCAGGATATGGATATTAAAGATGTTAAGGATAATCACGAGCGGCTTGTGGAATTTGCGCGCAGGAAAAAAGCATCAGTGGTGACAACTGATTTCAGTATAACCAAAATAGGCTTAGAGAAAAATGTTCCGGTTTTGAACATAACAGACTTGGCAATAGCTCTTAAGCCGGTTGTTCTGCCCGGTGAGGAAATACAGATTTTTGTCATGAAAGAGGGAAAGGACCGCCGCCAGGGCGTAGGATACCTTGATGATGGCACTATGATTGTGATAGAAGACGGCAGCAGCCTTATAGGCAAGAGAGTTGCCGTGCTTGTACAGTCCATACTTCAAACTTCACAAGGCCGCATAATATTTGCAAAGATGAGAGGCCGGGGGGAGTAAAATGGCAAAATCTGAAAATGCAAAGAAGCCTAAGGCTGCCGCGCTGATACTGGCAGGCGGTGCAGGCAAGCGCATGGGCGGCGATAAGCAGTACATGCTTATAGGCGGCAGGCCGGTGCTGGAAAGAACGGCAGATGTGTTTTTAAATAGCGGCTTGTTTTCAGAAATAATAATTGCTCTTTCCCCGGAAAATGCCAGCCGCCATGGCAGCCGCTGGGCAAGCCTTGGCGTAAAAATAGCGCCAGCCGGTGCAACCCGCACGGCATCGCTTATGAACGCATTTGCGCTTGTTTCATCAGATATTGAAATAGTGGCAGTGCATGACGGGGCAAGGCCTTTCGTAACCAGCGATATCATAACAGAATGTCTTGAAAAAGCCGGCAGTCATGGAGCGGCTGTTCCTGCTGTGCCATTGAAAGACACAGTAAAAGTAATATCCAGGGAAACTGGCTGTTTTGAAAGCACTCCTGACCGTTCCGCGCTTATGGCCGTGCAGACTCCTCAGTGTTATCGCCGCGGCATTCTTGAAAAGATTCTTAGCATTGCCTCAGACGGAAAGGATTACAGCGACGAATCCCAGATACTTGAACAGCTTGGCATTAAGCCAGCCTGCGTTAAATCGGATTATAGGAATATGAAAATAACAACCCCCGAAGACATAGCAATAGCTGAAGCCTTAATAAGCAGCGAAAATGAGAAAACGTCAGTTAAGCGCATGCCAGTATGCCGTAGCGGCTTCGGCTATGACGTTCACAGGCTTGTGGCAGGAAGGCCTCTGAAAATGGCAGGAGTTTCCATTGAGCATGACAAAGGACTGCTTGGCCATTCAGACGGCGATGTGGTTCTGCATGCTGTATGCGATGCCCTTCTGGGCTCTATTGGCGCAGGAGAAATCGGCATATTCTTTCCTCCAACAAATAAGGCAATTTTAGGCATAGACAGCATAAGGATAGCCGAAAAAACTATGGCAGTTTTGAGGGAAAACAATGCCCGCATTGTGAATATTGATGTTACTATTGTGGCAGAAGAGCCTAAAATGAAGCCTCTGTATTCTGTTTTAAGGGAATCCCTTGCTAAAATATTTGAAATTCCTCTGCAAGACATTAGCGTTAAGGCTAAAACGCATGAGGCTCTTGACGCAGTTGGCGAAAGGCTAGCTATTGAATGCTATGCCGCTGTGTCCGTGGTGAAATAGCGGCAGCTGGAAATGCTGGATTCTTTCATTAAATTTTCTGTTAATAATTATAAAGCTATGAAAAAACTTCTTCTTTTTTTTGTGCCGATGCTTCTTTTGGCTGCATGTTTGCCTGCTAACAAAAATGATGGCATTATTGCTGTTCCTCCTTCACAGGGCGAATCCCAGATGTCCGCAAGCACTAAAGCCATAGCATTTGAAAAGCAGTCGTTCAGGCTTTCCAAAACCCCGTCCCCTTCAATGCAGTCAGGATTTCAGAAAGCTCTGGATGCCGCATATTTCGCAACTGTAGAAAAAAACGGAATTGACGAAACAAAGGAAATAGGCTTCACATACGCAATGCGCCCGACAGGCGCCATATATGCTTTTTCGGAAGCAGAAGTTTCATGCTTAATACAGGAGCGCTATAAGGATAAAGGTCAGGAATTGTGCGGCATTTTCTTTGCCGCGCTCCAGCAGGAATACCAATATCTTCTGCATCCGGAAACTAGGCCTGACAAAAAAGAAGATAAGCCAGAATCCTCAGCGCAATCCTCTCAGCAGGGCAAGTAAGCAGTGGCAGTTTATTATATTGCAAAGCGCTTAAGCATAAGGAGGTCAAATGAAATTTTTTCTTTATAATACAATGACACGCGAAAAAGGCGAGTTTAAGCCGATGAACACTGAAGAGGTTACAATATATACCTGCGGTCCTACCGTATATCATTATGCTCATATAGGCAATATGCGCACTTATATAATGGAAGACGCTCTTGTGCGCTCATTGCGCTTTTGCGGCTATGGCGTTAAGCGCTGCATGAACATAACTGATGTTGGCCATTTGGTTTCAGATGGCGATGAAGGCGAAGACAAAATAGAGGCGGGAGCCAGGCGCGAAGGCAAGAGCGCATGGGAAATAGCCAGTTTTTACTCAGAAGCTTTTATGAAGGACTACAAGGCTCTTAACTGTCTTCAGCCGGAAGTGTTATGCCCTGCAACGGAATACATAGCTGAAATGATAAAGCTGGGCGTGGTTCTTGAAAAGAAAGGCTATGCTTATGCCACTTCAGACGGCATTTATTTTGACACTTCAAAACTGCCTGATTATGGAAAACTGGCAGGAAGAAAACATATTGAAGGCATACAGGAAGGACATAGGGTTGCGGTAAATTCCGAAAAACGGAATGCGGCGGATTTTGCGATATGGAAATTTTCGCCTAAGGACCAAAAGCGCCAGATGGAATGGCATTCCCCATGGGGCATAGGCTTCCCAGGCTGGCATATGGAATGCTCAGCCATGGCAATGAAGAATCTCGGAGAGACTATAGACATTCATTGCGGCGGCGAAGATCATATTGCAGTGCATCATACCAATGAGATAGCTCAGAGCGAGGCAGCCACTGGCAAGCCTTTCGCAAATTATTGGATGCATATACATTTCCTTATAATGAGGGAAGGCGAAACCGTAGGCAAGATGTCTAAGTCAAAAGGCTCATTCCTTACCGTAGCCACATTGCCGAAGGAATATGAGCCTCTCGCATACAGATATTACTGTCTCCAGACTCATTACCGCAAACAGCTGGAATTTACATGGGAAGGCCTCAAAGCCGCGCAGCAGGGCTTGAACGGGCTGAGAGCTCTTGCAATAAAAGCAAAAAAAGAAGCTGGTAAGCCAGCGGAGCTGCAAAGCGATGCTCCTTACCTTGTCAGTTTTGCCGAAGCAATTGCCGATGACCTTAATATGTCTGCGGCTCTTGCTGTCGCATGGAAAACATTAAAGGATTCGTCTTTGGCTTCGGCAGAAAAATATGCTTTTGCCATTGCGGTTGAAAACGTTCTTGCCCTTGACCTGTTTAAGGAAGAAGAGCTGCCTCAAGAAGAGTCTTTGCCAGATGAGATAATGTCCATAATAAAGGAAAGAGAAGATGCCAGGAAAGCTAAAGACTGGAAGAAATCTGATGAGCTGAGGGCCGTCCTGCTTGAAAAAGGCATTATTGTTAAGGATACTCCTAAAGGAACGGAATGGAGCAAAGCATAATTTTTGCTCTCATTTTTGCAGTGAGAAAAGCCTTGCCGAACCCGGCGAGGCTTTTTTTGTTGTCCGAAAACCCCCGGCTAGGCCGGGGGTTCAGTAAGGTTACACCGTTCCCCATGACAAAAAAACTCCTTGTGCTAATATGTATAAAGGTCTGTTGCAGCAGGCCAATAACAGCACAAGGAGGTCATTGAAATGAGCAATGACATAAATAA
>JAILAB010000054.1 GCA_024681855.1 Elusimicrobiales bacterium
TCATTGCGGTATTTCTCGGCTTCATCAGGCGGATCCTGGCGATTCCAGCGCAGGAACATATCCACATTGTCTTTCCAAAATTCTTTATAATCGCAGCCTGACTGGCAAATGCTTCTATTATAATATACTGTTACAAAGTAAAGCATTGCTCTTGCGACATTGCCTTTGACATCATCTGTTGGCTCGAAGCAATCTCTTTCAGAAGCCAGCTTTGAACCTGAATAAGTTGAGTAGCGTGCGCTTCTGGTTTCGCAGAAAGGATAATTTGACCTTCTGCCGTTGGGAGTTGAGAAGGTGGACTGCAAATGGTGCAGGTCTGCTACCATTGGCGCGGCTTTCCCAAAGAAACTCTGTGGCCAAAGATGCTCTGCGTTTACGATTTTGTCAACAACTCCATCCCTGTTCTGGTCCCCTTGTTCATGATATGAATTGCCGTCTCCGCCATTGCCGTATGCGCAAACTCTTGAATAAAATGTGTATATTCCCATGCGGCCCTGGCAGTTTACCTGATCGGCTGTGCCATACATAAAATTCCTAGCCCCGCCATAGCTGAACTGATGCTGCCTGCTGGGCTGATTGTCCTGATGAAGCTGATTGAAAAGGGCCTCACCTGTAAGACCATATCCTCGTGATTCAGGCTCAGCAGATATAGGCCTGGCAACAGCAGGTATATTTGCAATAGCTTCAGAATTTGCTCCATTATATGATTTAAGCAAGTCTAATACGGTCTGTTCCCCTGCAAAGGCAGCAGCTGGCATGGAAAATAAAGCGGCAAGCAATATATATTTAAATTTTTTCATAATCTGCGGACCTCTTATATATAAGATATAAGAGAAATACCTTATAGTCAAGTAATAAGGTCCTATCTGAAACAGGGGACTAAAGGCCTATTGTCAAGCTTTGGCTGCCTGAGCAAGCCTGTCTGTTTCATCAATAAGCCTGCCTATTTCCCTTGCCATTTTTTCAGAAACTTCGCCTTCTCCTATGGCTACAATGTCAGCACCAGCCATATTATATTTGGAAGCACCTAAGAAAAGGTCTCTGCGAACAAGCACTTTTATTTCCGGATTAAGCTGTTTTGCCCTCTTTACTATCTCTATTCCGTCTTCAACCTGGGTGGTAAGTGCAAGAAAACCTGCGCCTATTATTCCTGCCTGTTCGAGTATGCCTGGCCTGAGCGCATCGCCATAAATTGCATCAATATTTGCTTCTTTCAGGCTCTGAACTGTTTTATAGTTTAATTCTATTATCCTTATTTCTGCATCTTTTCGCTGTTTAATGCGTCCATACATGGCTTTGCCTACAGGCCCGAATCCTATTATTATGCAACGGTTCTTGTTTTCAGGCAGAAGTTCGTCTTTTTTAGGCATAAGGTCTTTGCCATCAGATATTTTAATTTTTCTGGCTTTGGCATAAATGAAAGGATTCAATGCTATGGATATTATGGAAGTTGCTATAAGGGCATTGAAAGCAGCCTCTGATATTAGCGGTAATCCCGTGCCCGGATGTTTTATGGAATATGCCACCGTGCCCAGGATAAAACTAAATTCGCCTATCTGAGAGAAAGCTGCACCTATATTTATTGAAATGCCAAGCGGTTTGCCAAGCAGCCGCACAGTAGCGAGGGCTACAATAGGCTTTATGATTATGACAACTGTCATTATTACTAGAGTTATCCATGGATTGGAAATAAGCTCTTTGAAATCAAACATCATGCCTACAGATACGAAGAAAAGCACAGAGAAAGCATCGCGCATTGGGATGGCTTCGCCGGCAGCTCGCGCAGCAAAATCAGAACGGCCTACGGCGAGCCCGGCCAGGAAAGCTCCCAGTTCAATGGAAACTCCAAATATCACTGATGATCCGTCAGCTATTCCTAATGCGAGGGCTAGGACGGCCAGCGTAAATAATTCCGCTGATTTTGTTTCTGCTATCAGTTTTAATGCTTGCGGAAGTACCCATTTGCCAAGTACTATGACAGTTAATGTCAGCGCTGCTATTTTCCCAATGGCTATGCCGAAAATTTCCCATGCTGAAGAATGCTGGCTGCCGCTGAAAATCATAGGCAGGGCAAGCAATATCATGACCGTCATTATGTCTTCAACCACAGTCCATCCTATAGCTATGTGGCCTACCTGGGTATGAATGTCCCTGGTGTCGGACAGAACCCTTGCCATTACCACTGTGCTGGCTACAGATATGGCCATGCCTAATATTATTCCGGAATGCCAGGGCCAGCCTAACAGGTGAAGCAATGCTGCTGTAATCAATGTGGAAAGCGTGCTTTGTATCACAGCCCCTGGCACAGCTGCTTTCCATACCGCTATTAACTCAGTTAGATGGAACTTAAGGCCTATGCCAAACATCAGAAGTATAACTCCTATGTCAGCAAACTGGCTTATGACTTCCTTGTTTTCTCTTACTCCTGAGAAGAATCCTAGAATTATTCCAGCCAGAAGATAACCGATGATTGGTGATACCTTAAGCCTATTTGCGGCTATGCCTAGAATTAGGGAGGCAGCTATCCCGATTGTAAATGTAGCTAAAATGCTTATTTCCATTATTTCAATTTACCATTGGTTATTATAGTTATAATCAATTCTAGCAAAAAAAAACCGCTTCCTATCTTGCCGGAAGCGGTTTTTTTGCTTAATTCTGCCTGCTGAGCAGACATTCTTATTTTAGATTATGTTCAGCTCTTTGCCTACTTTTGTGAATGCGGCAACGGCTTTTTCAAGGTCTTTTATCGTGTGTCCGGCGGTGACTATGGTGCGCAGCCTTTCTTTGCCCTTAGGCACGGTGGGGAAACCCAGCGGCAGGGCGAAAACTCCTTCTTCAAACAGTCTGTTGGAGAATTTCTTTGCTTTATCCATGTCGCCAATCATAACCGGAGTTACAGGCGTTTCGGAATTGCCTGTGTCAAAGCCTGCCTTTTTCAGCTCGCCCTTGAAGAAAGCGGTGTTGTCCCACAGGCGTTTAAGGTATTCCGGCTCATTGAGCAGAATGTCAAGCACTGCCAGGCAGGTGGCCGCAACTGACGGCGGCTGGGAGCTGGAGAACATGAACGGCCTTGCCACGCTGCCAAGATAATCACGGAGGCTCTGCGTTGTGGCGGCATATCCGCCTACTGCTGCGAATGCCTTTGAGAGCGTTCCTATCTGTATTTCAATCTTTCCGTCCAGGCCGAAATGGCTTACAGTGCCACGGCCCTGCTTGCCTATGACGCCGCTGGCATGGGCATCGTCTACCATTACAAATGCGTCATGGCTGTGCGCTATTTCCGCTATTTCGTCAAGTTTAGCTATATCGCCGTCCATGCTGAAAACGCCATCTGTTACAACCATTTTGCGGCGGGCTTTTTTTGCTATGTCGCTTTCAAGTATTTCTTTAAGGTGAGCCATATCGCTATGGCGATAAACTTTTCTCTGGGCTTTAGCGAGGCGTCCGCCGTCAATGATTGAGGCATGGTTAAGCTCATCGGAGATGAGCAGGTCTTCGGGAGATGTCATTAGAGACTGGCATACAGCCACATTGGAAAGAAAGCCGCTTTGGAATAGAATTGAGGCTTCCGCATGCTTGAACTCAGCAAATTTCTTTTCAAGCTCCACATGAAGCGTCATGGTGCCGATTATGGTTCTTACTGCGGCAGAGCCTATGCCGTATTTAAGCGTGGCGGCTATGGCTGCCTGTTTAACCTTTGGATTGTCAGTCAGTGCCAGGTAATTATTTGATGTTAAGTTTATTACCTCTTTGCCGTCTATTAATGAAACAGGCTTCTGCGCGCTTTGCACTACGCGCGGTGCCAAAAAACGATTTTCAGCTTTGAGCTTTGCGACTTCTTCTTCTGCAAACTGCAATGTCTTAAATGTCATTGCTCCTCCTGGAAAAATTTGTAATTATTGACTTAGTGTCCGAATGCGGTACGGATTTTTAAGGATATGATATAAAAAAAAAGCTATGCTTTCAAATATACATATTTTTTAATAAAATATAACCATAAAACTTATGGAAGATAAAGATATTAGAATTCCGCATGAAAATAAGCTGGGTCTTATGCCTGTGCGCCCTGGAGTTTTTTTCGCATTATGGGATTTCAGCAATGTGCGGGTAAGCCGCATACGCGAAGGGGAATTTTCAGAGAACATAAAGCTTAGGCTTTATAATGAAAAGCAGAAAATATGCTTTGAGGGCAATTTCCCGTGGAATAGCTATGGAGCATATCTTGAACATGAGCCGCGCGCAGGTAAATATTATGCCGTATTATATGTTGAAGGCGAGGACGGTTGGATAACTCTTTCCGAATCCAATATGTCCCTTTCTCCCGCGCTTTCAGGCACTGTTAATGAGCGTTCTCATGCCAGCCTGGAATTTCATAAAAAAAAGGTGGGCACATGAACAGCAGGGCATCTCTTTTATTTGTGCTTCATGCGCATCTTCCGTTTGTTAACCATCCGGCATCTTCTAGCTTTCTTGAGGAAAACTGGTTTTTTGAAGCTGTAGCTGAAACTTATGTGCCTCTCATCAGAATGTTTGAAAGGCTGGCCGCAGACCATATAAGGCCTGGAATAACTCTTTCTGTTTCTCCCACATTGGGGGCCATGTTTGAAAATGAAGAGCTTAAAGAGAAGCTTTTTTCTTATCTTGAGAGCAGGCTTGAGATTCTTGGCAAAGAGAAAATAAGGCTTAAGAAGGAAAAAAAGGTTTTAAAAGCCCTTGCCATGTATGAGCGGCTTTATCTGGACTCCTTAGACTTGCTTCATGCCAATGGCGGCAGCCTGATTATTCCGCTGCGCGCTTTGCAGCGGGCCGGGCAGATTGAGATAATAACGACTTCCGCTACGCATGCGGTGCTTCCGCTGCTCATACGCAAGGAGGCTGTGCGCGCGCAAGTTGCGGTAGCCGCCACTGATTATGAAAGCCGCTTCGGAATAAAGCCAAAAGGCTTTTGGCTTCCAGAATGCGCATACGAGCCTAGTCTTAACGCATATCTGCGCATGGCCGGATTTAAATACTCTTTTGCCGAGTCCCATTCTATTGACGGCATGTCCGATAAGGCTGTTTTCGGCGTTTTTTCTTCTTATAGATCTCCTAATGGCATGAATTTTTTCATAAGGGATTCTTTTAGCTCGGCGGAGGTATGGAGCGCTCGGAACGGCTATCCGGGCAATCCCGCATACAGGGAATTTTACAGAGACTTAGGCTTTGACGCTGACCTTGATTATATACGCCCTTATCTTGGAGAAGGCGGAACGCGCCATCCGCTTGGAATAAAATATTACAGGATAACAGATTCTTCAAAGGATCTGTCAGGCCGGGATTATTATGATCCAGATAAGGCCATGGCCCAGGTAGAAAAGGATGCTGCCGATTATGTGCGCCGCCGCATTGAGCAGGCTGCCGCAGTTTCCATGCCTGGCCGCGAGCCGCTTATAGTAAACTGCTATGACGCGGAGCTTTTCGGCCACTGGTGGTTTGAGGGTCCTGCTTTTTTGGAGAATGTCATAAGGCGCATAAGAAAAGAGCGTCTCCCGCTGCGCTTTGTTACTCCTTCGGAATATCAGGCCGCATATCCGCAGCCGCCGGAGCTTGTGCCAGGAGTTTCTTCCTGGGGTGAGAAAGGTTATTTTGAGCCTTGGGTTAATCCTTCAAATGACTGGATTTACAGAAATCTGTTTTCAGTGACGGATAAGATGATAGATGCCGCTAATTTCTTTAAGACAAGGCATCTGATGCCTCTTCAGCGGAGGGGATTAAACCAGGCTGCCAGGGAAGTTCTTCTTGCTCAGTCTTCTGACTGGGCTTTCCTGATATATATAGGATCTCATGCTGCTTATGCGAAGCGGCGTTTTGCGGAACATGTAAATTCCGCAGCGGAGCTTCTTGAGAAATCCATACAGAACAATATAAATGAGCAGGAACTGTTAAAGCTGGAGCTCAAGAATAATATTTTCCCGAATATGGATTTCAGGCTGTTTTCTTCTCCGGCGCGTTACTGATTTCCTTTTTGGCTTTTTCCCAAGCTTTCTTGAAATCTTCTGGAAGGGGGCATTTCAGCTTTTTTTGCTTGCCAGTTGCAGGATGCTGGAATATAAGCTGTGCGGAATGAAGCAGCATTCTGTCTGCCGGTTGTCCATGGTAAAGCTTGTCTCCTAATATCGGAGAGCCCATGTGTTCCATGTGTATGCGTATCTGATTGGTGCGGCCAGTCTGGGGAGATATTTCCAGCATGGCGCAAGCTTCGGTTTTCTCCTTAACCTTGAAGCAGGTTACGGCATCTCTGCCAAATTCCCATACCTTTATTTTTTTGAAGCCGCCTGCGCGGCCTATTGGCGCATCAATTATTCCGGAATCCTCCGGCGGGAGGGGGGAAACGCAGCCTATGTATGTTTTTTCCATAAGCCTTTCCCTAAAACCTATTTGCAGAATCTGCTGAGTTTCGGCATCCTTGCTTATTATCATCAGCCCGCTGGTGTCCCGGTCAAGCCTATGAACAAGGCCAAGGCGGGTAAGACCTTCTTTATTAGCTGTTTCCGGCCTTGATTCTAGCAGCATGGAAACCACGGTAGGTTCTCCTAAGAGGCAGGCCTTTGGGTTTTCTTCCCAAAGCGGCGAATTGGGATGCACGGCCAGTCCTGCCGGCTTGTGTATAGCTATAATCCAGTCATCTTCATAGATTATGAGCTTTTCAAAACTTTTTGCATCGCCTTCAGGAGCCGGCATGCTTATCTCCACTTTCGCTCCTTCTTTAAGTATATATCCCGGCTTGCGGAAGAGGCCGTTTACTTTTACATGTTTGCCGGTTATTATTTTTTGCGCGAAAGGACGAGAAAATCCTAATCCGGCTTCAGAAAGATATATGTCTAGCCTTTGAGGGTCTCCAGAATAAATGAGTTCAGTTTTTTCCATATTTCCGCCGTATTGCGAAAACAGCTGCTATTGCCGCTGTTGCCATTATTATAGATATTGTTTGGGCAGGTGATAGGGAGAACAATCCGCTGCCTCTGTTGTCTCCTCTGAAAAATTCTAAAAAGAATCTTAATGCCCCGTATATAATTATATATGAGCAGAATATTCTGCCTGTAAATTTTTTCGCCTTTATTTCGGTAGAAAGCATTTTATTTAAAATTACGAAAATTATGAGGTTTCCGAATGCCTCGTATAACTGTACCGGATGAATAGGCCTCCCGAGAAGGGCGGCGGGTATTTCACCTTTGGCGTTTTCAAATATTACTCCGAATATTGAATCCGTGGGCTTGCCATAGCAGCAGCCTGCAAAAAAACAGCCTAGCCTGCCGAAGGCATGGGCAAGCGGAAGCGCTGGGGCAATAAGCTCCGCCGCAGTAATGCGGGGTATTTTCTTCTTCTTTGTATAAAAGAAGAAAACTGCGAGGCTCAGCAGAAAACCTCCATAGAAAACAAAACCGAACTGGAAGGTTTTAAAAATATAGGTTATTTTCTGCGCAGCCGTGGCGCCAAAAGTTCCCCAGTATGTGATTATATAGAACAGCTTGCCGCCAAGTATTCCGAAAAGAAGTATATAAAAAAGGAGATCGGAGAGAGCTTCTTTATTTAAGCCGATTTTTTTGTTTTTATTGAAAATATAAATTAGGGCTGCAAGGTAGCCTATTGCTATCATCAGTCCATACATCGGCAGCTTAAAACTGCCTATTTGGAATAAAAAAGGATGCATTTCAGTACATTATCCTTGAGGAAAATTCTTCTCTGCTTAGTTTTGTGGCGGCAATCAGATAGTCATTGTTTTTTATTTCTTTTTCCAGCGTGCTTTCCGGCTCATTATAAGAATGGCCTGGATAAATTTTTAGGTTTTCAGGCAGATTTGCCAGCTTGTTTAATGTGTCATACATTTTTTCCGGCACGGATTCCGGAAAATCTATGCGGCCGCAGCAGCCTGCGAAAAGAGTGTCCCCCGTGAACAGGCTTTGGTCTGTCAGCCAGCATACGCTGCCGGCGGTGTGCCCTGGAGAAGAAATCATTTTTATTTCGGGAAATTCCGGAACGGAAGTTCCGTCTTCAATTTCCAGCACAGGAAATTTTTTGTGCAGCAGGTTTATGTCTTCATGCTTGAGATATGCCGGAACTCCTGGAAAAGCCTTTAATAATTCAGGCACGGCATTGGAATGGTCATAATGCCCATGCGTAAGCAGTATCGCTTTCAGGCTAAGTTTTTCTTTTTTCAAAATGCTTATTAGTTTTTCCGCTTCCCATGAAGCGTCTATTATTGCGGCATTCCGGTCTTCCGGCCTGAAAATGATATAGGCAAGGTTTTCCATATTGCCGGTTGGGATTTGAATTATTTCCATTTGTCTTCCTCTGTTATAGGTCGGGTGACATTTACAACTTCCTCATTTTCAAAACGGTATCCGTTCTTCCTGGCTATCTCTTCAAATAACTCAGGATTGCTTAAATTATTAATGTCATTTCTCAGCTCTTGCTCTTTGTCTTGGGACTGTTTGAGAATGGCTTTCTGCTGGTCATATTTGCTTTTTGTGCGGCTTACTTCTGCCAGCTGTTTAGTTATTAAGATAAAGCCTAATGCGATTACGGCAGCCATTGCGGCAAAGAAGGAAAAATTCCTTTTTATTGTTCTGCTCATGGCTGCTCTTGGCAATCTGTTGCGTCTTTGAGGCATATCTTATTTTTATTCCATTTGTTAGCGCGGTTAATCTTTAATGCGCTTAATGAATTTAGGCAAATGCGGCAGGTTTGGGCATCCCTGCCGCAATGTCAATTAAGGCTTATTTTGTTATTTTGAAAGCCTTGTCTTTTGCGAAGATGGCTTTTTTATCAAGCTGTTCTTCTATGCGCAGAAGCTGATTGTATTTTGCAAGCCGTTCAGAGCGGCATGGCGCGCCTGTTTTTATTGCCCCTGCATTTACGGCTACAGCCAGGTCTGCGATGAAAGAATCTTCTGTTTCCCCGGAACGGTGGGAGATTATTGTGGAATATCCGGCTGTCTGCGCATGCTCTATTACGTTTATTGTTTCTGTAAGTGAGCCTATCTGATTGAGCTTTATCAAAATAGCGTTCGCAACTCCGCTTTCTATTCCTTTGTCTAGCCTGTCAAGATTGGTAACAAAAAGATCATCGCCTACGAGACGTGTTTTTTTTGCCAGCTGTTTTGTTATAAGTTCCCATCCTTCCCAATCATCTTCTGCAAGCGGATCTTCAAAAGAGATTATGGGAAAAAGTTTCTTCCATTCGGCATATTTTGATGCCATGTCTTCGGAAGTGAGGTTCTCTCCTTCAAAAATATAGCAGTCATTCTGATAAAATTCGCTTGCTGCTGAGTCAAGCGCTATCTGTACCTGTTTTGTTGTGTAACCAGCCTCTTCAATGGCTTCAACTATGGTTTCCAGAACCTGCTCATGAGTGAATATTTTTGGCGCAAAGCCTCCTTCGTCGCCGACTGCAACCGTGTATCCGTGCTTTGCCAGTATTTTTTTCAGTTTCTGGTATATTTCCGCACCGGCTCGCAGTGATTCCGCAAAGGTCGGGAGGCCGGAAGGGACAATCATGAACTCCTGCACGTTTATGCCGCTGTCTGCATGCTTTCCGCCGTTTATTATGTTCATCATAGGAACTGGCAGCATGAAATCTTTGTCTTTAAGATCAAAAGAGCGCCGTATGGATTCGTAAAGAGGAAGCTTCTCTGATGCTGCTATTGCGCGGGCAAGGGCCATTGATACTGAAAGTATTGCATTTGCTCCCAGCTTTGTTTTTGCCTGCGTTCCGTCTAGTTCTAGCATTAACTGGTCTATATACTGCTGATCGGCTTTCAGCCCGGTTATTTCCTTGAAAATATGCGTGTTTACATTTTCTGCTGCTTTTAGAACTCCTTTGCCGCAGAATTTCTTTCCTCCGTCTCGCAATTCCAAAGCTTCATGAGTTCCTGTGGAAGCGCCGCTCGGCACGGCTGCCCTGCCAAATGAGCCGTCGCTAAGCTCTATGTCTGTTTCAACAGTGGGAAAGCCTCTGGAATCTAATATTTCCCTTGCGTGAACGGTCTTTATTTTTGCATTGCTCATATTCTTTGCTAATCTCCTAAAGAATCCCCTAAACGGGAAGTGTCATATAATATCTGATATTTTCCTAAAAAAGCATGTCGTTAAAATTTATTGAAGGCTATGTTCCGGCCTGCCTCTTTTAGCTTTTCAACATCCTTTTGATTAAATGCTTCAATGTATACGCGCATAACCTGTTTTGCGGTTGTGCCGGAAGGGCGCAATCCTAGCCATGTGCCGTCTCTCATGATGAATTTATATCCGTCCATGCTGTCAATGCGCCATACTGATTTTCCGCCTATTGTAAGAGGCGGATTATTCTCCAGCTTGCCTATGAGATCATACATGTTTACTTCTTCAGGCACCGTGATGTCTATTCTGTCTGTTAAGAAAGGCCTGTGTTTTTTCTCAAGCTCTGCAAGGATTTTCTTAAGCGGCTTTTTCTCGTATGCAGTCATTTCCGCTGCAAGCAGGCAGGCAAGTATGCCGTCTCTTTCCGGGGTGTGTCCCATCATTGTAAATCCGGATGATTCTTCTCCGCCTATCAGGTATTGTCCGCTGCGCATAAGGTTGCCTATGTGCTTAAAGCCTACAGGCGTCTGCCTTACTTCAAGCCCATGAGATTTGGCTATTGAATCTATGAAGTGGGAAGTCATTACCGAACGGGCAACTTTGCCTTTCATGCCTTTGTTCTTTACCAGATGCTCAAGAAGAAGGCCTAGAATCTGATTAGGATATATCCATGTTCCGTCTGAATCAACTATGCCATATCTGTCTGCATCGCAGTTGCATGCCAGTCCTAAATCCAGCTTCCCTTTTTTTACTGCTTCCCGAAGAAAATCCATGTTTGCGGGGCTTGTGTCTGGCTTTCTTCCGCTGAAAAGCACATCTCTTTCTTCCCTAATGCCTATCACTTCTGCTCCTGCTCCTTCCAGAAGCGGACGCATGTAGGAGCGGGCGGCTCCGTGATTAGGGTCAACAGCTATCTTAAGCTTCGCTTTTTTTATTGCCTTTATGTCTATAAGCGAATAAATCTGTTCAAAATAAGGATCTTTGAAATTAGCTGTCTTAAGCATGCCGTTTCCTTTGGCTTCTTCAAAAGGCATGCCTTTTTCTGAATCAGCTATAGTGAGAGCCTGGGCTTTAGCTTCTATGTCTTCGGTTATGTCTGAAAGGGCAGGGCCGCCCCAAAAGGGAATCCATTTAACGCCGCTTACATAGGAAGGCTCATTGCCTGCGGCAATCATCAGTCCGCCGGACGCAGCAGTGCGATGCACTTCCCAGGCCAGTGCGGGTATTGGAGCTTCTGTTTCAGAAATGGAAACAGTCACATTATCATCTGTTATTGCCTCTGCTGCTTCGCGCGCAAACTGTTCAGACAAATATCTTGTGTCATATGCTATTACCACATGCGGGTTCTTTGGCGTCTTTCTTTTATTGTTCTTTAAATCTAAAAGAAACTCTTCTCCTTTAAAGCCATAATCCTTGTTTTCCTTTACATGCCTGGCAATGGCATGGCTTACTCTTTTTACATTTGTGCGGTTGAAGTCCTCGGCTATTACGGCTCTCCAGCCTGATGTTCCGAACTTAATGCTATTATTTGCCATAAAATTTTATTCGCTCCAGAATATTCTCTAGAATTTGCTTGCCGGTAAAAGAAATATCCGGCAATATTATATAATAAAACTTATGGGCAACTTGTAAAGAGCTTTTAATTTTTGAGGAGGAATAAATGGCAGTATCAGAAGTTTTAGAAGTTAAGCAGGAAGTGAGCGGCAAAGACATAGACAGTCTTGGCCATGTAAATAATGAAGTGTATCTTCACTGGTTCATGAATGTTGCATCGTTCCATGGCACTATAGCGGGCTGGGGCATTGAGAAACTCATTAAGGGCGGCGCCGGCTGGATGGTGCGCGAACATCATCTTAAATATTTGGGACAGGTGCGCCTTGGCGATAAACTGAAGCTGCGCACTTGGATTGAGACTGCGGATAAAATTACTTCAGAAAGAAGATATGAGCTTGTAAATACAGATACTGGCAAAACAGTTTGCGAAGGGAAAACTTTGTGGGTATGGGTTAATTTCCATACAGGCAGGCCTAGCCGCATACCTCAAGAGCTTATAGACAGCTTTAAGGCTTGGAAATATACTGATGACTGCGAGGAAAGATGGCAGATTTTTTTGGTTTCAGGCAAAATATCATAAAGGAAAGTTCGGAATCAATGGCTGCAGATTGAGGCAATATTTCTGAAAAAATCATAAACGGAGGCATAAAGAATGAATTTCATAAAAAGACTTTTCCTTTTCGGTATTGTAAACATATTAATACTTCTTACTATATCAATAACGATGTCGCTGCTTGGCATAAGGCCTTATCTGACGGCAAACGGCATTGATTTTATGTCTCTTTTGGAATTCTGCCTGCTATGGGGCATGGCTGGTTCTCTGTTCTCCCTTTGCACATCGCGCATAATGGCAAAACTGATGATGGGCGTAAAGCTGATAGATCCGAGAACATCAGATACAAGCCAGGCTCGTCTTGTTGACATCGTGCACAGGCTGGCAACGCAGGCCGGCCTGCCTAAAATGCCGGAAGTGGGTTATTATGTTAGCGATGAGGTTAATGCTTTTGCCACTGGCCCTACAAAGTCCCGTGCGCTTGTTGCCGTTTCAACAGGCCTTTTTGAGAGCATGAGCTGGGATCAGATTGAAGGAGTTCTCGGCCATGAGATTTCGCATGTGGCTAATGGTGACATGGTAACAATGACCCTTATACAGGGAATAATAAATGCCATTGTGATGTTCCTTTCCAGAGTTCTTTCCTATTTCATCATGAACCGCGGGCGCAGCGATAATTCCAGTCCAAGAAACAGTTATTTTCTTACATATATATTTGAAATAGTCTTTAGCTTCTTAGGAATGATTGTTGTTAACTGGTTTTCCCGCATCAGGGAATTTAAAGCAGATGAAGGAAGCGCCCGCCTTGCAGGCCGGGACAAGATGATAAGCGCGCTTCAGGCGCTTAAAGGTGAAATAGCTAGGGTAGACATGACAGAACATAAGTCCCTTGCAACGCTGAAAATTTCCGGCAAGCCTTCCGCTTTTAAAAATCTCTTCTCTACCCATCCTTCGCTTGATGACCGCATAGAAAATCTTAGAAGAAAAGCGCTTTGAAAGCATAATAAAAGGCGGTTTTTCCTTTAAATAATTTATATAGGCGAATAAGTTTTAGAATATTTCCTTCATGATATAGGAATTTTAATAGAAATTATGACAGAGGAAATGAAAAAAGCCAGAAAACTGGTTGCGGAAGCCCGTAAAATTCTGGTATTTACAGGCCCGGGCCTTTCAGCAGCCAGCGGCTTGCCATGCAGCGGGGACATAAGGCCTTCAAAGAGTTATGTCCAGGGAAACTGCTCTTCTGCTTTGTATGTGCCGGTGTCTTATCAGCAGTTTGTGGATTCCACAAGACATAAGCTTGAGCACTGGAAATTCCTGTATTCCAGTTACCCGCTTTACAAAGCTGCCAGGCCCAATGCGGCGCATGAGGTTCTTGTTTCTTTTGAAAAAAAAGGCCGCCTTTTGGCTGTTGTGACTCAGAATGAAGACAATCTTCATAGGCTGGCAGGAACGGGGACAGACTGCCTTATAGAGCTTCACGGCACATGGCTTTATGCGGAATGTTTAGACTGCTTTGACTGGATTCCAATGGATGAGGTTTTTGAGAATTTCGCAAAGGATGGCTTTCCGCCGTTATGCCATTGCGGCGGATGGCTTAAGCCGGCTCCATTGATGAAAGGGGAAGAGCTTGAGCGGGAATTTCTGATAAAAGCCTTTAAGGCTGCCAGAGATTGCGACCTTGTTATTTCTGCAGGCTCTTCGTTAAGGGCGGAACCGTCTTCTTCTGTGCCGCTTGCCGCCAAGGCTGCCGGTAAGCCATACATCATTATAAATGCCGGGACTACGGCTCATGACCGGGCTGCGGATATAATTCTTAATGGAGATGCAGGTCAGCTGTTGCCTGAGCTGCTGTCCTGACTTTTCCTGATATTTATTTAGCGCTTTGTTTAACTTAGCGGAAAAAGCATAAAAAAAGGGACTTAAAAGTCCCTTTTTTTATTTTTTTTTGAATTTCTTTATAACACTTTAGCTGTTTTTATATAGTCCAGTTTCTGGAAATATTTTTGGAGATATTGATTGCCCTGCATTTGTATTGAACCTTGGTTAGGGCCTGTGCCGGAAGGCGCGCCTTCGCCATAGCCTTTATATAAGGAATCAACAATATCCATGCCTTGTGAAACTTTTGCAAATGGGGAAAAGCCCTGACCGTCAAGGAAGCTGTTGTCGCCGTAGTTTATAAACAGCTGCGTGGTGCGCGTGTCTGGGCCTGCGGTGGCAAACGAAACCATGCCGCGGGTATTGGATGCTTTTACGGGATCATCTTCTATATTGGCCTCGCGCCACATTGCGCTTACATTAGGGTCGCCGTGGATTCCGAACTGTGCCATAAAGCCGTCTATTACGCGAAAGAAGGCAATGTCAGTAAAGAAGCCATTTTTTACCAGATTGTAAAAACGGTCTGCGCCATTTGGGGCCCAAGCTCTTGTTACGTCAAGAATTATTGTGCCTTTGGTGGTCTCAAACTGAACCTTAAAGGTTTCTGGAGCCTTTTCATTCAGCTTTGAGGGGAACATTAGAGTATTGTTCATTGTGTTTGTATTCTCCTTTGCAGCAGATGCTGACTGGGTTTCCTGGGAAGCAGTTTTTGGCATTTCCTGGGAGGCGGGCTGAATTGCGTCGCAGCCTGCGAAAAGAAACAATGCTGTCAGAGCAAGGTATTTTTTCATATTTTTATCCTCGTATTTAGTATATAAAATTTGCATTTGTATTCAAAAATGATATAATTTATTTATACTAAATACCGGGATGGTGTAACGGTAGCACTAGGGACTCTGAATCCCTCTGTCTAGGTTCAAATCCTAGTCCCGGTGCCATAAAGCCGCTTTTGAATAGCGGCTTTTTTATTTTACTGCGTTCTGCATAAGAAGAGTATTGTTTTTACAGTTTTCCCGTCATGCTGAATTTATTTCAGCAGCTCTAATCCTAATGAGCTTCTGAAACAAGTTCAGGACGACGAAGTAATATTTGCGGCCTTTATAATTGCATTTTATCAATGCTTGCCTTTAACAGAGCCAGATAACAATAGAGGTTAATTCTAACCGCATTATTTGTGTGCGTGAATATGAAAAAAGCCGGGCATGCCCGGCTTTTTTTCATAATTTATATATTTTCAATTTAAAGACCGCTAAGCGTGAATTCCGGCTGTATATGCGGCCTGAACACAAAAATATCTGCGGCCATTCCTACTGATGACAGATAAGCATGGAAATCCTCATGATAAGATGAATGCCATGATATTGGATTTCTCATCGCTCCCCAGTCTGATGTGGCTAGCAGCGGATTATTGTCATTTATCCTGTCTTCATAAAATGCGGCTCTTTCATCTGCCTCTATGTTTACTGTGCTTGCAGGTATTGTGTTTGACATAAGATCGCGGCTGGCCCATACATTTACCCATCTCCTGACATTTTTTGGAAATGCCACATCTTTTTCCAAATTGCCATTTTCCACCATGTAAACTACATATTTCCTTACGATTTTATTTGCCGGTATAAGCGGAGACCCGCAGGTTACCCATGTGGCGATGTCCGCATTTGCATTGCTGCGCGCAAGCCTGTGCAATGCCGTGTGCGACAGCAGCGTTCCCCAGCTATGTGAGAATATATGGAATTTTTTTCCTTCTCTTGCGGCTTTTGCTGAAAGATCCTTTATTTCCTCCATAAGCCTTGCTGCTGCCTCTGCGGAGTCAAGCGCATTTCTGGACCATATAAAAGTTTTTACTTCAATATTCCTTTCAGCGATGCCTGGTATATTGTGTATTGGAGTTTCTAAGTATAAATCTTCTTCTCCGGAGCGGGATATTCTTTCGGCCTGGGCTAATGTCTTTTTTTTGAATTCTTGAAAATCCTTGTCAGATTTAAAGCCGAAATATTGCTTAAGCCAAGCATCGTCTTCTGAACGGTTGTAAATATCGTCAGCGCTTCCATCTCCTTTGCCAAAAATATAAGACCATAGAGATGATGCCTTAATGCCTGGAACTGTAAGTATTATTGCGCCATCTGTTTTTTGAACAGGAACTGCGACTGAAGTATTGTCTGCAGGTACAGGCATAATGATATTTATATCTTGTGGAATTGATATTCTGAGCTGCTCAATTGCCGTCTTAGCGTTTTGCGCGGCAGCCGGAACCGGATTAAACGCGGCTTGAAAAAAGCCTGCCGTAAAAAGTGATATAAAAAACAAAATCTTCTTCATAATTAAATTTTATGCAAAACCAGCATAAATCGCAAGGTCAAAGGGCCTAGTCCTCCATAGGTTTAAGAAAACTATTATATAACCATTTTCCTTAAATTAATAATAAATTTTCTGGTTTACAAGGTATGCTTTTATTTTCTTATCCTTTACGAAACGCAGATAAGCCTTTGTGTTTTTTGCTGAATCCACAGGGATAAGAACTCTGCTTCTTTTGTATCCGTAAAGCGCATCGCTCTGCACATAGGGGTAAGAGAAAAAAGCTTGTCCCTGGCTGTCTTTGAAAACAAAAGTTCCAGAAAATGCATATATTGGCTTTGATATTGAATTTTCCACAACAAGCGTTAATATAACGCCCATTTTATTCGCATTGCTCTTGTTTTCGGCTGATATAAAATAAGTGATTATTGGATTTTTTGTGTTTTCAGCAGTTTTTTTTGCGGCGGCTTGGGCATTTTTATTTGATGCCTTGCTCTTCTTTTCCAGCGCGCTTATGCGCTTTTCCGTTTTGGAAACTCTCTTTTCCAGATTGCCTACGCGCTGCTTAACGGTCTTGGAATATCCAATGGCCGTCATGGAGAATATTATAGCAATCAGTATCAGAATGCGCCGCATATAATAATTATACATATTTTCTTATATTGGATTAAGGCAGCTTATTTTGGCATAATTTATTATAAAGATTATGCATGAATATTGGCTGCGCGGAGACCGCAATTTAAGTGTCTCATCTCATCTTACTCCCGACCCGGAACGGCGCTTGCGCCGCATGCTTGACAATCTGCATGAGCAGCAGCGTTCCGCTGAATTTAAGCTGTCCGCCGCCGCAATTGCTGCTGCCATTGAGATGTTTGCCGTTTTACCTTCCCGTACTGGCACGGAATTTCTGCTTAGCCTCGTAATATGCTTTGCGTTTGCCGGCCTTTCTCCTTTCATGGAAACGGATAAAAAGCTGCCTGTCCTAGACTGCAAGGAAACAGATCTTCCTGACGATTATATTTTAGATGAATATGATTTGGCCAAATATTCCAGCTCTGAATTGGTGAATTTCCTTGACAAGTACTTGGGCGGAGGCATAAGCGCTACTCCATATTATGAAGATCTGGTAAGCCGCATAGCTTATAGATCTCGCCGGCTTGTGCGCAGACAGCGCATGCTTGCCATTGCCTGCATTCTGATATGTTTTGCGCAGGTTTTTGCCTGCATTTCCTTTTTTCTCTAGTTATACAGGAGCGTTATGAATAAAATATACCGGTTTTTTCTTTTTTCTGGCTTTTTGTTTTGTCTTATTCTTTCATGTTTTTCTTATTCCTGGGCAGGCTCTTCACGCAAGTATACATTAAAGACAGATCCCGTGCTTAAGGCCCTTTCCGCAGAGCTTAGCCGTTCAATGCCGGTGCTAAGAAAGGCTGAAAAAATTCCGCTTTATTTTTTAGGATATGAAGTTGTTGAAACAAAAAAATATGAGCTTTCCTCGGAAATGGGAAGAACTTCATACGAGTATGAAGATTTGTCAAGACAGCTTGACATAGATGCCCGTTTCGGCTCTTATGAGCTGGATAATACTCATCAGGTTAAGGGCGAGGATTCCTATTCTGGCGATGCTTCTTTTTCCCAGCCTATTCCTGTTGAGGATGACATAGATTCTTTGCGCGTCTCAATATGGAGGCATACTGATTATGCCGTCAAGCGCGCCTATGAGGCTTTTACTAAGGTTCAGATGAACAAGGCCCTTACTGCGGAAGAGGAAGACAGCACGCCGGATTTTTCTCCTTATAAAGCGAGGACTTTTTACAAGAATGCAGAGTTGCCGGTCATAGATAAAGATGCTTTAAAGAAAAAAATAAATCATGTTTCCTCCTTAATGAAACAATATCCGTTTATTTATTCCGGCAATATATGGTTTTCAGCTGAGGCTGATAACAGGTATATTGTAAATTCAGATGGCGCGCGCATTAAAACCGGGCAGGTTTACCTTACACTGTCCTTAACGGTAAATTCAAGGACCGAAGATGGCATGGATGTTTACCGTTCCCGCTCTTATCATGGCTTGAAAATGGAAGATTTCCCTTCTGATTCGCAGCTGGAGTCTGATTTCAGAAAGGCTGCGGAAGAGCTTAATGCGCTTAGGAATGCTCCGCTAATAGAGCCTTTTAGCGGTCCTGCCATAATGAATGCCAGGGCTGCCGGAGTGTATTTCCATGAGATAATAGGACATCGCTTTGAAGGCCACAGGCAGAAACAGGAAGATTCGGGGCAGACTTTCGCAAAAAAACTGAATGAGAAGATAACAGCTGATTTCATTAGCGTATATGATGACCCCAATGTCAGCTCATGGAATGGCATTCCATTGCGCGGACATTATGACTATGACGATGAGGGCGTTAAAGCCGAGAAAGCCGTGCTTATTGAAAATGGCGTTCTGAAAGGATTTATGATGAGCCGTTATCCGATAAGAGGCTTTGCCCGCTCAAATGGCCATGGCCGTAAATCCGCCGGATATCCGGTTGCAGTATCCAGAATGGGCAATACCATTGTGCGCGCTTCCGAGACAATGACTTATGATAAGCTGCGGGAAAAGCTTATTGAGGAAATTAAGAGACAGGGCAAGCCTTTTGGCCTTATTTTTGATGACATATCCGGCGGTTTCACGCATACTGGCCGCGGCACGGGACAATCCTTTAAGGTTAACCCCTTAATGGTTTACAAAGCATACGCTGATGGCCGTCCCGATGAACTGGTGCGCGGCGTTGACCTGGTAGGCACGCCATTGTCCAGTTTTGCGAAAATAGCCGCAGCAGCGGATGATTATGCTGTCTTTAATGGCAGCTGCGGGGCTGAAACAGGCTGGGTTCCAGTATCGGCGATAGCTCCCAGCATGCTCATAAGCGAGGTTGAAGTTGAAAAATCCCAGAAATCTCAGCAGAAGCTGCCTGTGCTTCCGCCTCCAGCATCAGAAAAATATGACAATTCAGAAGATAACAAGGGTGTTAAAGCTATGCCGAAAACGCAGCCGGATCAATCAGAAAAAATGGCTGTTGGCAATGCAAATGCTGCGGAGCAAATGAAATGAGAAAGAATATGATTGTAAGAAAAAAATTCGCCTTTATATGCTTTTATCTTGCCGTATTATCATGCTTTATGCTTATATGTCCTGCATATTCTGCTGAAAAGACAGATGAAAAATCAATACAGGACAGCGATTTCTTCGCTCAGTCAGATGAGCATGTGAAGCGGGCAATGCAAGATGAAATGCAGCGTTCTTTAAGCCGCCTGCAGATGGATGAACTGCAAAAACCTTATTTCATAGCATACACTGTGGCAGACAGCGTATCTTCTTATTATATGGCTGAATTTGGCACTCTGTCATCTGTGTCGGATCCTTATAGAAACCGCAAGGCAAAGGCCGAAGTGAGGGTAGGCGATAAGAGCTTTGACAGCAGCCTTTTCGTAGGGGATCCATATGGCAGCTATGAACCTATAGCAGGGCATTCCGCTGCTTATGGGGATTATGATTCACTGCGGTATTCCTTATGGAGGCTTACTGACGCTGCGTATAAGAATGCGCTTGACTCCTATGCCAAAAAAGAAGCATTTGTGCAGTCCAGGAATATAACCGAGCTTTATGATGATCTTGTGCCGGCTCCCTCCATTCAGCAGGATTATGCAGGCAGAACAGCATCCTTTGACAATGAAAAAGCTAAGAATCTGGTGCGCCGCCTTTCAGCTTTGTTTAGGGAATATCCTGACATAGCTGCTTCTAATGTAAGCATATATCATAAAAATGCTAAGAACTATTTTCTTAACAGCGAGGGCAGCAGGTTTAGTAAAATATCCTGTTCTGGGGCATTGAGCTTTCACGCTTCCGCGATCGCTCAAGACGGACATATTCTTTCTGCTTCTGACAAAATTGAATTTTGCGATGCAGAGAAAGAGCTGCCGGGATATGACTCTCTTGCTGAGAAGGCCAGAAAGCTTGCTCAAAGGCTTAGCTTAAATGTGAAATCAGAGACTATAAAAGCTTATATCGGCCCGGTTCTTTTTGAAAAAGGAGCGGCTGGAAAATTCCTGGAGGGCCTTTTTGTGAACAATGTGGCTAATCCTCGCGAAATATGGAAGGCTGAAAGCCAATGGTCTCCCGGATATATTTACAGCCGTTCGGGAGATTTGAATGAGCGCCTTGGAATGCGGGTATTCCCTCCTTTCATAAGCGTTTATGATGATCCTTCTCAGGAAACATATAATGGCATTTATCTGTTAGGCTCATACAAAGCAGACGATGAGGGCGTTCCTGCCGAGCGCGTTATGCTTGTTAACAGAGGTATTCTGAAAGACTATTACCGCTTCCGGGCTCAGACTAAGGATTTTTCAGCTTCAAACGGGCACGGGCGCGCCTCTGTAAGCGAAAATATTACCGGCGGCCCGGGCAATGTGTTTATATGGCCAGATGAGACATCTTCCCATGTAATTCCATCAGCTGACATGAAGGCTAAGCTTATGGAATTATGTAAGGAACAGGAATTGGAATATGGGCTTATAGTGCGTTATCTCGGAGGATTAAATAGTGCATTTGGCGCATATAAGATTTATGCCGATGGACATGAAGAGCCGGCTCATTCCCTGCTTTTCACAGGCTTGGGCTTGCGCTCGCTTAGGGACATAGCTTATGTTTCAAAGGAAAAGAATGTGTATTCCCTTAACTGGAGCCCTGACGCAAGCCTTATACATCCGGACATTATCGTTATGGAAATGGAAGTTAAGAAATCATTGCAGAAACCTCCTAAGAAGCCTTATCTGCCGCATCCCTTTTTCTCTAAGAAAAAATGATTCATGTTTTTTGAGAATATAACTGCGGTTTATAAATTTTTAATAAATGGAATTATCTTTGGATCAGCAGTTTGCCCTAAAAGCTATGCTCGCTTGGTATGATGCTGAGCATAAAGCAAAATATATAACATTAGGCGGATATGCCGGCACAGGCAAAACCACTCTAATGGCGGTATTAAGGCAAGAGCTTGCAAAACGCAATCCGTCCTTGCGCGTGGCTTTTTGCAGCTATACTGGCCGCGCTGCGCGTAATCTTGCTTCAAGGCTGGAACAGCATAATTGCCTTATGCCGCGCGATAGCGTAAGCACAATACATGGGCTTATATATTCTCCGATAGAGAGCGGAGACGGGACAATATCAGGGTGGATGCGCTCCGGCAAGCCGGCGGCAGGGCTGATAATTTTAGATGAAGCCTCTATGGCAGATTCCATTATATGGGAAGATCTTATGTCTTATGGCATTCCCATAGCAGCTGTTGGCGACCATGGGCAGCTGCCGCCTATAAACGGGCGTTTTAATTTAATGGCCTCTCCTGACCTTACTTTGAAAAGCATACACAGGCAGGCCAGCGGCAGCCCTATTATAAAAGTTTCCGAAATGGCAAGATCTAACGGTTTTGTGCCTCCAGGAAATTATGGCCCCGGCGTTAAGAAATATCTTAATTCAGATGACAATGCCAGGGAAGCAATAGGCGAACTTCTGGAAAATTATCATTCCGATACGCTCATATTATGCGGATATAATTCCACAAGACTGCGCATAAATGCGCAGATACGCCAGAATCTGGGATTTGAGAGGCCGGAACCTTCTTCCGGCGACAGAGTAATATGCCTTAAAAATAATAGCCGCAAAGGCATTTATAATGGCATGCTTGGAACTATAATAGACATTAGCGCTCAGTCTGATGGCCGCTATGAGGCTCAGATTCAAATGGATGATATGAAGAAGCCTTATTCCGGATTCATCAGCGCCAGCCAGTTTGGCTCTAAGAGCGCTGCCAGCATTGTGTCTGATAAGAAATACAGAAATAACACAGATTATTTTGACTTCGGCTATGCCCTTACAGTGCATAAGGCGCAAGGCAGCCAGGCTAGGAGAGTAATTCTTTTAGAGGAACGATTTCCAAGAATGGACGATGAAATGTGGCGCCGCTGGCTTTATACAGGCATAACCAGGGCTGAAGAAGAACTTTATATTTTTGGCAGAGGAGAATTATGAAATACAAAGCTATAGTTTTTGATTTGGACGGTACGATACTTAATACTCTTGATGACTTGCGCGACAGCGTGAATTATGCTCTGGCAGAATATGGCCTTCCCGGGCAAAGCCATGAGCAGATGATACCTAATGTCGGCAATGGCGTAAGGTATCTCGTTGAAAAATCAGTGCCAGGCGGAGAGAGCTATCCGCAGTTTGAGCAGCTCTTTTCTGTTTTTAAGAAGCACTATGCGGAAAACTGCTGCAATAAGACATGTCCTTTTGACGGCATCATTCCCGTAATGAAAAAATTTAAGGCGGCAGGAGTCAAAATGGCGGTAATAACTAATAAATTCCAAAGCGCTGCTGACGATGTATGCGAAAAATATTTCCCTGGCCTCCTGGATGTTGTTTTAGGCGAAGTTCCGGGAATGCCCAGAAAACCTGCCCCTGATATAGTATTCAAGGCTCTTTCTAAAATGGGCATTGCGCTTGAGGATGCTGCAATGTTCGGTGATTCCGACACAGACGAGAAAACAGCGCAAAACGCAAAAATAAGCCACTGCGCAGTGCTTTGGGGTTTTCGCACAAGGGAACAGCTTTTAGCGGCTGGCGCTGAAAATTTTATTTCCAAGCCGGAAGAAATGATAGATTTCATAGAGGGCAAAGTTTTATATAATAGAGCAAAATGATAAATATATGTCTTATTGTCATGGAATGCCTTTAGAAAATTCCAGCTTTGGCATTATTTCTTACATACTATGAACAAAACATTAACTTTAGCCGCCTTCTTTTCTTTGGCATTTTTATTGCCTTTTTCATATGCTGACGCTGAGTCCCTGCCTCTTGAGCTTGAAACTCCTGAGAAGCCTGTTTACTATCAGGTGAAGTCTGCGGAATGGGACTCTCTGTATGTGTATGCAAAAATATCTCCAGGCATATATTCTCTTGTTTTGGAGCAGGAGGACGATGCTGAAAATTTTGCACTGAAATATGAGGCTAAGGATTTTCGGGCTATAATGCAGTATGATTTTTCCTTCAACGGCTCAGGTAAGTGGCTTTATAAGTCATCATGGGATCAGGATGAGGGGAACTTCGGTGCGGCGGAAAAAGCACAGAATGTGCTTATATCTCACAATCTGATTAATGAGTTTCTGTTTTGGGAATCATACCATGAGGAGCTGGAGGCTGCTTTTGCCGATGTGCCCGGCTTCATTTATAAAGACAGCGATGATAAGCTGCGCTTTAATTTTAATGACACATCCATTGCCATAAGATGCCGTTATTTAATATCCTGGACTGACAAGGAAGATAATCCGCGCTTCCTGGCGGGGCCGTGGAGCGAAACGGGATATATAGGCAAAGATGCGGAAAAGGCAGAGCTGCCTTCATTTGATGGCATTTTGCCTCCGCCGCAGCTTAGTTCCCTGCGTTTTGTAGACAGTTCAGTGGAATTCATAATAAACAATAGCGAAAAACTTTATGATCTGTTGCTTTTGTCTTATTTTAACGGCAAATATCAGGCTAACAGTTATGAGACGCAGTATCGCATAAACGGCGGGGAATGGCGTTCTTTCTCAGTGCCAAATGCTTCATGGTTCTATGATGGCCGCCGCTCTTTTCAGGCAGAAGGGCTTTTTGACGGAGATCTCGTTGAAATACAGGCAAGATATATTTATTCTGAAAAAGATGAGCAGAAATATTCAGAATGGTCTGAAATATTGTCTAACGAAACAGAGACTGTCAAAGCAGATGATGCAGAGGGAAAAACTGCGCTTAAAAAATCGGTTTGCTTATTAGGCTTATCATTTTGCTGTTTCACATTCCTTGGCATTTCTTCTTGCATATGGATTGCCGCAATTGTATTTTTACTTCTTGTTTTTGCCGGACTTGCCTTGTCTCATAAAAAATCTTAAATTAAAATGTAGTTTTATTTAAATTGATATTTATAGGGAAAATATAATGCTAGATAATTTAATGTTCAAAACAAAAACAAATATGGAATTTTTTATGATGATTGCAACTATTGTTGTAATTGTCTTAGGCTATATTATTAAAAAGTATAAAGAACAAAAGACGGCTGAGCAATATAAGAGCTTAGCATCAACACTGCGCCTTCAGTATGTGGAAGGCGAATGTGCATGGGAGAAGATTTATGGGGAGCAGTCATCTTTGCTTCTTCCAGGAACTAAAGATAAATTCGTCTATAACCGTATGACTGGCCTATTTGCTGGGGCTGCCGATGGAGAATTCTGTGAAATAAGAGGAAAGATCCTGGCTCATAAAGGCACCGGCGATTTTGTCATGGAATATAATAGAAGAAGGGGCAAAACACATATGAAATTTGATGAAGACGAATATGATGAGTTC
>JAILAB010000067.1 GCA_024681855.1 Elusimicrobiales bacterium
CCGCTCGCAAGGACGATGATTGTATTATGTAATTAATGACATTCTTTAACAAAGTTTTTGCAAAAATGCGACTCTTGATAATTTTAGGCCGCTGGAACATATAATGTTACGTATGTGCTAAAAACTGCGTTTTCGGAACTGCAATAAATTTTATATTTTATCGTTATAATATTATGAAGTATTTTCGGATTAAAAATATCAGAGTCGTATTTTCAACATTTTTTTTCTCATGTTTCTTTTTCTGCGTCAGCAGCTCTGCAGCGGATACGCTGCATACGGGCGCTGATGCAGGCAATGCTTCCGGGGGGATTACATCAGATACCGGTGTTTCATCAGAGACAGAAACAGCCATAACAATAAGCGATGCTTTCAATATGGCGCTTTCCACAAGTGAGGAACTTGCCTCCCGTAAGGAGGGCATAAAACAGCTTGAGGCCGCCGAAAAAACGATAAAATCATCATTCCGTCCTTCATTAAATCTTAACGGAATACATTACAAGTACAGGAATGAGCATAATCAGACCAATGTATGGTTCTCTGCCTCATATACGCTTTTTTCTGGCATGAGGGATTATATTCTGCTTAAGGCCTCACATGCTTCCATGGAAGCGGGAGAAATGGAACTTGCCGCCGCCAAAAGGGCGCTTTTCCTTGATGTCGTTTCCGCTTATCTTAATCTTTACCGGACGCAGAAAGAAAATATAATCCTGAAAAATCAGATTAAGGTTGTAAAAAAAAGGATAGACCATCTTAAATGGCGTGTAAGCGTTGGACGTTCCCGCCGCAGCGAGGTTGTTGCTGCGGAAACACAGCTGGCGCAGACAGAGGCAGAATATACAGAGAATCTCGCTTCTGAGCAGTCATGTATTCAGACACTGTCTTTTCTTACCGGCATGGAAGATGTGCATTTCCTGCCTGCTGAACCTGCGGCTGTAAAAGCCATGACTCTTGGGGAATATCTTAAAAAAGTGGAAAGCCGCGAGGATATCCTCGCAGCGGCGAAAAAAGCTGACGCTGCAGCATACACGGCTGAAGCCGAAAACAGAAAAGGAATGCCTGAAGTTGCTCTTTCCGGAAATTATTACCCTTTAAAGGAACCTATGCCGGCGCAGGACAGACTGTGGTATGCCGCTCTTGAAGTATCAGTTCCTCTTTATACCGGCGGAAATATAGCCGCGGGAAAAGAATCCGCCATGGCAGCGAGGAATGCGGCTGGCATAGCACTGCGTCAGGCCCTGAGAAGCGCACGCAACGGTGTGCGTACAGCCTACAGCGATTATGAGTATGCAGGACAACGCTATAAAACGCTTAAGAAGGCGGCCCGTCTTGCCAGGGAAAATGTAAGGCTTCAGGAAGAAGACTATTCAAAAATGCTGGTAACAAATCTCGATGTGCTTAGCGCCATGAATACGGCCCAGTCTGCTGAAACAGCACTGCTCCGGGCTGAGATTGAAATGCTTTATGCTTTCTATAAACTTGAAAATATTTCCGGAGCGCCGTTAAAATGACACTTTCAGATCTTTCAATACGCAATTCTGTTTTCGCCTGGATGATAATGATCGGTCTTATCGTCTTCGGCTGGATATGTTTCATAAATATGGGCGTAAGCCAGATGCCCGACGTGGATTATCCCATGGTAAGCGTTACGGCCACGCTTGAAGGCGCCGCTCCCGAAGTTATGGAAACACAGGTGGCTGAAGTGCTTGAAAGCGCTGTTATGACCATAGAGGGAATAAAAGAAGTCTCCTCCACGTCAAAACGCGGACAGTGCCGTCTTTCCATAGAATTTGATCTTGACCGTAACATAGATTCGGCCCTGCAGGAAGTTGAGTCCAAAATCTCTGCGGAACAGCGCAGCCTTCCGAAGGACATGGATCCGGTTATTGTAAGAAAGACCAATCCGGAAGACCAGCCCATTGTAATGGTTACGCTCACTGGGAAACGCAGCCGGCGTGAGCTTATGCAGTATGTGGACGATCATCTTATAGACCGCTTTACAACCATAGCGGGGGTTGGAGATGTTGACAGCAACGGTTTTACCGAGCCGAATCTGAGGATATGGATAGACAAGAAAAAACTTAAAGACGCATATCTCACGGTAAAAGATGTAATAAACACTGTTTCCGGGCAGCATACGGAAATGCCTGCCGGATACATAACCGCAGGTGATAAGGAAATAAATGTCCGTGTCATGGGCGAGGCAGCCACGCCGGAAGAGTTTGAGAATCTTGTTATTACAGGCCGGGGCGGTTCCCGTATATGGAAAAATTACCGCATAAAGGATGTAGCGCGTGTTATTGACGATCTGGCGGATATACGCCGCGTGGCGCATTTCAACGGAAAGGAATCCGTGGGCCTTGGCATAATGAAGCAGCGCGGCTCCAATGCGGTGGCTGTGGCCAAAGCCGTGCGCGCCCGCGTTGAGGAAATAAAGAAAACACTGCCGGAAGATCTCAGTCTTGAAATAGGAAATGACAGTACCCGTTTTATTGAGGAATCCACAGAGGAACTTAATTTCACAATTGTTCTTTCCGCCGTGCTTACAGGTGTTGTGTGCTGGGTATTCCTTGGCTCCATATCATCTACGGTAAACGTGCTTCTCGCCATTCCCACTTCAATTATCGGGGCATTCATAATTCTTTATTTCTTCGGATTCACGCTGAACACATTTACATTATTGGGACTTTCGCTTGCCATAGGCATAGTCGTGGACGACGCCATTATGATGCTGGAAAATATCGTGCGTTATAATGAAAAAGGATACGGCCGCGTAAAATCCGCATTTGTCGGCGCACGGGAGATGACATTCCCGGCCATGGCCACATCTGTGGCTATTCTGGCCATATTCGTGCCTGTGGTGTTTATGAAAGGCATAATAGGCAAATATTTCTTCCAGTTCGGTATAACCATGTCTGCCGCAGTGCTGCTTTCACTGTTAGAGGCGCTTACCCTTTCCCCTATGCGCTGCGCACAGTTTGTTGATGCCGGAAAGGGCGGGAAATTCGGCCAGTGGGTTGACCGCTGTTTTACACGTCTTTCAGAAATATACAGGCATATCCTTGATATAATACTGCATCACCGCTGGACAACAGTCATACTTGCCGGTATTGTGTTCGGGGCCTCTCTGCTTATTGCGTTTACAATTCCGCGCGAGTTCACTCCGTCGCAGGACCAGAGTATGTTCAGGGTAAGCCTGCAGACTCCAATAGACTCTTCTTTTGAACATACTGCACGTGTCATGGAAGAGGCTGAGAAATGGGTACTTTCAGAGCCGAATGTGGAAAAATATTTCGGCGCTGTTGGTGGCAGAAGTGTGAACAGCGGAATGATGTTCATAACAATGAAACCGAAAGAGGAGCGCGTTCCGCTTGTCCCTGGCGGAAAGAAGCCTACGCAGCAGGAATATATGCAGCATACCAGAAAGGCTTTGAGACAGATTCCCGGTTTCAGCCGCATTTCGCTTATGGATCCGTCGCAGTCCGGTTTTACGGCAAGACGCGGTTATCCCATTGAACTTTCTTTGCGCGGTCCCGACTGGGGGAAACTGGCCGATTTAAGCGCAGAAATGCGTCAGCGTATGTCTGATTCCGGGCTTATGACGGACGTTGATACGGATTATCTTGAGGGAATGCCGGAGTTCCAGATAACACCGGACCGTGCCGCCGCAGCGGAATATGGAGTTAGCGTATCGGATATTGCCGATGTAATAAATTCCATGATAGGCGGCGTACGCGCCGGGAAATTCACAAAAGATGGCAAACGCTATGATGTGCGTGTTAAAGTTGAGGACCGCGAGCGCAGGGAGCTTCGTGATATTGAAAATCTTTTTGTCCGCAACAATGCCGGGGAACTTATACAGCTTTCAAAACTTATAAAAACGGTAAAGCGGAATTCGCTGCAGGCCATATCCCGCCGCGACCGCGAACGTGCCATTTCCATATTCGCCAACCCGGCCATGGGCGCTTCGCAGGCGGAGGCGCTTGATTATGTACAGAAAATGGCTAAGGAAATACTTCCTGACGGCTACCGTATTGTTCTTTCCGGCAGTTCGCAGGCTTTCGGGGAATCCTTCCAGAGTCTGCTTATGGCGCTTCTGTTCGGCGTATTTGTGGCTTATATGGTTCTCGCGGCGCAGTTCAACAGCTATATCCACCCTGTGACAGTGCTGCTGGCGCTGCCTTTCAGCGTCACCGGTGCCCTCATAGCGCTTAAATTAGGCGGGCAGACACTTAATATATACAGCATGATAGGAATGATTCTGCTTATGGGTATTGTGAAGAAAAATTCTATTCTGCTTGTGGAATTTACAAACAATGTGCGCCGGGACAAAGGAAGAAGTGTAAGAAATGCCCTGCTTGAGGCATGTCCCGTACGTCTGCGTCCTATTCTTATGACATCATTTGCTACGATAGCAGCTGCCATACCTCCGGCCATGGGTATAGGCCCTGGTGCGGAAACCCGTATTCCGATGTCACTTGTTATTATAGGCGGAGTGTTCTTCTCCACATTCCTTACATTGTTTGTGGTTCCCTGTGCATACAGTCTTTTTTCTCCGCTGGAAAACCGCAGCTATGACAGGGCGGTAAAGAAGGCTCTTATAGAAATGGGGGAGGAAAAAACGCCGGAATTCTGACAGTTTAATGCTTTATCCGGAATTAAAAAGGGCCTTCACATTGAAGGCCCTTTTTTATTTTCCGTTCGCTATGTTAAAGAAGAATATTGATTTTGGTATTCTCCCGTCATGCTGAATTTGTTTCAGAATCTCCAAGGCTTAGTGTGGTTATGAAACAAGTTAAGGACGATGAAGCAGTATCTGCGTTCTTTATAAATATATTGTGTCAATAATTTCCTTTAACATAGCCTTTTAGTTTTTCTGTCGGTTTTCTATTATCATGACTCCGGGCTGTGTGTCAGGTGCCGCACTGCCGTCTTTTTTCTCATTGCGGTTCTCCCTGTATATTTTCAGGAAAATCAGCAGACAGGAAATAAGCAGCGGGCCAAGAACAAGGCCTATGCCTCCGTATACGCGCATTCCGCCTAAAAGACCTAGGAAAAGAAGCGATACGGGCAGGTTCGCCTTCCGGCCAATAAAATAAGGTTTCAGGAAATTATCTATTGTGGCTACAAGTCCGGCTCCCCATACAAATACGAATACTCCGGCGAATGCTCCTTTCCATATAAACATGGTTATCGTAAGCGGTACCCACACAAGGCCGGTTCCGACAAATGGTATAAGCGCACTGCAGGTGGTAAGAAAGCCGAAGAATGTGGGGGCCGGCACTCCTGCTATCCAGTAGCCTATGCCGCCTAATATTCCCTGTATCATCGCGGTAATCAGCAGCCCGTGAACCACCGAAAGCGTTGTTGTGTAAAGCTGCTGTGCTATACGCCCTTTGTAATCCGGATCAAGCGGGATAATGTCTATAACAGTTCTAAGGAATCTGTTTCCGTCGCGGAAAAGCATGAACATGGTTATTACCGCCAGACAGAAATTAACAACAAGGAAAAACAGGTCTTTGATTATTTTCCCGGCATACGCGGTAACTGTAGCCTGCGCTTTCTGAACCCCTTCAGCCATAAGGTCGGCAACATCGAAATCTACATTGTCTTTCAGTATTTTGGGTATGGGGATTTTCTTTTCACTCTGTGCTATTGCGCTTATCCATTCTCTTGTCTGCGGATACAGATTCCTGCTTTCCTTTGCCAGCAGAGTAGCCAGAAGAACTATCGGTACAAGAAGTGTTATCGTAGCTGTAAGCGCAGATATAGTCGCAGAGAAGGTTTTATTAAGATTCAGTTTGCGGCATATCCATATATGGAATGGATAGAAAGTAATTGTGGTTACAACTGCTATTACCAGTGCGCCGAAGAACGGAAGCATGATTTTTATAAGCTGGTAAATGAGAAATGCCAGAATGGCGAAGAAAAAACCGGTGAAAAGATGCGTTCTGTTGAATTTAAGAAAACGGATTGCCGCCTTTTGGGCTCCGCCGTTATTATGTCTTTTCCTGTTTATGTTTCTTTTTTCTTCACGTTCCGGAGTACTGTTTATAACGGCCTGCCGGTCCGGTTTGTTTTGCACAGCTTCACTGTTTTCCGTATGTCTGTTCTGCTGTGTGGCACTGTAATCTCTGTGTTTTCTGTTTTTTCTGCTCATTTTGAAATTTTTTTATATTTTGTTTTTATCTTAAGGCTGTGGCAAGTATGGTAAGGCCAAGTATGACACGGTATATCAGGAAAGGCATAAGCCCGTGTTTTTTCAGCCATTTCATGAAAAAACTTATTACAGCCAGTCCTGTTATGAATGATGCCGCTATGCCGAGTATGAAAGGCATATTTATATCAGCTGCGGAAAATTTCATTGCTTTCAGAAGCGCAGCCCCGCCTATTACCGGAGTTGAAAGCAGGAATGAAAAGCGGGCGGCTGAAGGACGTGTATATCCAAGGAAAAGCGCAGCCATTATTGTCATTCCTGAACGCGACGCGCCGGGCATAAGCGCCAGGCATTGCGCCAGCCCTATAAGCAGGGCATGTTTCAGTGTCAGTCCGCGTTCATCTCTTGTCTGTGCCGCTTTTCTGTCCGCAAGAAAAATAAATACCGAAAATACAACAAGGTTAACCGCTATCCAGCGTGGGTCTCGGAAAGCGTTTTCCGCAAGATCGTCAAGAAGAACTCCGAAAACACCTGCGGGAATTGTGGCAATAATAAGCAGCCACAGCCTACCGGCAGTATCCGGCTTTTCAGTTATATTTTCTTTTAGAACCTGAAAAACAGATTTGCCTTCCCTTCTGAAGAGAGGAATAAAAGCTTCGCGCAGGATTTCGTACCAGTCACGCGCGAAATAAAGCAGCACTGCCAATAGTGTGCCGCCGTGAAGCATGACATCATAAGCCAGTCCCTGATATTCCCAGCCCAGAAAAGACGGAACAAGTGCCAGATGGGCTGAACTTGATATTGGCAGAAATTCGCCTAAGCCCTGAAGTATTCCGAGTATTACAGATTGAAAATTAGTCATATTTTATTACCGTTCCTGGATAGTAGTGATATAAAATCTGTTTGTAGTTAAAGCCGTGCCTGGCCATGCCTTCTGCTCCCCACTGGCACATGCCAACGCCATGGCCGCTGCCTTTGCCGTCAAGTATAACATATCCTTTTCCTTGGATTATCTTGAAATTGCAGCTTTTTACGGCATTCCATCTTTCTTTTCTGCCTATGCCATGGTAAAAATCCGTTGCTGAAATTTTTATGCGCCGTTCTCTCGTATAAAGTTCAAGTTCGTGAACACGTCCGCCCGGTTCACCGCTTTCGCTTACGCGCAGGCCTACGGCTTCCTCATTTTTATTTATCCACTCATTCTGCCTGGCTATTCTTGTAAGTCCGGTGAAATAAAGTTTCACCTTCCATTTAAATTTGGGAGCTATTGCACAGTAGGGTTTCCGCGGATTGTCCCCGTCCCGGACAGATATAAGATACGGCTTTTTCTGATTGCCCTTCCATACATAAGACATGTCTTCAGTATAGCCTCCGCATGAGGAATGGTAGAAAGTCGCTGCCGGTTTGCCTTTATATGTGAGTACTTGCCCTCGTGTGGCTTCCACGGCTTCAGCGGCTTTGGGTTTGATATTTTCCGCGCCATAATAAACCTGGCAATGCGGGGAATCACATAAATTATAGCCTTCTTTTATGTGATTGTTTTTAAGAGTTAGCGTATAAGTTCTGGCTGTTATAGCTTGAGCCTTATATGCCTCCATCTGTTTTAAGTCTCCTATTTCTCCTGTCAGCACGCTTGGAAGATAGGTTTCGGTCTGTACTCTATTAATTATTTTTAAAAAGCCCTTTGAATCTGTGGAAAAAGTTATTGGCCCGCGGTAAAGCCTTTTAGGAGTTCCATGGCCGTAAATGTAAACTCCGTTTCCGCCTGCATGGATTGTTAAACTTTGCGCCGAATGATTTTCTCCATTAAATGATGCGCTGATTCCTTTCGCTGATACTGCTACAGTTAATTTTCCTTCTATCTTTTTCCCTTCCCATGTGATATTTCCTGATTCGCAGTCTGCGGCAGCGGCCATTATTTTATAAGAAGCGAAAGCCCGCACAAGCAGTTCTTGCGCTGAAACGCTTGAAGGCAACAGAAAAAAAAGCAATAGGAAAAGTTTTATCAAAAGGCTGGTTCTCCTGGCATGAAATTCTCTTTAAGCTCATTGCCTTGCCTTTCGCCAGGCAGTATTCCTTTAACCTTAAGCCAGGCAAAACTTCCTGTCTTCATTCTTATTGCTTGGCCGCAAATATCGGCAGGCATTTCTTCTAAAAGCGGAACATGGCCTACAACGAGAATTGAATCATGTGTTTTTAGCATGGCATTTAAAACTGTCAGAACATCGTCATAATTCTGTTCCGCAAGAGCATTTTCAATCTCAGTCTTAATGCCTGTCTGCGCATTATTATCTTGTTCTTTTCGGGGGCTGTTATTTGCGCATTCAAGAATCTGTTTTGCTATTGCTGCTGTTTCCATTGCTCGCGTAAGCGGGCTTGTTATTATTATTTTTGGCATAAAACCAAGTTCTTTTAGCTTCAAGGCCGATGCTTTGGCTTGTCTTTTGCCTAGTTCCGTTAGTATTCTGTCAGAACCGTCAGCTGAATATCCTGCCTGCCCATGTCTTAGAAAAACGAGTTCTTTAGCCATAATAATTAATTTTACAAAATAATATTGCGTTTTATTTTTTTCTATCTAATAATTAAAATATAATTCGCATTAGTCAAAATTACTTTAACTGTTATTTGTTAACAGTGGTTTTTGAAAATTAAATTCTAAATTGCTAGAATTATGTTAGCTATGGCAAAAGAATATGCCTTGGCAAATCGCTTGCAGGAGAAATTAAAAATGTTTGATAAGCTGAAAGATATAGCTGGCAATGCTTCAAAAATGTGGGAAATGAAAAAGCAGTTTACCGAAATGAAGAAAATGCTGGATTCCATACTTGTAACTGAAGAAGATTACAATGTGAAAATCACTATGAACGGCAGCCAGGAAGTTAAAGATGTGGAAATCAAATGCAATCTTAAGGAAGTTGAGCCATATCAGCTTCAGGTTTCCATTAAGGATGTTTTAGGCAAGTGCATGAAGCGCGCTCAAAAAGAAGCAGCTGATAAAATGGCAAAAGGCGGCTTTGGTTTCCCTGGCCTTTAATAATGTAGCTTTTTGTTAAATTGCGATTTCATATCGCAAATATGCTAAAAAAGAACGGTTTTTGCCGTTCTTTTTTTGTTGTTGTCCGAACCCGAGGGATATTTAATAAAAATGTGCTAAATAAAATTATTGATCGTATCAGTTTATCGTCGTCATTGATGACATATTGCGGGTTTGTTATCAACGCTTGTGTATCAGAGAGCCAAAAAATACCAGATAAGTTTACAGAGAATGTTTTATGATTTGTTTTTTAGTTTCAGATTGAAGCTTTTTATCTTCATCAGCGGATGGTATGATTCTTTTGCCTGTCTTAATCCCGGCTTGCCTAAATCGTTTTCTTTATTTATGTATTGGAACTTTCCTTCAATTTTTTTTGCTATAGCTTCATCCAGAAACTGATAAAGCCCTTTAAATTTTGCATTTGCCTTCTCAAAATTTAATGCGAACATATTTTTATTTAGCCTGCTGCCTATGGCAAAGCCTTCTGTCCTTTCGTCAATCTTTACGAGAATGCCGGTCATTTCCAGTTCTTTGAAATTATCTAATGCTGTGGAAATGGCATTTCTTTCGCAGCATAAGAGCTCCCTGTTATAGCCTGTGTCGTATTCCTCTGGCATGCGGTTTAGCAGTTCAAGACATTCTGGAGCATTAATGCTGTTTATGTCTTCTACAGCTATATTATGCAGCGCAGCAATATTTTTTTTGAATTGGGATATTAGATTTCTTTTTTTTGAATATTTGTGCCCTGCAAGCTCCGCAAGATCTTTTGTGTTATAGATATAGTCGGAAAATCCTTCTTCCTCTTTGATGTCAAAAAACTTTGCGCTTTCTTCTGGAAATTCCTGTAGCCATTTTTCAGGAACCCTGCTTACATTTGTTTCTCCATTTGCGAGCATTACTGCAGCAAGACTTTCGGGCGTTATTGTTTCTCCGTCAGCCTTTATAGGCATTCTCATGCTTCTATATTTGCCATCGATGCGGCATTCCCTGATTATAAGCATTCCTTCGTCAGAAATTTTATATGACTGCTGATAAAGGCAGTCATTCCATACTATTGCTGAAGAAAGGGAATAATCGCATAAGCCATATTCGCATTCATTGAAGTAATTTAGAAGCTTTGGGTAATCTTCTTTTGAGAAATTTTTAAACATGTGATTTATCAGACATCATCGGTGCTGCGCTCATTATCTGTTTGAATCCTGCCTTCATGTAAAAAGGCTGGCTATTATCTTGCGCTATAAGGCCAATCCAGGAATATCCTAGGCTTTCAAGATGTTTTTTCAGTCTTATAACTAATTCAGTGCCTATTCCCTGGCCTCGGAATTCTTTGGCTACTGTTATGTCCTGCATATATGCATCTGAAATGCCATCGCCTATGGCCCTTGCCATTCCGATGATTCTGCCTTCTTGATTTTCCGCTATTAAAAAAGCTGCGCTGCCATAAATTATTTTCACAAGCTTTTCGCTTGTGTCTTCTTTGTCCAGCCATCCTTGAGCCTTATATAGAGAGGTTATGCCTGATAGGATGTTTCCTTTAGCGTCCTTTATAAATGTATACTTTATCTTAGCGGACATGTTATCTATGATACAACTTTTTAAATAACAAAATAAAAGCATCATAAGATAAAGTGCTTGTTTTGCGCATGAAATGATAATGCCTCGTGTTGTTATATGGCATTATGAATACTCTATGAATGAAACTTATTTTGAAGAGAAAAACGGCCTTAAGCTTTTAAGGCATGAAATTTTGAGGCAATATGAAGGAATAGCATGTGCGGTAAGCACCAGATACCGCTCTGTTCCTGTTTCCAGGGAAGCTCCGGAAGGCAGAATTAATTATGATATAGCCTTGTCTTCATATAGCGGAAATCTGGAGCAAAGGGAAAAAATCCTGGAGCCTATGAAATTAGCTTTAGGGCTCAAGCCTGGTATTTCTTCCGGAGCATATATGCAGCAGATGCACACTGCTAATATAGCCGTAATTAAACGCGGAGGCTGCCTTAATCTCAATACGGATGGAATGGTAACAGACAGGCCTGGTATAGGCTTGCTTGCCCTTTCAGCTGATTGCGGCATGACTTGTTTCTATGATAGAAGCGCTCATGCTATGGCTATAATGCATAGCGGCTGGCGGGGTGCTTTTCAAAACATATATTCGGCGGCGCTCAATGCCATGCGTTTAAATTATGGCACGCATGCTGAAAATATAGTCGCATGCGCTGCGCCAATGATTTCTGCATCAAACTATGAAGTCAAGGATGATTTTATTTCATTGCTGAAACTGTTTTATCCAGGTGATTTTGAAAAATTTCTTCTGCACCAGGATGAAAAAGTGTTTTTTGACTTGCGCAGCCTATTGCTTTTTCAGCTTTCTGATTTAGGCATAAGAGATGTTTCTTTTGCACCGCAGTGCACTTATAATGAAGCTTCCCTTTTCCCTTCTTATCGCAGGGATGGCAATAGAGGCAGGAGTTTTCATGGACATTTTGGCATGATGGCAGCTTTGAAATAAAATGAGTTTTTGTATTTTATAAGCCAAATTTTTTAAGCATGCGCATAAGTGATAAAATTAATATAATATCATAAATATCAGAATATTTAGCCAAAGCAGTCCCGCTGTTTTAGCAGAAGTTAAGCAGAGCAAAAAACTGGAGATAATATGAACGGAACGGAAAATATCGTAGAGAATATAAAAGATATCATAGCAGCAGCCATTGGCGATAAAAAAGCTGACCTGCTCATAAAGAATGCAAAAATAGTTAATACTCTTTCAGGCGAAATACATGAAGGCTCTGTTGCCGTTAGCAATGGCAATATAATAGGATTTGGCGAATATGAGGCGGATGAAATAATAGACTTGCGCGGGGCATATTTAATGCCAGGCTTTATTGACGGGCATGTTCATATTGAAAGCTCCATGGTAAGCGTAGCGGAATTTGCAAGAGCCGTAATGCCATGCGGCACAACTTCAGTTGTGGCTGACCCGCATGAAATTGCTAATGTGATGGGCCTTAAGGGAATAAAATATATGCTGGATTCCGGCGAAAGCGCAACAATAGGCCTTTATGTGATGCTTCCGTCCTGCGTTCCGTCCACGCCGCTTGAAACTTCCGGTTACACTCTTGAAGCTGAAGATATGAAGGAGCTGATTGATGATCCCAGAGTTCTTGGCTTAGGCGAGATGATGAGCTATCCTGCTGTTATATTCCGCGATGAAGGAACTATGAAGAAAATAGCCATGGCTTATGATACTAAATCAGGGCGCAAAGCTATAGACGGCCATGCTCCCAATTTGGAAGGAAAGAATCTTAATGCTTATGTGGCTGCCGGAATAAAATCTGACCATGAATGTACTAATGTTAAGGAAGCTATAGATAAAATTCGGGCCGGAATGTATGTAATGATAAGGGAAGGCACGGCTGCTAAGAATTTACAGAATCTGCTTCCGGCTGTAAATGCCGGGAATGCGCGCCGCTTTATTTTCTGCACTGATGACAGGCATTTAGAGGATATAGCGGCAGAAGGTCATATAGATAATTCTGTTCGCATGGCTATAAAGCATGGTCTGGATCCTGTAATGGCTGTTCGCATGGCTGCTCTCAATGCGGCAGAATATTTTGGCATTAGAAATTTGGGAGCAATAGCTCCAGGCTATCAGGCAGACATGATTGTTTCTGATGATCTGAATAATTTAAATATCAGAATGGTGTTCAAGAAGGGTAAGATCGTAGCTGAAAACAAAAAAATAAAAGAAGGGGCAGTTAAGGATTATGCGGGCATGCTCCCATTAAGCATGAATGTTAAGCCTTTTGACGAAGGATCTTTTGCTTTAAAGGCAGATGGAGCTAAAGCTAAGGCTATTCAGGTAATACCTCATGAAATTCTTACAAAAACTGCTATTGTTGATGTAAAATCTGAAAATGGATATGTCCAGGCAGATATAGATAATGATGTGCTGAAGATTGCGGTGCTGGAGCGCCATCATGGTACTGGAAATATAGCTAAAGGCCTGGTAAAAGGCTTTGGCCTTAAATGCGGCGCAATAGCTTCTTCCGTAGCTCACGATTCACATGACATAATTGTGGTGGGCACTAATGACCGCGATATGTATGCGGCAGTTGCGAAAATAACGGAAATGGGGGGAGGAATAACCGCTGCCCTTGACGGCAAAGTTATAGAGGCTCTTGCCTTGCCAATAGCCGGCCTGATGTCTAAAGAGAGCGGCTCCTATGTGCGCGAAAAAGTGAAAGACTTGTATGCTTCTGCAGCTAAGCTTGGTTCTTCAATGCCAGACCCGTATATGGCTATGGCTTTCCTAAGCCTTCCTCCTTTGCCTGAGATACGCATAACAGATCATGGCATTATTGATGCTGTGAAGTTTCAGGTTACTGATTTATTTTTAAAATAAATTTTTAAAGCTTCTGAATATGGAGCAAAATAACAATTTAATTGATTTGCCTTAATTTGGAGAGAATGTAGTATGAAAAAAATTATGCTGTTTCTTTTTTTCCAGGCATTGCTTCCGGGCATTGTTTATGCTGCATTTACTGATCGCGGCCCTTATTTGGAAAATTTCACTGCAACTACAGGCGTAGTGCGTTTTCGCCTGGATGTTTCTTCTTCAGCTTGGTTTACTTATGGAGCCGACCCCGTATGCGATAAATTCCAGATATTTTCTCCTAAAGCAAAGGAACATAAGATAAACTTGTTTGGCCTTACGCCGGATACTACCCACTGCTATAAGATTTATTTTCCGGCTGATGGCACTGACAGTGTATATGAAGCTGAACAGGGGTATTTTAATTCATTTCCTGATAAGGAAAAAACAGAGTTCTCCTTTATTGCTTTTGGCGAATCCGGCGCTGGTTCATCTTCCCAATATCGTTTGGCTGAAATAATGGGGGATCTTACTCCTAATTTGGTAATCCATACCGGGGGCCTTGTTTCAACCGGTAGGGACAAGGATGCAGATCATCAGTATTTTGAGCCATATTCCACTATGACTGCTCGCATCCCATTCTATCCAGCCCTCTCCCGCAGCGAATACGGGCCATCCTATGATAAGCCGGCAGGAAAAAATTTTCTTCGCCAAAATTTCACTGCTTATCATTCAGTGCCATATACCGGACAGTTGCCTAATTTTTATTTTTTTGATATTGCGAAAGCGCGTTTTTTTGTTCTTGATACAACCTCATACGATGGCGTGCAGTCTGCTCCAAAATTAAACAGGGGC
>JAILAB010000074.1 GCA_024681855.1 Elusimicrobiales bacterium
CGCAGGTAATCATTGATTTTGTCAGGCATGCTGCGGCTGCAGTTCACTCCGTCTAACATTACATACTCTATGAAAACCTTGCGGTGAGTGGCCGCTATATAATCCTGCAAGGCCTTTGCCGTCTGGCTTAGCGGATAGCGGCTGTTTAGCGGCACCAGTTCAGAGCGCAGTTCATCTGTTGGGGCATGAAGGGAAAAGGCCAGATTGCATTGCGGAAAATCTCTTGCAAATGCCCTTATGCCGGGCACATGCCCTGATGTGGACACTGATATATGCCTTTGGCCCAGGCCGATAAGTTCCTGGCTGGTAATTATGCGTATGGAATCAGCGACAGAACTGTAATTAAGGAAAGGCTCGCCCATGCCCATGAATACAACGCTGTGTATTTTGCAACCGTTTAGTTTTTTCAGATATGCTGCTGCAAAAATAAACTGATCCGTTATCTCTTCCGGGGAGAGATTCCTTCGCAGCCCCCGCTTTCCTGTTGCGCAGAAAGCGCAGCGCACGGCGCAGCCAACCTGGGTGCTTAGACATAATGACCACTTTTCAGGCAGTATGTTCATAAGCACGCCTTCAATTTTGCGCTTGTCTTTAAGTTCAAAGCAGAACTTTATTGCATCATGTTTTGCGGATATGAGAATCTGTTCCGCTTTCACTGAAAGAATGTCTCCTTCTTTTTCTTCCAGCTTTTTGCGCAGGTCAGAAGGCAATGTTTTTATTTCATCCCATTTTGTGGCATATTGCTGATATACTGCATCCCTTATCTGCTTTATCCTAAAAGAAGGAATGCCGTTCTCTTTAAAAAAATTTTCTATTCTTACTAGATTCATGATTCTTTTCCGTTTCTAAAAATGAAAGCCCGCCAGTATAAATAAAGGCCGGCGGGCTTCTTGGCTTAAAATTATTTTTTAATAATTGGCAGTAACAGAGGGATCTACCAGCGGTTCGAATACCTTTACGGTTACCTGTCTGTTAAGGCATTTTATGTATTCATCATAATCATACATATATACTGCATGCCAAATGGTTGTCGTGCGCAGCTTAAACAAATCCCTTCTTGTGGTAAAGAAACTAAAGGGGTGATCTTTGGCATGCTGAACTACCTCTTTGTCTGTATCGGCAACGGCAAGATCTACCTGATAGTTGGAATCTGCCGCTTTTATTATGTTTGAAATTATATCATGCTTTGCCCAAATGTTTATCCATTTGCCTTTAACGCTTGCAGGCTTTGACACTGTTTTTTCAAAATCTTCCTGTTTTGCTTTCAGCTTGCCGTAAATGCGGACTATGGCATTTCCGGGCATTAAAGGCGAGCCCATGGTTATCCAGCGGTCTATTTTTACCTGGGAACGCATTTCCGGCATACGGTGAAGAGCTGTATGGGCAAGCATTGTGCCCCAGCTGTGGGAGATGAGGCATATAGGGCGGCCTGTTCCGCGGTATTTCTTTTCCACTGCGGCAATATGCGCTATAAGTTTTTTCACATATTTGTCTGATTCGTCCGGGTCGCGGGACCAGTCAAAGGGTTCCACCGTAAGGCCTCTGGCTTCAAAGTTAGGCAGGCTTTTCATGTTGTCTTCCAAATAGTGCACGTCAACATGTGGTATTTTTGTGTCCAGCTCTGGTATCTGCTCGCCTTCCTGCAGCATAAAGTATTCTTCATTGAATTTCTGCACTTCCGCAGCCAATGTTTCATTGTTTACCGCATCTCTTTTGTGAGGAAAAAAGAAATGCCAAATCTTTTTGAGTGTGCTTATCTCAAGTATTCCCGGGCCTATCTCATCAAAGCTAAGGCCGGGAACAGTTATTATTACCGGAGGTTTGCCGTTTTCTGTTTCTAATGCGTTTAAAATTACGGCTCCTGTTACATCCGGAATTTTCGGAAGATTCATTTCTTCTGCCAGGCGGTGCACATCTGCCGCTTTTATGTTCTTGAGTTCATTATTCGCTTCTGCATTTCCTGCAAAAGAGAATGAAAAAGCAAAGAAAGACAATAACATAAAAATAAATCTAATCATAACTATATTATATTATGATAAAAAAACTTTTTCAACTTTAAAATTTATGGGATTAGCTCTTTATTAAGAAGATTATTGATTTTACAGTTTTTCCGTCATGCTGAATTTATTTCAGCATCTCTGCGGTTTAAAGAGGTCCTGAAATAAGTTCAGGACGGCGAAGTAATATTTGCGGCCTTTATAAATATATTGTGCCAATATTTTCCTTTAACAGAGCCTTTAAAAATATTATGGGATTTATATAACAGCTTAGCTTTTTATTTGCTGTAACCGCATTCCGGTAAGATTAACGGTGTTTTCTTCTGCGAATGCGCTCTATTTCTTTTAGCCTCTCTGATGTTTCTGGAGAAATTTGCATTTCTATTCGGTCAATCATTTCGCGCAGCGCTAAAAAACGGTTTACGGAGCGTTTTCTTTCGCGCTGGCAGCGCACCGTGATTGCCAGCGGCGGATAATAAAGCTGCACGGCATTTGCGGTTTTATTTATTTTTTGTCCGCCTTTGCCGCTGCCTTTTATGAATTTTTCCTCAATAATGCTGATGTCAATGCCAAGCGCCGCAATGCGCTGCCTGAGCGCATCTGTTTTCTGCTGCGTTATGTCTGAGTTCTCCGGAAAATTCACTCTTCGCTTTCGCCATTCTCGCGCAGCCAGCGGCGTATGCTGCTGCGGGCAGTTGCGGTCTTAACTATTTTCAGCCAGTCTTTTTTGGGCGTTGAATTTTTCTTGGTAAGTATTTCGCAGATGTCTCCGCTCTTAAGCGGCTTGTCCAGTTTTGCCATCTTGCCGTTTACCCTTGCGCCAATGCAGGTATTTCCTACTTCGGTATGAATGCTGTAAGCGAAATCCAGCGGCGTTGAGCCTAAAACGAGCGGCTTAACCTTGCCTTTGGGCGTAAAAACAAAAATCTGCTGCATTTCAAGGTCGCCTTTAAAGCCGTCCATAAACTCATCATTGTTCAGGTTCTGCTGTTTTTCTATCCATTCGCGCAGCCAGTTTAATTTTTCATTCAAATGCTCATCGGGGCTTTTTTCTCCCAGCTTATAGCGCCAGTGAGCGGCTATGCCATATTCATTTGTATAGTGCATTTTTTCGGTTCTTATCTGTATTTCTACCATTTCTCCCGAAGAAGCGACTACTGTTGTGTGAAGGCTCTGGTATCCGTTCATTTTTGGCACGGCGATATAATCCGTGAAAGTGCCGGACACTGGCTTAAACAGGGAATGCACCAGCCCGAGCAGGGCATAGCAGTTAAGTATGCTGTCAGTTATTATTCTGGCAGCAAGAGTGTCCTGTATTTCCTCAAAAGGTTTATTCTGCATTTGCATTTTTCTGTATATGGAATACAGGTTTTTTGCCCTGGAAAGAACCCTGTGCGGTATTTTAGTGTCTTCCAAATGCTTATTGAGCGCATCTTTGAACTCGTCAAGAAGCTGTTCTCTCCTGGCATATCTCTGCTGCACTTTTTCCAGCAGCTCATAATATTCTTTCGGCTGGAGATATTTAAATGACAGGTCTTCAAGCTCAGACTTTATGGAAAAAATTCCAAGGCGCTGCGCAAGAGGAGCATAAAGGGAAAGCGTTTCCTGCGCTTTTTTCTGCTGTTTTTCCGGCGTTTGGAACTGCAATGTTCTCATATTGTGAAGCCTGTCAGCCAGCTTCACTATGATAACCCTTATGTCTTCGGCCATGGCAAGAACCATTTTTCGCCAGTTTTCTATTTGGGCAAGATCTTTTGAGGAAAAATTTATTGAGTCAATCTTTGTTACGCCTGAGACTATCCCGAATATTTCATCTCCAAATTCCTTGCGGAAAGTGTCATGGGGAATGTCAGTGTCTTCTATCACATCATGAAGCAGCCCGGCGCAAATTGTCGGAATGTCCATCTTAAAGCTTATCAGTATTTCCGCTACAGCGGCGCAATGCGTGAAATATTCATCTCCTGATTTTCTCAGCTGCCCTTTGTGGGCTTCTTGCGCATAGTGCCAGGCATATTCCAGCAGAGTGGTGTCCTGCTGCGAATATTCGCGGAATCGTGAAAGAAGATCTTCAAGTTGCATCATAGTGTGTCTCTAAGTTGTGTTAAATTCTTGTTTCAATAAAGCTTCTTCAGCCTGTTTTTTTGTTTGAATCTGTGTTTCTGTTTAAATTCCTGCGGTATACAGCTCCTATGAGTTTTTTGCTTATGGCTGTGTTTTTGCCTCTTCCTGTTTTGTTTCAGTTTCCGGCTTGCTCCAGTCCATGTTTTGGCATATTGTGGCGGCGGTTCTTTCAGCGGCGCCTTTTTCTCCAAGCAGTTTCCTTAGCGACAAAAGCTCTTTTCTTTTTTCCGTAAGCCTGTTTGGCTCATTAAGATAAGACAAAGCATCCTGCGCAAGAAGCTCCGGCGTGGCGTTTTCCTGTATTAATTCTTTTACCGCCTGGCGGTTCAGCAGTATGTTTACAAGAGAAATATACTTTACCGTTATTACCATGCGGGCGATTGCATAGGTGAATTTGCCAAGCTTATAAGCTACGCTCATTGGCAAGCCCAGCAGACCGTTTTCAAGCGTGGCCGTGCCGGAGCAGGTAAATGCAAAATCCAGCTTTGCCCTCTCTCTGTAATCATTCTCGCGCACTATCTCTATGTCTTTTGACCAGTATCTGTTCTCGTTTTCAAGCATTGGCACTATTATGCTGTCAGGAAACTCGGGAACAGCGAACAGCTTTGCTTTAGCTTTAGGATATGTTTCCTTTATTTTGTAGAAGGCTTTTATGAACATTGGCAGCAGTGCGCAGATTTCATTGCGGCGCGAGCCTGGCAGCAGGCCTATGTTCCATTCCCCGTTTGCCTGCGGGTAAGTCTTTTCTGCCGGCTGCGGTATCATGTCCAGCAGAGGATGGCCGACAAAAACAGGATTGCCGCCAGCCTTGCGGTAAATTTCCTCTTCAAACGGGAATATTACGAAAACGCCTTTAGTGTTGCGGGCTATTTTAGCTGCCCGGCCCGGGCGCGAGGCCCATACCTGCGGGCTTATATACCAGTATGCCGGTATCTTTCTGTGCGATGCCAGGCCTAAAACCTGATAATTGAAGCCGTAGAAATCAACAGCAATTACGCAGGCCGGTTTTTTTTCCTCAAGATAGTGGCGTATGAGCCTTATAAGCTTGAACCAGAGCGTGAAATGCTTAAAAGGCGCTGCGAAGCCTGATGCGCCGACAGCAACAAGATTGTATATGAAATGGTCGGCTGCCTGCTGCATGCGCAGGCCTCCTACTGCCGTAACGGATATTCCCTGTTCTTTGTTTTTCAGCTCTTTTATAAGGTTTGCCGCATGGAGATCTCCGGATGGATCTCCGGCTATTATCAGAATGTTTTTTGTCTGGGGCACAGTTATTGCCATGATTCCGCCTTCCCTTGCTTTATCTGTTGCGGCATTACTTATCTATGCCGGCTTTTGCCAATCCTTCTTCCAGCATTACTTTGCCAGCTTTGCCGAGATCTGAAAGATTCCTTGAAAAAGACTCTTCAGTTTCTTTGTCTTTCCTGGCTGAAATCTCATAGCGCCGCATTTCTTTTGTTATGGCTAAGGCTAGATGCACAGCCTTAAGGCCTTTTTCGCCGCTGTTTATTGGCGTTCTTGAATTTTGTATGCAGTATATGAAGTGATAAAGCTCTTCCCGTATGGGCTGCTTCTTCTCAAGTTTTGGAACAGTTATTTCTATGTCCTTCAGGCTTGAAAGTATGGGTGTTTTTTTTCTGTAAATTTTCAAGCGGGCGCTGACATAATCCACGGACAGATATTCATTCTGCTGATATATTCTCATGCGCCTTGAAGCTTCCATTGTTGCCCTGCTTGCTGTTATGTCAGCCAGGCAGCCGTTTTTAAAACGTATGCGGGCATTGCAGATATCTTCATGGTTAGAGAAAAGGCTTGCGCCTATCGCCTCAAAGCTTTCCACTTCGCTGTCAATCATTGTGAGAATGATGTCCAGATCGTGAATCATGAGATCCAGCACAACGCCTGTCGCAGCCACGCGCGGGTCAAAAGGCCCTAAGCGCTCTATTGTCACATAGCGGGGGTTTTTTACATGCTTCAATGTTTCTACTACAGCGGGATTAAATTTTTCCGAATGGCCTACCTGCAAAATAACTTTGTTTTTCTCAGCGGCCTCAAGCAGCGCTCTTGCCCCTTCTTCTGAATTGGCTATAGGCTTCTCTACCAAAACATGCTTGCCGGCATTTAATGCCTTAACGCCCATTTTTGCATGCAGTTCTGTCGGAACCGGGAGCACCAGCGCATCCACTTGCGGAATAAGCTCTTCCATGTCCCTGTATGCTATGCAGTTATAATCCCAAGCCAGCTGTTGCGCCCTCATAAGATTAGGATCGGAAACGCCTATAAGCTCTACTTCTGGCATTGAAGCCAAAGTGCGGCAATGAAACCCGCCTAATTTTCCAGCCCCTACTACGCCAAAACGCAATTTTTTTTCATTTGCTGCCATAAAATCTCCGAGAAGATGAAAAATGCTAGGAATGCCAAAGATGTTTTGGCAAAAAATCCTGTCTTTTAGATAATTCTACAAAAATAGAGCATTAAAATAAACATTAAGGAAACAGTAATTAATAAATGGAGATGATATTTAATATAGGCTTTTTTAAAGGAAAGCATTGATACAATGCAATTATAAAGAATGCAGATATTGCTTAGTCGCCCTGAACTTGTTTCATGACCTCTTTAAGCCGCAGAGATGCTGAAATAAATTCAGCATGACGGGAAAACCCTAAAATCAATAATCTTCTTATACAGAGAATTAATGTAAAATTTTATTATTTGTAACCGATTAGTTTTTTGTTTTCTGTTAATTCTCCTTATTTTTAACATTTTTTTTGAAAAAACATAGAAAATCGCTTAAAATTTTAAATTTTTTTAAGAAAAAATGTAAATTTTATTAAAAAGTGTGATATAATAACATTAGGAATAAGGAAAATATAATGCTGACAGAATTAACACCTGTTGAATGCCGCATACTGGGTTCATTGGCTGAAAAGTCAATAACGGTCAAAGACCAGTATCCGCTTTCGTTTAATTCTCTGCTTTTGGCCTGCAATCAGAAATCCAGCCGCGATCCTGTGATGTCTTTAGATGCAGGCACGCTTGGCAAGGGCATTGAATCCCTTTTGGAAAAAGGCCTTGTGCAGAAGCATCTTTATTCTGGGGAAAGATCAATTAAATATTCGCATTGCCTTAGTTCTCTGCTTGACACTTACGATGAAAGGACAACAGCTCTTTTTATTGTTCTCATGCTGAGAGGCCCTCAAACTGCCGCGGAGCTCAAAACGCGCACGGAAAGGCTGTATGCTTTTAAGGATACGGCAGAGACTGAAGCCCTGCTTCAGCAGCTTGCTTCCATGCCCAATCCGATGCTTGCGAAAGCTCCCAGGAGACCAGGCCAGAAAGACGGGCGGTATACTCATCTTTTTTGTGGCATGCCGGCTGTTGCCGAAGAAATGCCAAGCCGCCAGCCGCTGGTTTTCATTGACAAGACGGAAGAAAGAATTCAGCTGCTGGAAAATAAGGTCGCAATGCTTGAAAAATGGCTAAAGGAATTTTCCGAAGGCACATTTGTGCCTTATGAGAAACCGGATTTGACGCAGGCTTCGCCTGATGCCAGCTTAAATGCTGCCGCTAAGCCAGCTGTATCTGAAAATCCCGATGTTTCTGTTGCTGAAACCGCTACTTCTGAATCCGTCCGCCCTAGCGGGCTTGCGGACTCGGAAGTGTCTGTTTCCGGGAAATTTCATTTGCCTGAAGGAACATCTCCTGCCGCAGAGGAAGAAGACGGCGGGCATGATGCTCCGCCTGGCCGCGCTTAAAAGCGGCCTGTCTTCTGCTGCCGTAAAGGCAGCCCGGGCCGCTTGTTTATCAATGACTGCGGCCATAGGAGTGCTTATGAAAGAACAGACCACAAAAAAAGCCGCAGTTTGCAATAGCGGGAAAGGCAAAAAAAATAGCCGTTTTCTATCCCGCAGCACTGTTGACATACTTAACTCCCTGTCTTGGTTTTTCATGGATGCTTTCTGGATGCTGCAGTTTCCCAGGGTATGCGTATGCTGCATTATCCCTACTGCCATTACCGGAATAGCCCTTTTGCTGACAAACAAGGGCAATAAGGCTGTAATGCTAATGGATATTTCCACAAACTGCTGGATTTGGATGAATTTCTTCTGGATTCTGCAGGATATGTGGAATTTGGATTTCATGATGCCTTATGTTAAGCTGCTTACGCTGATAGGCATAGCTTGCCTTATTGCGGCTGTAAGGATGTCTGATGACCTGCCGGCTCTTTTCTCGCAGTTTGGCCCTTTCCGCAGCTCTGCTTCTTATTATAAGAACGTGCATATAGATTAGGCTTTTTGGCCCTTCCTGCCCGGAAAGATTTTGAGCTTTTTTTGTTTTTTAATGATTTTTGACCGCAGTTTCATTCTGCGGCTGCTCTTCATTTATTAAAAAAGCAGAATTTCTTATAATATATCTGAGCCTCCAAAATATTTTTTTTGGCAGAATTTTAATGCGACAATACGCTGTCGCTAAGGTCTGTTATAATAAAGGCATAAGCAAATTTGCTGTTTAAGGAGATTTTTATGGCTAAAGAAGATAAAAAGGAAGACAATAAGGCTAAAGCCCTTGAAGTCGCTCTTGCCCAAATAGAAAAAAGCTTCGGGAAAGAAGCCATTATGAAAATGGGTTCCCGCAACGCTAATATGAAAATTGAGGTAATTCCTACCGGCGCCCTAACGCTGGATCTTGCATTAGGCGTTGGGGGAATACCGCGTGGCCGCATAACAGAAATATACGGGCCTGAATCTTCAGGCAAAACAACCCTTACTCTTCATGTAATAGCGGAAGCTCAGAAGAGGGGCGGCCTTGCGGCTTTCATAGATGCTGAGCATGCCCTTGATCCTGTATATGCGCAAAAAATAGGCGTAGACATAGACAATCTCCTTATCTCACAGCCTGATTCCGGCGAGCAGGCTTTGGAAATAACAGAAAAGCTGGTGCGCAGCGGAGCCGTTGATGTTGTGGTGATAGACTCCGTGGCTGCGCTTGTTCCTAAGGCTGAAATAGAAGGCGACATGGGGGATTCGCATGTCGGCTTGCAGGCAAGGCTGATGAGCCAGGCTTTAAGGAAGCTTACCTCCATAGTGGCAACCAGCAAAACTGCCATAATTTTTATCAATCAGCTGCGCCAGAAGATAGGCGTGATGTTCGGCAACCCTGAAACAACCACGGGCGGCCTTGCATTAAAATTCTATTCATCAGTGCGCCTGGATATAAGAAAAATTGAAACGCTGAAGCATGCCGATATAATAACCGGCGCCAGAATAAGGGTAAAAGTTGTTAAGAACAAAGTTGCCCCGCCTTACAGGCAGGCGGAATTTGAAATGGTCAATGGCCAGGGCATATCTAAAGAAGGTTCCATACTGGATATGGCTACTGAAACAGGCATTGTTGACAAGAGCGGTTCCTGGTTCCTTTATAAGACAACGAGAATAGGTCAGGGCCGGGAAAATGCCAAGGCCTATCTTAAAGCTAATCCGGAAATTTCAGCTGAAATAATGGAGGAGCTGCGCCGCCGCCTGCTAGTGTCTTCTGGCGAAGAGGATTCATCTTCCTCAAAGAATGACCGCGCCGCCAAAGCATCGGCTGACGAAACAGAGGAAAAATAGTTTTTTTAATAAGCTGCTTCTTTTATGATTCATAATCAGCTGGCCTCCCGCTTCCGCTCATACCTTGTTCTTGAGCGTGGGTTGTCTGATAATACCTGTTCCGCTTATGCGGGGGATGCAGAGGCTTATCTGTCCTGGTGTGAAGCAAAAAGAACAGATCCTCTTAAGGCGGAGGCTCCGTTTTTGGAAGAATATCTGTGGGAGCTTAAGACAAATCAGTTTTTAAGTCCTGCTTCCATTTTCCGCAAGACGGAGGCTTTGCGCGCATTTTACCGTTTCTTGAGGCTGGAAGGGGAGACTGACAAAGACCCCATGCATAATTTTAAGTCTCCCCATTTGCCCAGGAAAGTTCCAAAATATTTAACCGGGGAAGAGATGGAAAAGCTGCTGTCTTTTCCTCCGGGGCATACTTTTGCTTCCCTGCGCGTTACCGCCGCAATAGAAATTCTTTATGCTACCGGAATACGCGTTTCAGAACTGGTAAACCTGCGCATAGAATCGGTTAATTTTCAGGATGGCTGGCTGCGTGTTTTTGGAAAAGGCTCAAAGGAAAGGCTTGTTCCCGTAAGCAGCAGGGCGCTTGCCAGCTTAGAGCATTATATGTCAGCCTGTGCCATGCGCTTTGGCGGAAAGGCTGTTTCCTCGGATTTATTTCTGAATGCCTCTGGCCGCAAAATAAGCCGCGTAATGATGTGGAAAGACATTGTAAAACGGGGCAGGGAGGCTGGCGTGGAAATTCACCCGCATCCGCATCTGTTCCGCCATACATTTGCAACTCATCTGGTTCAGGGCGGGGCAGACTTGCGCTCAGTTCAGGAAATGCTCGGCCATGCCAGCCTGAACACCACTCAGATTTATGCTCATCTGGCAAGGGAAGATCTGAAAAAGGCGCATGATAAGTTTCATCCTGACAAAGATTAGCTGAATTTTTTAATTTTCAGGCTGATTTTTTATCGCATATTCTTTTTATATTCTTTTGCGGTTATTTGCCGTTATTTTGTAAAATAGCATAAATACAAAAAATGGAAGACGGAAAAGCGACATTAAAATCTAAAATCCGGGTGCATGACAAGCATCGTCTGGAAATAAAGCTTGACTTCGATTTAGACGATGTTGAGAAAACTTCTTATTCCGTAGAAACATATTTTTTTATTCCCCGTTCGCTTAATGTCGGCCCGCATAATTATCATAAAGAGCAGTTTTATGATTCCTGCCAGCGTTATATAAGGTTCAGTACCCCTAAAATAAGCCTAAGCAGAATGCTTGATAAGGAGCTGGAATATTCTCCTCTCACGAGAATACGCAAGAAAATGCAGGAAGCCATGGCTGGGGACAATTCCACGGAGCTTATAGAAAGCGTATGTTATGAGATAAAGCTCTTGGGCTGCATAGTCCGCGGCGAGCTGCGCGATAATGTGAAGCTTTTTCTGGAAGAATATGAAACATCTGGTTTCACTACTCTTCTTGAAAATTCGCTAAAAGCCTTTCTGTCTGATTTGGAAAATTTTGTTAAAGATTTTTATGCCATGCGCACTGAAATGTCTATTTCAGTGGTTCCGGTAAAGATTAAGGAAACTTTTGCTTTTTGCGATGAATATGTAAGCCTCTCTCTGGAAGAGCATCTTTCTTCCCTGGCTTACTCAATGCGGAAAAGCCCATTGTTAAGCAATAATAATACGGTTTCTTCGCTGCATGACCGTATAATCAGCATTATTAGAAAAGAGGCAGAATATCGCCGTGAACGCTCATATCCTACCGTATTTGAAAAGGATTCAGCAAATGAGCTGCTGATATATCGCAGGGGCGTGCTTAAAAAATTCGTTTCCGCTGTTCTTTTCATAAGAACGGAATTTTCGGAATGGGAAGCTCTCACTCAAATAATTTTCGGCTTTGCCGCAGGCGTGGCAATGCTTTTTGCTTCCGTGATAAGCGTGTATTATCAGAATAAATACACAACCACCAGCGTTCCTTTTGTAACCGCGCTCGTGATAAGCTATATATTTAAAGACCGGATAAAGGACTGGATAAAATTCTCCTTCTCCAAAAAACTGGCGCATTGGATTTCAGACAGAAAAATAGATGTAATAGACCCTGATACATTTAAAAGCATTGGCGTTCTAAAGGAAGGATTTACCTTCCTGAAACATGAGAATCTTCCGCCTGACGTCAGCCGCCTGCGCAATGCTGATTATCTTACTTCTGTGGATTCTGAAGGCCGCCCTGAAAGAATCTTTAAATACAAGAAGAATATAAAGCTAAAGCCCCGCTCCATAATGCGCAATCATGCGCGGCGCAAGGGCATAAATGACATAATGCGCTTCAATATTGCGCGCCTTATACAGCAGGCTGACGACCCTGTGGCGGAATACAGATATGTTGACGAGAAAAACGGCATTGTGGAGAAGGCCAGCTGTTCCAGGGTGTATCATATAAATGTAATAGTGCGCTATACCTATGTTGACCGTGACGGCGAAGAGCAGGAATATTTTGAGCGGCATCGCCTTGTGGTTAACAAAAATGGCATAGTGCGCATGGAAGCAGTGCGCTAAAAAAGCATTGCTGTATCGTAAATTCCCTTTAATCTGTTTTCATGCCGGCAGGCGTTTAATGCGCCCTAATGCGCCGCGCCATTGTTATCCATAGAATTACATAAAGCATAAATTATATAATAACATTGCTATGGGTTTTTTTCTTCGCTTTTTTTCAAGATAAACCCAAAGTTAAATTCAAAATCAAAAGGCGGTTCAACACTAAATGGTAAAATTCAATAACAAGGTACTCATGATTGGCTTCGGTTCGGTGGCCAAATGCGCATTGCCCATGCTGCTTAAGCTTGTGGAAATTCCGTATAAAAACATTACGGTAATAGACATGCGCCCTCATCAGCCGGAGATGAATGAGTGGGAGGAAAAAGGGATAACTTTCATACGCAGGAAAATCACCAGGGAAAATATGGGCAGCCTGCTCGGCGAATATATCGGCAATGGGGATTTGCTCATAGACTTGGCATGGAATATTGACTGCTGCGAAATTCTGGACTGGTGCCATAACAATGGCGTGCGCTATTTAAATACTTCCGTGGAGCTTTGGGATCCTTATGAAGGCGCTAATGCTAAAGACCCTACTGAAAGAACGCTCTATTTCAGGCAGATGAAAATACGCGCAATGAAGGCTGGCTGGAAAAATCCCGGCCCTTCCGCTGTTATTGAGCACGGGGCTAATCCCGGCATGATCTCTCATTTTGCCAAACAGGCCGTGGCTGACATATCGGCAGCTCTTCTTGCCGACAATAAAATTACAGGCTCGGCCAGGGAGCAGCTGGAACAGGCAATAAAGGACAAGGCTTTCAATAAGATGGCCCGCCTTTCCGGCGTGAAAGTGATACATGTAAGCGAAAGGGACACTCAGATTTCAGATAAGCCCAAGCTTGTAAATGAATTTGTGAACACCTGGAGCGTTGAGGGCTTCCGCGAAGAGGGCGTTGCTCCTGCCGAAATGGGATGGGGCACTCATGAGAAAGAGCTGCCCCGCCTGGCTGTTGAACACAAAACCGGCCCGAAAAATCAGATATGCCTTGCGCGCATGGGCATGAATACCTGGGTGCGCAGCTGGGTGCCTGATTATAACATAAGAGGCATGATAATACGCCACGGCGAAGCTTTCAGCCTTTCCGATTATCTTACGGTATGGGAAAACGGCAAAGCCGTATATCGCCCTACGGTGCATTATGCCTATTGCCCTGCCGATGCGGCCATTGCCAGCCTTCAGGAACTGCGCGGCTATAATTATGAGCTGCAGGCCGGCGAAAGAATAATGCGCGATGAAATCATTGCAGGAGAGGACATACTCGGCGCGCTCGTAATGGGCCATGAATATAATTCCTGGTGGACAGGCTCAATATTGGATATTGGCGAATCCCGCAGGCTTATACCTCATCAGAACGCTACAACCATACAGGTTGCCATAGGCGTATGCACGGCAATAATGTGGATGCTTGAGAATCCGGAGCTTGGCCTTCTTATGCCGGAAGACATTCCGCATGATTTCGTGCTTGGCATAGCAAAGCCATGGCTCGGCAAATTCGTTTCAGAAAAGGCTGACTGGACTCCGCTCAAGAACTTCAAAAATGCCTTTGCTTCCCATAATGGCAGGGTAATTGATGAAGCGGATCCGTGGCAGTTCAAGAACTTCCTCATTGAGGAAGGGGAATAAAGCCCTGTATCGCAATAATAAAAAGCCCTGCTGGCAACAGCAGGGCTTTTTT
>JAILAB010000008.1 GCA_024681855.1 Elusimicrobiales bacterium
CTGTAAAGCTTATATGACGGATTATTTTTATGCCCGCTCACATTTTGTTCCTTTATGCGAACATCATAATAAGGTGAAAAATTATCAACAGCAATGACTTTTCTTCCAGCCGCAAGAAGCCTGTCTGCCAGCGAAGAGCCAATGAAGCCAGCGCCGCCCGTTATTAGAACTGCTGAGGAATCATCTGATTTGAAAATAGCTGTATCAGTCACGGAAGAAAATGTCCCTCGTATAAACCTTGTCTTTCACGTCATTCAGGCAGGCATCAAAACGGTTTGCTATTATTGACTGGCTGCGCTTTTTGAACTTATCAAGATCATTAATTACTTCGCTGCCAAAGAAGGTGGAGCCGTCTTTAAGCGAAGGCTCATAAATAATTACCTGGGCACCTTTAGCCTTTATGCGCTTCATTATGCCTTGAACGCTGCTCTGGCGGAAATTATCGCTGTTTGTCTTCATGGTAAGCCTGTATACGCCAATAATGACTTTACGCTCATTTTCAGCCTGAAAGCTTCCGCAGGCGGAATAATCATACCATCCGGCTTTCTGAAGCACGCGGTCAGCTATAAAATCTTTTCTTGTGCGGTTAGACTCAACAATAGCTCTTATCAGATTTTGCGGAACCTGGGCATAATTTGCCAGCAGCTGCTTGCTGTCTTTCGGCAGGCAATATCCGCCGTATCCGAAAGAAGGATTATTATATTGATTTCCAATGCGTGAATCCAGGCATACGCCATCAATAATCTGCTTTGAATTAAGGCCCTTGCTTTCGGCATAGGTATCCAGCTCATTGAAATAGCTTATGCGAAGCGCAAGATATGTGTTAGCAAAAAGCTTTACTGCTTCCGCTTCCGAAAACCCCATTATCAGAGCCGGAATTTCTTCTTTAAGCGCAGCCTCTTTAAGCAGGCCAGCAAAGGTTTCAGCAGCTTTCACAAGCCTTTTATTCTCAAGGTCTGTGCCTACAATTATTCTGGAAGGATAAAGGTTGTCATAAAGCGCCCGGCTTTCGCGCAGAAATTCCGGGCTAAACAAAACATTATCGGTATTTAAATCTTTCCTTACCTTGGCAGTAAAGCCAACCGGCACGGTGGATTTCACTACCATTATCGCAGACGGATTGCATTTCTTCACAAGCGAAATTACGCTTTCAACTGCGGAAGTGTCAAAATAATTCTTCTGCGCATCATAATTGGTAGGCACGGCAATAACAATGAAATCCGCCTGTGAATAGGCCTCCTCCGCATCCGTAGAAGCCTTTAGGTCAAGATTTTTGGAAGCCAGATATTCCTCAATTTCCTTGTCAGCCACAGGAGAGCGGCGCGCATTAATCATTGCCGTTTTTTCCGGCACCACATCAACAGCAATCACGCTGTTATGCTGTGCCAGAAGTACGGCAATGGACATTCCTACATAACCTGTGCCTGCAATAGCAATCTTCATAGCTTATCTCTTTCGCTTAAATATATAATATCATATTAAAAAACACTAATATTAAACAAGGCATAAAAAGAGAGGGATGTTATTATTCATTCCTCTCTATTTTATTTTTCCCGGCATTCAGCTCAGGGAAATGAAATCACTTATCTTCAGCTTTCCAAAGGCCGTGAAGATTGCACCAGGCATAAACAGCTTTTACCTTGTCGCTTTCACAGCACAGCCTGAAACATACTTCCGGCTTTTCGCCAGGCTCAAGTTTCTTGCGCTGATTTCCCTGTTCGCTCTGAATGGCAACCCATTCAATATAATGTTCCGGCAGCATTGGGTGTTCTGCTGAACCTATTTTTACATATACCGCATTTCCTTTCTGTTCCCATACGGGTATATGTTTTTCCCTGGAGGCTTCAACTGTTCCGGCTATTATTTCCTTCATCGGTTTTCCGCAGCATACAAGCGGGGATTTTGTGCCTTTTACTATTGCAACTATCTGGCCGCAAAGCTCACATCTGTAAAATTTCATTTCCATTTTTTGTTCTCCTTATTTTATTGCTGATGTTTCCAGCTTCACATCATACTGGAACTTGAGATGTCCGCCAACCTTGCAATGCCTGGCAAAAGCAAGCAGAGGAGCTTTCTTGTCTTCTGGGAAAGATGGCGGCAAATTTATAGTTATCTCAGCTTTTGTCACCATGTCTTTCTCAAAAGAAGGATTGAGGAAAATTTTTATTCCCTCTGAAGGAAGCTCATGCTTGACCAGGTAAAAATAAACTGATGAGGCTGAGCAGGAAAGCAGGGCAGACAGCATAAGCTCAAGGGGCGTAGGCCCCGCAGCTTTTCCCCCCATGCTTTCAGGCAGATCGGTGCAGACCTTATGCCCTGATATATTCATTTCAACCGTAAATTTATCCTTAAATACCGCTTCAAAATTCATAAAACGAAGTCCTCTTTTCTCCTAATTATTAATATGATAAAAGTATATCTAAATATTAATATGCTTGCAAGACAAATATTTATCTTGCGAATTAGCGTTGCAAGCGCAACTAACAAGATTTTAAATATGGAGTTTCCTGCAGGATAATGGAAATATTCTTATTTAGCAAGTTCTTCCTGCGTCATCTTGAGATATTCCCAGTATACTTTTACAGGATTACTGCCATTCACTATATCTTTTACTGTCTGGTGCGGGAATCCTACGAGCATATATGGCTTTTTTTAATATCGTAAACCTCAAAGCATATTTCCAGATACCGGCATATTGAAAAAGCGGCTACGGAGGCAATGGCAAGAATCCATTCAGACAAATGCAGGAAATACCCTGTCTGCCCCCTTCCTGCCGCAGTTCCCATAAGAAAGAAAGCCAGAAATACAAAAAGCGGACATACCGCCGTGCATACCCGGCTTATATAATCAATTACCCGGTATTTTTTCCTGGTTCTGTCTACTATGCCGTTTCCTGCCGCATTTCCGCCAAAAACCCTGTGTGCGGTAAAAAACCATGCGCAGTACGCAATTAAAACGACAATGTATGCCGCAAGCTGTATGCTGAAAGAAAAACGGAATCCGGGATTAATCAACAGCCCAAGGGTCACCGGCATTGCCGCAAGGCAGACCATGCCAGCCACGACATTGAATTTCTGCCAGAAATCCAGTTTAACAGAGCCTGCCTTTATAATCTCCCCGGCGCATTTTTGTTCTTTATACATATCTGTATTTCCTTCAGGATATAGTTTAACAAATAAAACAAAACCGCAGATTATATCATGTCAGGTGCTGTACCGCAGCAGACAGTATCAGCCCCAATTCCGGATTTGATTTATATTAAGAAACGGAAATATATTTTTACAAAAAATATGAAAAACAATATCAGCGGTTTAAATACCACTCTACGGTTTTTCTTATGCCGGTTTCAAAATTCTCTTCAGCCTTCCAGCCAAGTTCCGTTTCTATTTTCGTTGCGTCTATGGCATAGCGGCGGTCATGCCCGGCGCGGTCCTTCACGAAGGTTATAAGTTCCCT
>JAILAB010000076.1 GCA_024681855.1 Elusimicrobiales bacterium
GCGCGGCAAAATGCTGCTTATTACCGGCGGCCCGCGCATAAACAACAAACTGGCAAAAGAACTGGGCTTTGACGCAGGCTTCGGCATAGGCTCGTATGCCGACCATGTGGCAACCTTCATAGTAAAAAAACTGCTTGAACGGAAGACGGCTTAATTTTGTGATTATGCGCAATTAAGTTTCCCATGATTATATTTAACGGCGGGAACCATTAACAACAGGTTCCCGCTGTTTTTCAATTACTGCTGTTCATTAAGGATATAAATCAATATAGGATAAATGCTATGCTTTTTTGCAATTAATTGCAAAATCTTCAGTAGAAGTTAAATGCGCTATGCACATCGCATATACGACGGCGGAATTATAATTAAGAGAGGAAAAATTTATTTTCTGAAAGAAAATGAATTTTAAAGTAATTCATTCTGTCGCAATGAATTGGTTTTTTTAAAATTGGAAGATATGGAAAGATTCATGGATGCTAAAACTGTCAGGAGGGACGATGAATGTCTAAATATTAGTGCAAATCAGTCAATTTTTACAGCTGGGACAGTTTTCCAGTCATTGTCTTTGGTTTTGTACTGATATATTCCTGCTTTTCGGAAGCATTTCCCATTTGGCAGTTTTATTTCTTCACCATCATAAAATGGCTGATTCTCATCTCTCAAAACGAGCATTGCTTTGCCTTCTGTAGCAGGACATGGCAGTGTTTCCGCATAGGTTCATAAGGCAATTATCAGTACATAACCTTAAAACAGCAGGAGAAAATTTAATGAAAATGCAGAAAAATTAATCTATTAAAATGTAGTGTGTTAAATCACTGTTTTTCTCTTGAATTAAAGATATAGGTTATGTTAAATTATATAGATAAAAAACATAAAACTTTTCTAAAGGCGGTTTTTATGAACGGCATTGATGAATATGGTTTTGAAGGCAAAAGCACGCTTGGAATGCTTAAAGAGTTTAAGAGCTCTGCAGCTTCCATTATGGACACCAATGAAAAGCCGGGGTATTTTACATCAATAGGCGGTTTTTTTTCAGAAAGTTTCAAATCTCTGTTTTATGTTCTTAAAGAAAAAGAAAACATTACTTTTGCCATACTTCAATGGATTGCAATAATCGCCGGATATTATCTGTGGGTTATGGCAATAGGCTGGATTCCGGAAGAACTCTTTGAAGCCGCATCAGAATCAGACAGCGCCACTCCGGCAGACCTGATACTTCTTATATGGTCATTTATCTGCGTAGGACTTACAACAATGCCTATAGGATTATTAACAGCCTGTATGGCAGCCTCACAGCTCCTAAATCTTGAAGGGAGGGAATCTACGATACTTGACTGCCTTAAATGCGTAATGCCACGGTTAAGGCCTATATGGATATTCAGCTGGTTTGACGGCTGGCTTACTGTTAAACGCATTTTGAGCAGGCTTCCTAAGAAAAATGACAGAGAATCCTTAGCTGAAAAATTGATAAAGGAGGCCGCATACCAGGGCTGGAAATTTGCCTCTTTGGGATTCATTCCCGCAATAGTAAGCGGCAGAACCGTCATGCAGGCTTGCCAGGACTCGCTTTCTCTGGCAATGCACAGATTTATCCCGCTTGCAAAACTCCGCATAGGATATTCAATAATATGCTGGATTACCGGAATAGCCTGTTATGTCCTTACATTTACGAATATGGATAAATTGTGCGCATTTTTCGGTATAGACCGGGCAGCTTTTGGAGTTCATTCTTTTTATCTGCTTGCAGGAATACCGCTGCTTATTGCTTTGCTTATTCTAGTTGTTTTCGTAAGGCCGCTCTACATAATATCCGCAGCACGCATATATGCAAATTATACGGATACAAATGACATACGCCGCAATCTGCCGGATTCAACTTCAAGCCTGAATGCAGACTGGTTTATACTAATGCTCCTTATAGCTCTTATAGGCAGCCTTATATATATTAAGGAACCGGCACAGAAAATATTTAATGACCCTGCAAATATTATTATGTATAAACGCAATCCGTCAAAAGTCAAAGGCAGCACATATAAGCGTAAAATTAAAGAACTGCGCAACATATCTAAAGGAAAAAATGAGCAGCAGGCTGAAAAACAAAATACTGAGAAAAATACGGAAAATGCCGAAAAACAGCCGAAAAGAGATTCCTGGTATTATCATACAGGCTCTGAAAATTCATGGCAGGAGGGTGCAGGCGGCCAATAATGATCTTTCCTTGTTGACATAACATATAATCACTGCTATACTATAAAGCAACCATAGAGAGTGTACGAGGGACAAGCCCGATGACTACACAGCAGCCTGTTAAAGACAAGGTGCTAATGCTTGGAAGATGGTGCTGACCGTACATAAAAACCCATCTTCACGATGGGTTTTTCTTTTTTGCCTCTTTGTGGAAACAGGGAGGCATTTTTTATGTCAGAAAAAGAAAAATCGTATGAAAACAGACAGTACAATTATGATAAGATTGTGGCGTGGATTCCTCATTCGGGAATGTATATACCCGGCATATCTGATAAGAAAAAAGAATATTCCGCACTTGTCCGTGACGCAAAAACACTTTGCGATGAAAAGGCGGATTATCTTGTGTCATTCCTGCCAAACAGGATAACCTGCAGATATTCCCGCTTTGTCGTAGACCTG
>JAILAB010000031.1 GCA_024681855.1 Elusimicrobiales bacterium
CTCGGAAATCTGCACATGGGCTGGAACAGCGGTGCTACAGCCATAATAAAATCAACTGTGGAAAAACAGGAAATAAAGGTAGGGTACAATGTATCCGGAAATCATCTTATTGTTGATCATGAGCACAGCGGTCTTATACAGAATTCAAACATAATCATTGGCAATAACAATGCTTTAACGGCAAATGCTTCGGATCTTGTAAACATAGGTACGTTTTATAATAATGGAACAATTACTTTTACAGGCGGCACCAATAATAATGTCATAAGCAAATATTCTGGGAACAGTTATTTGTATATAACAGGCGATGTTTCAAATGCCGCAGCCATAGATGTTACTTTCGTTGAAATTGATGAAGGGGCTTCGCTAACGCTTGCCGAAAACGGCGCGATAACACTTGATGGCAGTATTGAGAATAATGGAACGCTGAATATAAACGAGGCGGAATTTTCCGTGGCTCTCGGAGGCGCTGCATTAAATAATCATGGCCTTGTTTCATTTGGCGATACGGGTACTTTGCAGGCTTATAATATTTTCAATCACGAAGGTTCCACCATGTCGGTAAGGAATATTGAGAACCTTACTTTCAATAATCTTGCCAATAACGGCCTTCTTAACGTGAAAGGCACGCTTTCCAAAAGCGTATCCGGCTCAGGCACTGTTTCAGTGCTTAACGGCTCCCTGACGGTAAATGATGATGTTTCAATTGGCAGCAACTCAACATTGATTACTGATCAGACGGAATTTACAGCCCGTGCCGGGCTTTTTGCAGCCCCTGTAACAAACAATGGCAGGCTTAATCTTTCGCAGGGAACGCTATCCCAGAACATAAGCGGGCCTTCCGGGCAGACATACATAGATTCCGGCAGCGGAACGGTAAACATAGCGGATAATGTTGTTTTAAGCCAGAGCCTGATTTACAATGCCGGCGGCAGCACATTGATCGCAAATGCAGGTTCTTTTTCCGGAACAGACGAGGTGCGCAACAACGGCTCAATGGAGCTGACAGGCGGCACTTTGTCCTCCCCGGTTTCAACGGATGGTGCCGGACAGCTGTCAATATCCGGGAATGTGGCTTTGGAAGGAATAAGCATAGCCAATAACATTAATGTAGGCAGCAATGCATCTCTGGACATAAGCAGTCATGCTGTTTCAGTAACAGGCAATATTGACATGTCAGGAATGCTTAAAATGCGCGTTTCCGGCATTTCTGCTGATTCTTCAGCTTACGAGGGCGGGAGCCTTAACGTAAATGGCACACTTGATATTGCTGCGGAAGGCACAAAGCTGGGCATTGTTGTTGACGGCGCGCTGGAGCGCGGTGAGCACACAGGCAATCTGCAGCTTATATCCGCAACAGCAATGAATGGCGAATTTGAGTCCCTGCAGGACCTGTCAAATCACCGCTATGCGGTAACTTCCGCTGGCGGCGGGCTTTACAATATCGCCATGCTTAGAACCATAAGCGAAACAGTAAGCGAGGGAGGAGGAAACTCCAATGTCTCGGCTGCTGCGGAAGCATGGGAAAATGTTTCAGGCCTTGGCAATGATAAGGCTGCCGCATTGAAAAATAAAATAATGGAACTTTCACAGCTTGGTTCCCCGAAAGATTATGTGAATGAGCTGAAAAAAATTATGCCAGGGGAAAGCAATGCCGCCCAGTCGGCTGCTTTGGGCATAATCAGCGAGGCAGGAAGGAATCTTGGAAACAGAACGGAAGCAAGGCAGCTGGCCATGGCTGAATCCCGCTTCAGGGGCCTGGCTTCAGGAGACGCTGGCGCAAAAAATTCCGTATGGGCTAAGGCAATGGGCAGCTTTTCGTCAAAATCCGGTGCCGGAGAATTTGACAGCCTGGCTGCCGGAACAATGGCAGGCTTTGACCGCATTCTTGACAGCGGACTTCTGCTTGGCATAGGTTATGCTTATTCCAGCATTGACGCAGATGCAGACGCGCATGACCTGACTGCCACAGGCCATTCCGTATTCCTTTATGCTGGCAGGGAACTTAATGATTCATGGAATCTGCATGGCAATATTATGTATGGCACTGCTGATTATGAGGACAAAACTTCAGAAGTTTCTTCAGAGTACAAGGTGCAGAATTATGGCGCGGAGGCAGTTGTAAGTTACAGGAAGGCTGGGAATTTCCTGCCGGAAGCGGGAATAAGATATACTCATATAGCGGCTGATGACTATAAGGATTCTATAGGTTCGGAGATTTCTTCCGATGCCGATGATATATTCACTGGCATAGCCGGGCTGGGTTATTCTTTCCCATGGAAGGACTGGAAAGCCATGGCCAATATAAGGTTTTCCTATGACCTTATGAGCGATGACCGCAAAACCTCCGTTAAAATAGGAGATCAGTCCTACCATATAGTTTCTGATAAAATGGATCCGTTCGGAGTGGAAGCCGGCATATCCGGCTCAAAGGTCTTCGGCGGCATAGAGCTGAACCTTGCCTATGACTTCGCATATAAGAATGAGTATATGTCGCATCATCTTTCAGCCAAAGGAACATACCGTTTCTGACAGACCTGAACGGTGGTTATGAAAACGGCACGGGAAACCGTGCCGTTTTTATTTTCAAAATGAGTATAATTCTATTATGGAAGGCTGTAAATTATCCGTAAAAATAACCGTTATGCGCAAGGCGGCTTATCATGATCTTATGGCAGAGCATGAAAATCCCATGGAAAATCCCTGCCCAATGGCAGAGGGCATGGTGTTTATTTCAAGGCATGGCATGCGGCCTGAAGCCTTATGTGAAAATGCCTGGCCTTCCCTTGAGCCTTTTGTAAGGGAACTGTCCCGCGGCGGCGGGAATTTCTATGGCAATTGGATGAAAAACCCTAAAAGCGCAATGATTTCATGCAATGACGGCTTCAGGCCTGTGAGTTTTCTTTTGGAAGCGGAGGATGCGGAATCTTTATAAACATTATGAAAATCCGCATTCAATTCCGCTTTATTTATGGCATCTGATAAACATTCACTCTTTCAAGAAGCCGCAAAGCTTGTCATAGCCGGCAAATACATTGCTGCCGCCAGGGCTTTTCGCGCGATTGGGGAATATGACGGCTTTCCTTTGAGCGATTGCTCCGTGCTTTTTGATGCCATGCTATGCCCCAATGCGGAAGAAGCAGGAAAAATGTTTAGGGCGGAGGCCTGCAAGGGAAATAAGCTTGCTGCCTGCTGTAATTTCCTTTCATGGCTGGATTATTCATCATGTTTTGTCAGCCGCGCAGCTGCTGATTTTGACATTTATGCGGCTCTTGAATGTTTGGAACAGGCTAAAAATCTATGCGGCCCTATTGCCGCCAAGATGTCAGAAGTTTTTTTTGCCGGTGAGGTCATGTCAAAGCCTTTCAGGGCTTTTAAGGCAAAGCTTCGGAGTTTGGGCGAAGACCCTGAAGCCTTGCGCATTTTGGGAGATATTCATCTTAAAGGCATAAGCTGCCCTGTCAGTGAGAAAAGGGCAGCGGCTTATTATAAGTCTGCGGCGGAAAAGGGGAATGCCAAAGCCATGTTCAGGCTTGGCCTGCTTTATTTGTCTGGAGCTGTTCCATGCGGCAGTTCAGGAATGAAATCTCATTCCGGCGCAAGCCTTGCCATGGAACAGGCCTTAATTCTTTTCAAGTCCGCGGCAGCGCAAGGCCTGCCTGAGGCATTTCTTGAGACAGGCAAGGCCATATTGTCACGCATGGTGCCTGGGGCGGCAATGGGAGATGCCGTGCCGCTAATAGAAAAAGCTGCGGAACTGGGCAGCGTTCAGGCATGGCGCATTTTAGGAAAAATGTATTTCTATGGCCTTGGCAAGGAGCAGAACCGCGATTTGGGTCTCAGGCTTATGGAACGTTCGTATATTGCCGGCGACCCTTTAGGCACATTTGAGACTGGCCTTGCCTATTATTATCATGGCCCTTTTCAGCAGGCGGAAAATATGAAAAGGGCATTTGAATGCTTTAGCCTTGCGGCCAGCCGGGGAATAGCCGAGGCCTGGAAAATGACAGGACGCATGTTTTTTCTTCCCGGCGCGGAAGGCAAAAGCCAGGCTGGCACCAAAAAAGACGATATTGCCGCAAGGAAATGCTTTGAAATGGCTGTTGAGCAGGGCTGCCTTTCCGCAATGCATGATTTGGCTGAACTGTATTATGACAGGGGAAAAGAGCCTGATTTCCGCAAAGCTTTTGAACTGTTTGCCGCGCTTGCGGAAACAGGTTATGCCCCGTCGCAGTACAGGGCTGCGCTTATGCTTAGGGATGGGATAGGCACGGAAGAAAACATGAAAAAAGCCTGTGAACTGCTTTGCGGGGCTTCCGGCCAGGGCTATGCCGAAGCCTCATATCAGCTTTTTGAGTTTGCTCTGCGTGGCTTTGGCAGTTATAATTTCCGCTGCTTTAAGTCTTTTGATTTTTTACTGAAAGCTCTCCGCGAGGGCAGCAATTCCGCTTATCTTTTCATCAGAAATGGCAGAAAGAGCGATCATTTTCCCGTAATGCTTAAAGAACTCTTCTTTGAAAATTTTCTTTGCAATATGAAGAGGCTTCTTTTGTCAGGCAAGAGAAAAGACAGTTTTCCTTTTTTTCTTTTCGCGCTTGCAAATGCCGAACTTCTTGTGCCAGTTAAGAATCTGCCAGATAAGCCGGATACGGCGGCCTTAAATCAAAAACTGTGCGGAAGCAGGAAAGAAATGGATGAAGAGGCTTTGCTTGAAGGCTTAGGCCGGGCTATTCTGGGAACGGGAAGAATGCGCTGTTCCGCTGTGCTTGCAGAAGCAGAAACAGAAATATTTCCTTATGACTTTTCTTTAGATGCCGGGCAAACAGTCAGGCCGGAAGAAGCAGCTGCCAGAAAGGCGGAAAAAATATTTCCTGTTTTTTCATGCCGTTCAGAAATACCTGCTTCCTGGCTAAAAAAATACCGTTTTCTGCCTATTCCGGCAGCCAGGTGCTTTGATTTCTTCTTAGGTTTTATGAAAAAAAACTCTTTCCCTTATGGGATTGTTCTGGACCCGTTAGGCTCAAAGCCTCTTTTTCTTAGAAAAGGCTATGCTTTTCTGCTGGACAATCTTCCAGGCCTTGAACAGTATTACAGAAAGCCTTCGCCTGAACAATATCGCTGGTGACTGGCTGCATAATATCTGGCAGTTTTGCCTGCCGAAAAGCCATTTATTTCTGTATTGTTTTTTCTGACTTGTTCAGCGTTTCGCCGCTTTTAAGCACTGTTTTGTATTGGATTCTTATTAGCATTGCCGCGCTTATGAAGAAGCAGGCCAGTATTACCGTTTCCATGGCATGTATGCCAAGAATGTCAGCGAAGCGGCTTTGGAATCCTGCAATGAGCATCATGGCTCCCCATGCCGTGAGCGTGTTAAGGCTGCCGAAAGCGGTTTTGTCTCCAGTGGAAGGGAACATTTGCGGAATGGTGATTATTAAGGCCATTGAATAAACCCGGTCTAAGAGCATAAAGGCCGCAATCATTCCTATTGTGAGGCCGGCAGCGAATTTGCCGTATATGAAAAGCGGAAGCAGAACAGCTGAAATGCCTATGCTTGCAAGCAGTGTTTTTTTCTGCCCAAAAATCTTTATTATTTTATTTGTTGAGAAATTTACAGCAGCCTCGGCCAGCCCTATTATCAGCAGCGCAAAGCTGATGTCTTTTATGTTCATGCCATAATGCTTGTAAAACCATATTCCGCAGAAGGAATAAAAGCCGAAATAGGCCATGCGGTTTATGGTTATGCCTATGTAATAGTTTAAGGCATGAGGCACTGAAAGGGCTTTTACATAAGGTTTTATTATGCCGGAGCTTTTGTTTTCTTCCAAGTGCATATCCGCCTTTTCCGGAAAAAAGGCGTAAAGCAGAAGGCCGCTGCCTGTTGTAAGCGCGGCTATTATTTCCATTGGCAGCTGCCAGGCTATTTTCCATGCCAGCAAGCCTGCCAGCGGCACGCCTATTGCCGTGGCCAGCGGTCTTGCTGACATGAGCACGGCAATCATTGCCGGAAAATTATCCTTGGAAACTCCGTGAAATGTTATGCGCCACATAAGCGTGGCTATAAGGCCGGCTGCGAAACCGGCCGCCATGCGGAATATTATTGCTGCCGCAAAAGATGATGTGAGCGCAAAGCCTGTTTGTGCTATGCCCATTGCAAGCACTGTGCCTAAAAGCATTTTTTTTGCGCGGCCCATAGATATAAGCGCAGGCCCTAGCAGCAGCGCTAGGGCCGTTGCTCCGCTGCATACCGAAATTAGCAGCAGGGCAGATGCTTCCGCAATGCCAAAAGTTCTGCTTATCGGATTCACCAAAGGCGAAATTGCATTGTCAATTGCATTGAATGCGAATATTAATATGAAAGAGGATATTATGGCAATTTTTTCTTTATTCATTTCTTTTATTGGCTGTTCCGATATGATCTTGTTGTTATGCCTGGTTATGCTTTCCCTTGCAGTATTTTAAGCCCCAGTTCGGTAAATTCCGGATCATGGGAAAATACAGTGGCGGAGAATCCGCCCTCAAACGGGGGGGCGGTTATAACTGCCCCTTCGCTTGCCCCCGGCTCTGTTATGAGCAATGGCCGGCCATTTATTTTTCGGCCTTTGAACTGGCTGATGAGCGCAGCGGTGGCTGTTTCTTTTGTTTCTATGGCTTCACGGCAGGCAATGCTCATATTGCGCCATGAAGGGCCGAAGTATTTTTCCGCAAATTCCGTAACATAGCCGAAACCGTTGCTGCGGAAATTACATTCCAATGCTATCGGAGAGCAGGGATCCTCTTTTGTGAAAGCCCAGTCTAAATTTAAATATCCTCTTGCGCCTGAAAGCTGCATGGCTTCGGCAAGCCTTTTCGTGTATTCCTGAACGCGCATGCGGCCTTTTTCTTCCGGGTATGGATATTCGAATCCTGTCCAGCCTCCGTTTTTGAATACCTGCTTGTCTGTGCCTATGAATGATGCTGAGTCGGCATCCAGATATGCCAGCGAGCCTGCCACTGAGTTTAGATTAAGAAAAGGCTCTATCAGCACTTTGCCTCCGCTATACCAGCTGGAAATGTCTTTTAGAAGTTCTGCGGCCTTGCCATGCTTATTGCCTGCGCCTCCGGCATATTTAACTTTGCGCAGCATTATCTCATTGTATTTTGCCGCAGAAGCCTTTATGGCGTTTTTCAGCTCTGGCAGCGAAGAGGCTTCCAGCCCCGGCACTGTCGGAATGTTTAGCGTAGCGGCAAGTTTCTTGAATGAGCCTTTGTCATTAAGCACATTTATCATGCCGTGCCATACCAGTTCCATGTGCGTGAGCTGTGTGGTAAGCCCCAGCGCTCTTGCCAGCCGCACTATTCTCGGAGTTTCTATGAAAGGCTCTATTTTCCAGATGCCATTTTCAGTTTTTTTCTTTAAGGCATTAAGCGTTTCATCGCATTCCAGTATGGAATCCGCCATTGTGTATGGTTCGGAAAGATGATTAAAGCGGAAAAGGCATTGGCTTTTGGGCTGCAATTGAAGCAGATGGATTATATAATCGGCGAAATCATCAGGCACCTGCGTGGGCAATACGAGGCAGTCCCCGGGCCTTAGGCATAACATGAAACGGGGAAATATGCGCATGGTCTTGGTTGCAACATTATGCGCATAAAAAGGGTCATCCTCCGGGAGAGCTTCCTCAGCGTTAGCAACCCATAGCCTAGGCATAGAATGTTCCGTCGCAGATCATGTTTTTTTTGTATTTATTGTGATTGAATCCTTTTACGCTCTTCAAGGAGCATAATACAAATTCAAAGCCTCTGCTGTTTAGCGCATCTGCCATTTTTTCCGCAGAAGCCTTTATTGCTTCATTTTTCAAGGCTTGAGATGCAGTGTCCTCCTGTCCTGGCAGAACGGAACGCGTTCCCGTAAAATCATAATCTGCCATTATCTTTTTCAGCAGTTCCGCCGGCATGGCTTCTTTCATTGCCGGCATCATGCCAGAAGAAAACAGCAGATAAGAGAACATTACTCTGTTCAGCCTGCGTTCCCTTAGCATGTCAAGAAAGGCTGTGATTGCTTCCTCTGAATCATCTATTCCGGCTACCATAGGGTCAAGATGTATTGTGGTTTTTACGCCGGCTGCATTTAGCCTGGCTGCTGCGTCAAGGCGGTCAGAAAGCTTTTTCAGGCCTCTGTCCAGGCTTTCAAGAGGAGCGGGGTTTAATGCTGCGGAAGGGCGCACGGCCTCATTATAGGAAAACTTTTCTTTGTATTTTTCCATAAGCTGTAAAGACTGCTCGTCAGGGATTCCCTTTGTTGTTATTATTATCCTGCGTATTTTTGATTCCGCAAGCGTCTTAATTACCTGATAAGAGAGTCCGTTTCCGGCAAAAGACGGCGTGAAAATATCTGTGTATCTTGAAAGCTTCAGTATGTCTATTTCGCCTGAATCAGCTTTTTCTTTTATGCGGCGGAGCAGCTCTTCTTCAGGAAAAAGCGGCACAGGCCTGTTAAATTGCGTTTTCTTTTCTTCAAGCGTGTTAAGCACTATTTTACGGCTTCTTGCATAGCAGTATGGGCAGGAATGTTCGCAGCCTGTCCAGGGTTCCATATAATGGTATTTGCCATACCAGCATGTTCCTAATGGTCCTTTTGAAAAAAGCTCTATTGTTTCGCTCATAAGCTTCTCCTTTTTGTTCTATGCTTATATAAAATCTGATATTTAGCCCTTAAAAATTTTTAGAGTTGTTTATTGTTTTATGGCTATAATCGTTCCATAAAATATGCTCGCAGGCTTTTTTAAAATTACCTTCCAGCCTGCATTGGCAAAAAAACTTTCCCATTCGGAAGCTCCTGCTGCAAATTCCTCATTAAAGCTATGGAGGAGGTCTTTTTTCTTAGCTTCCCAAGAGCTGCCATAGTATTCAGCGCAGGCTTCCATAAGCCTTGGCATATTTTGCTGTATCTCGCTGCGCGGAAAGTCAAAATAAATCCCGTCTTCCATTAGGAAAATTGCGTTTTTCTCAAAAGCCGGCGAAATATTTATGAGAAACTGCTGTTTTTCCGGATTTGTGAGATGATGCAATGCTTTGCGGGAAAAGCCTTTTGTGAATTTGCGTTGCCCTGGATTGAATTTCATGAATTCTGTAAGCAAAAGCTCAACATTGTTGAGTCCCTGCAGGTTTTTTTTCGCTTCAGCCAGCTGAGGCTCTGAAATGTCTATGCCCAGAGCTTTATTTACTTTTGCAGCGGCTAAAGCTAGAAAACTGCCGTTGCCGCAGCCAAAATCAATAATGGAATCTTCCGGCTTAAGATCCAGCGCTTCAAGGCATGGCGCAAATTCTTTAGCCGATGTGGCGTAAAGCTCATTGTAATGAGCCGCATAATCTTTATCTTTCCAGTCTCCGTCTTTTGCCATAATGTTAACATTATAACTAAATTTCTTTAAATGAAAAACAATATTGTTTGTTTTGCGCAATTGCCGGGCATGCGAAATTTTGCTTTATAAGCACATTTCAACAGCATATTATATGTTGTTTACATACCATCTGCCGTGAATCTGCTCTACGCCATATCTTTTATGTTTTATTTCCTGTTTTGAAAAAATGCCTATTGCGCCTGCCGGGATTCTTGCCGGGCCTGCCGGCTCCATGAGCACATAAGTTTCGCCTTTGTATTCCAATGTCTCGTCTTTTTCTTTTGCAGGCATGGTAACGCCGATAAGATAGTGCTTGTTTATGTCTATGCCTATTACCTTAAAATATCCTGTTTCAGCGATAAGCACAGCCAGCAGCAGGCTTTTAGCGTCGCAGTCTCCCTCGCCTCTTATAAGCGTGTCTGCCGAAAGTCGCAGCCCGCCTGTGTATTTGCCATTTTCTGATGCAGGCAATGCTTTATAATCAACTGCCGTTTGAACAAATGCCAGTAGCGCTTCAATCTTTTCCCTGTCTGTATATTTATGCCTGTTAAATGTTCCATTTAATTCTGAGGCTAATATTTTAAGAATGTGCCTGTCATTTTCCACAAGATTCGTTATGTCAGGGTAAATGCTGTCATTCATGATGAAGCCTCTTGCCCTTAGAAATCTTTTGGTTTTGTCCTCGCAGCTGACAGGTATTGACAGCGTATGTTCTTTTGCCCTTCTTCTTTTGCTTTTGATTTTTCTTTTTTTCTCAGCTTTCTGTTTTGCCCTAAGCTGTTTGTCTGTATAACATAACTTTTCAATTTCCTTATTCGTGTATCCGAATTTTGAAACATAATAGGAATAGTCATCTTCAGACATTGAAAATTCGGCATGAATCTCATTGCCTTTGTAATCGTAGAAAGTGTATTGTGCGTATTTTTTTCCGCGCTCCGTATAAAGTTCCTTTTTTGGTTTTTGAGTTGCGCTGTTTTCTTGTTTTCTTACAACTGGAACTTCTATTGTTTCCCATTGGGATTGAGCTTTTGCTGATAATCCTTGCCTTTTCAGCTCGCTTAAAAATTCAGCTTTTTCTTTGTTTGTAAGAAATCTTTTTTCTGTTTTTATCAGCCTGCCGTTTTTTATCGTCATGGCTGTTTCAAGTATTGAGCCGTTAGCATTGATCTTTCTTATTATCCGGCGGCAATTTTTTGGGTATTTCGCAGACGTATCTTTTTCTTTTGTCTGCATTGAAAATGAAATACTGTCAAAAGCGCAGGCTGGCTGCATTAATGCTGGCGGCATTATCAGTGCTAACAGTAAGATTATAACAGAAGCGGGAAACGCTCCGGACAACCGTAACGTTTCCCGCCAGGCATGCTGCCGCATAATTATTTGCTGGAAGCGGCAAGGCTAAGAGTGGTTATTGCGAACACCTTAGCGTCATTAATGATATAGTCTATTTTTGTGCTTTCATTTGGCATGTGCTCCGTGCCGTTCAGCTGTGAATATACTACGGAGGAAAGGCCCATTTGGCGGAAGAATGCGGCTACGGTGCCGCCGCCTATGCCGTATGCGCGAGGCTCCTTTACGCCTAAAACCTCGGTGATTGCGGCTTTAAGGCATTTCACTATGGGCGCTTCAGGGTCTGTGGGCGGAGCCGCCTGCACTTCCTGATGGGGCTTGAATGAAATTGTTACGCCGTATTTCTTTTCAACTTCATCGGCTATGCGGCGCATTTCCGCTTTTACGTCTTCAAGCTTGTATTGCGGCATGACACGGCAGTCCATGTAGAAAATATCTTCGCCGGGAATTGTGTTTATGTTTGGCACATTAGCTTCTTTCTTGGTAGGCTCAAATGTGCTGTACGGCGGCTCATATAAGTCATCTTTTGCGGGGAAGGTGTCATATAGCGACTGATAGCGGGTAATAAGATCTGCCGCTGCCTTGAATGTGTTTTTGCCTGCGTTCGGGCGGCTGCCATGGCACTGTACGCCTTTTGTGGTTACCTGCAGCCATAGTATGGATTTTTCAGCAACCTCTATAAGGCTGCCGTCTTCAACGCCGGAGTCAGGAACGAAGAAAACATCGTTTTTGCCGAAAATTTCCGGGCGGTTGGCGGCTATATAATCTGCGCCATAGCCTGAGCCTGTTTCTTCGTCAGCGCAGAAAAGCAGTGCCATGTCATAATCGGGGCGGTAGTTCAGTTCCATCATGGCGCGGGCTACCAGAAGGCTGGAAACTATGGCCTGCTGATTATCCTCTACGCCGCGGCCATAAAGCATTCTGTCCTTTAATTCCAGTTTCCATGGATCCGTGTTCCAAAGCTTCAGGTCTCCAGGAGGAACCACATCCATGTGTCCCATGAACCAAACTGTTCTGGAGGAATCTTTTCCTTTATACCTTGCGACAAGGTTTGGGCGTATGCCGTTCTTGGCCTCTTTATGAGGGGCATTTATCCATTCTATTGAGTCAAATTTGAGTTTTTTCAGTTCACCTTCCAGGTATTTTGCCTTGTCATACTCGCCTTCTCCGCCTGATGATGGGGAAAGCGCCGGAATGGCGGTAAGGCCGCGCTGAAGCTCAACGGCATAATCTTCATAAGATTCTATCTTTTTCAGAATTTCTTCTTTCATAGTGGCTCCTTTATTTAAAAACTGAAGGTATAACTTAAGTATACTTTTTTTTTATTGAAATCAAATACGCTCTTTATAATATAAAGCATGACGTATCAATGCTTTCCTTTAACAGAGCCTATAAAATAAGAGATATTTCATGCTGCTTAATATGATGCGTTTTGAATATTTTGGGGCTGATTAAGTAAGAATCAATCTTGACTTTTTTCAGCTTCTTCAATTTCCTTTGCTGATGGCTCAAACAGCAATTTATATGTAAAATCAAGAAGAGTGTCTGGCAGAAACCTGAGCGCCATTAAACAGGCTTTTGTCTTAAAAGGCACGGCATATCTGGCGCTGGGCCTGGCAGTTGTGGCGGCTTTATAAATTACGGCAGCTATTGTTTCGGGCTTAAGGCCTTTTTCCCTGTAATTGCCCCGAAATTTGTTTACCAGCCTTCGCGTCATGGCCGCATAGGCGCTATTCCAGGAATATTTTTTTAGATTTACCAGAGCGGTATCATCCCATTCCGTTCCGCCCACAGGTCCCGGCTCTATCATTATTACTTTTATTCCAAATTGGGCGGCCTCAATGCGTAAGCAGTCAGAGATGGCTTCTACGGCATGCTTGCTGGCATGATACCAGGAGCCTGTTGGCATGTATGTTTTGCCGGCAATAGATGACATATTGATTATTCTGCCGCTTCCGGCTTTGCGCATATTGGGCAGCGCAAGCTGGCACATTCTGGCCAGTCCGAATACATTAACTTCAAATTGCTTGCGTGCCAGCTCTATTGGAACATCCTCAAGCATGCCATGCGCACCAAATCCGGCATTGTTAACAAGCGCGTCAAGCTGTTTTCCTTCTCCGCATGCAATGTCTATTGCTTTTTTTATGGAGCTGTCATCCGCAAGGTCTAAATGAATAATAGAAGCTCCCTTTGCTTTTAAGTCTTGCATTTTTTCAGTGCGCCTGGCTGCTGCATACACTTTCCAGCCTTTTTTAAGGAATAATTCCGCTGTTTTTTTGCCTATGCCTGCGGAAGCACCTGTTATGAGCAGTGTTTTCATAAATAAAATTATACAATAAAGATATTATTTATTTATCTTAACCTGCAAATATTACTCAATTTTCTTATTTCTAATTTGAAATTTACTCGTTATGTGTTATAATTATAATGGAGAAGGTATAATAAGAAGTATAAGGCGGTAATATGAAAAAAGGTTTTACGCTTATAGAACTTTTGGTGGTTGTGCTTATAATGGGCATATTGGCTTCCGTGGCCATGCCTCAGTATTTCAGCTCTGTTGAAAGGGCCAGGTCTGCTGAAGCTATTTCAGTAATGGGTGCGCTCTCTCATGAAATGGATGCCTGGCTTATGAATAGGAACAACAGGGCCTGGAACATGAATGACATTTCCCTGCCGGCAGGGAAAATAACTGGCACTAATTATTTGGAAACAAAATATTTTAAGTTTTATATTTGGTGCGATCATGAAAAGACTTTAACGTATGAAGTTGCTGGGCGATGCAGGATAGAAGCTACAAGGCTTACCCCTAATGCCGGCGGAAATTATGGTTTGTCTGCCTCTAGAGATCCTATAAGTGATTGGAGCCCTTGGTATTATAACTGCTGGTATGAAAACGGCGTTTCCCGAAGAGTATGCAAGGCCCAGCAAGGCGCGCCTCACTGGAGCGTGTCCGGGTATGCTAGCGGCAGCTGATAATCTTTGGTTTTTATGCTTATGTGATGTTTTTGCAAGCCCCCGGATACGGGGGCTTCTTAATTGCGGCTTTTGCATTAATAATTTAGTATTATATAATTACGGGAGTTATGCCATTAAGCGGCTCCCTTAGCCGTACGGAGGATTAAAATGAGAATACACATTGTTGCAAGAAAAATGAAAATGACCGACGCTATAAAAACTTTTATAGAAGAGCGCCTCGCTAAACTTCAGGACTATGTATCAGACATTGTTTGGGCCCAGGTAATAGTCTCTGTGGAAAAGAAACTTCACAATGCGGATATTGTGCTTCATGTGGGAAATCAGACGATGAAGGCTTCTGCCAGCACTGATGAGCTCTATTCTGCCATAGACAAAGTAATGACAAAAATGGAAGCCCAAATAAAGAAATATAATGGCCGCAGAACCGATCATCGCGCTGATGAGGTAATAGATGAGGAAGAGACTGTCGCTCTTATAGGCCCAGAAATCAATTTCACGGTTGTTAAAGATGTTCCGCTGAAAGCGATGTCAAAAGATGAAGCAGTTATTGAAATGGAAAAACAGGGCTTTACTTTCTGGCTTTATCAGGACCGCGACGCTAAGCAGATGCAGCTTGTGTTCAAGCGCATGGATAATACATACGGACTGCTTCAGCCGGTAAAATCCCGCTAAAGATCTGCCTGCAGAAAAGGCTATTGCGCCTGTCCCATGAAAGAAGAAAATAATGATGGAGCGGAAATAAAAAAGCCGCAGCGGTTCATTACCGTAAGAGAGCTTGTGCGCCGCAAAGGGGAAGTGCTTTGCCTGCGGCGTATTTCCGGCTTGCGCAGCATGGACAGGCGCATAACCGTAAAGCATGTTAATCGCCCTGGCCTTGCCATAGCAGGGCACATGGATCAGTTTCGCAGCGAGCGCATACAGATAATAGGCCAGGGAGAAGAGGCTTATTGCCGTAAGGAAGACAAAAGGCGCGTGCGGGGCAATCTTAACCGCATGTTTGAAAGCGGAGAGATTCCCTGCGTGATAATGAGCGGAGGAGTGAATCCTTTGCCGGTAATAAGAAAGGCCTGCCAAAAAGAGGGAGTTCCCCTTTTCGTGTCTTCGCTTGAAACTTCCCGCCTTATTCAGGAGCTTACAGGCTTTCTTGAAGAAGAACTGACCGACAAAACTTATGTTCATGGCGTTTTAGTGAATGTATATGGCTTGGGAGTTCTTATACAGGGCGATTCCGGGGTTGGAAAGTCAGAATGCGCCTTGGAGCTTGTTAAGCGCGGGCATATTCTGGTATCGGATGATGTGGTGGAAGTGCGCCGCCGCGTAGGAGGCTGGCTGATGGGCTACCCTCCCAGCACGCTCAAGCATCACATGGAAGTCAGGGGCCTTGGCGTTATTAATGTGGAAAAGCTTTTCGGAATAGGCTCAATAATGGATGAGTCTTATATAGAAATGCAGGTTAGGCTTGAAACAGTGGATTTTTCCCGTCTTGCCGAATATGACAGAACAGGCCTGCAAAACTCAACGGAAAGCATACTTGGCCTTGAAATTCCGGCATTGCGCCTTCCGGTTACGCCTGGCAGAAATCTGGCAGTTTTAATAGAAGTTGCTGCGCTTAGTCAGAGATTAAGGAATAATCAGGGGCTTTCCGCAGCTGAGCAGGCGGAGCGCAAGCTAATAAGGAATATGCGCCCTAAGCCTTCCCGCAAGGCTGCCCGCAATGAAGAACAGTATGTTCAGGAAGAGGAAAAAACAGCAAAATAATGGCGCAAACTATGGCTGAAACAAAAGAAACGGGAAAAATTTTCATTGTTACCGGAATGTCTGGCGCAGGCAAAAGCCAGGCTCTTAAGTGTTTTGAGGATTTTGGATATTACTGTATAGACAACCTCCCCGTAGGTCTTTTTCCAGCTTTTGCTAAGCAGATGCAGGAAAAGAAATATCTTAGGCATGTGGCTCTTGGCGTAGACATACGCGAGGGCAGGTATGTGAAAAATTTCAACAGCGTTCTTGACAGCCTTATACATGAAGGCTATGAGCCTAAGATAATTTTTCTTGACGCAACCGATGAAGCCATAGTTCGCCGCTTTTCAGAAACCAGGCATCGCCATCCTCTGGGCAAGACTATACAGGAAGCCATCAAGGAAGAAAGGGCAATCCTGAGCGGAATAAAAACAAAAGCTAACCGCATAATTGACACTACCAAGCTGAAGCTTGGAGAGCTAAAGGAAATTATTTCCGGGCTGCTTGAAGTTAAGCAGGCCAAGGAAATGCAGCTTTCCGTTGTGTCTTTCGGATATAAGCACGGCCTGCCTTTGGATGCTGATATAGTAATGGATGTGCGTTTTCTTCCTAATCCGTATTATGTGCCGGAGCTTAAGGAAAAAACTGGGCTGGATAAGGAAATACGCGATTATCTTGACTCAAAATATGGCTGTAAACAGTTTCTAAATATTTATACGCGGCAGCTTATGATGATTCTGCCTTTATATATTAAGGAAGGAAAATCCTATCTTACAATAGCCATTGGATGCACTGGCGGACATCACCGAAGCGTTTATGTTGCCAGCCAGCTGGCAAAAAAGCTTTTGGATTCAGGATATTCTGTTTCCGAATACCATAGGGATATAAGAAGGTGAAACATGGTTAATATTATCATTCTTACTCATGGGGAATTTGGCTCGCACCTGCTTGAATGCTCTGAGAACATAGCCGGACATCAGCAGGAAGGCGTAAAGAATATATCTGTGTCAGCGCAAAAAACATTGGATTCAATAAAGCAGGAGCTTGAGCAGTCTATAAGCGAATTTTATTCAGATGAAGGGCTTATAATTCTCGCAGACATGCCTGGCGGCACGCCAATGAATGTGGCTTATCCTCTAGCTAAGGATTTGCCTAAATGCGCTGTTATATGCGGCATAAATGTAAATATGCTGATATCTGCTTTTACTTCTAGAAAACAGCTTCCGTTTGAAAAGCTGACAGAAAAAATCATAGAAGATGGAAGAAAGGCTATATGCGAGGTTAAAAGCCTTCTTTCCGGAAATCGCATAGGCTGAACATGTTAAGTTTTTTCAGAGTAGATGACAGGCTTGTTCACGGCCAGGTGGTAGAGGGGTGGATTCCTGCTTTTGGCATTCAGGCTCTGGCTGTCATTTCTGATGAAATATCTGCGGATTTGCTGCGGCAGAAGCTTATAGAATTTGCTGTTCCCGCAGGCATAGAAATTAAATTCATATCATTGGCAGATGCCCCTAAGGAGCTTGCGGCAATTGATTCTTCCCCGCTTAAGACTATGGTTCTCATGCCAAGCATGGCTGAGCCGGAAGCCATGGTAAGGGCTGGCATAAAAATCTCATCGCTTAATATAGGCGGCCTGCTTTATTCCGCTTGCCGCGGCCTTTCCAAAGGACAGCATCTTCCTGTGTCAGATAAAGAAAAAGAAGGCATGAAGTTTCTTTCCATGAATGGCGTTGTTTTTGACGGACGGGGAGTTCCTTCTGATATTTCCCTTGATATGCTGGAGCTTGCCGGATTGAAATGACGCAATTTACGCAAATATTGCTTTCAGGACTGATTTCCGGCATTCTAGTGCTGGATTCAGTGCAAGTTTGCCAGTTTCTTTTTTCCAGACCATTCTTCGCAGGCATTATTTTAGGCCTTGCAAATGGCTGTCTTATAGAAGGCGCGGTTATGGGCCTTCTTTTTGATTTGCTTTATTCTTTTGCTATACCGGTGGGAGGAAGCATCCCGCCCAATGGCCTTGCCGGCATTGCGGCTGCTTCCATTGCCTTCGGCTCTGCCGGTTTCAGCGAGCCAATGGCTTTCTTTTATGGAATGCTCTTTGCCTGGCTTTATTCTCTTGCAGACAATAAGATACGCATAATTCGATCGTCATGGAATTTGCCTTTTGCTGAAAAGATTTCTCATGGCTTCGTATCTTTTAAAATTTTGTTTTTGCGCTCATTTGCCGCTGATTTTCTTGTAATTGCGCTTATGGCTGTTATAGCCGGGGCGCTAGCTATGCTCATATCCTTCTGCATTCCTCATATTGCATTTATTGAAAACGGGGCCCGGTTTGCTTATTCATTTGTTCCTGTTCTTGGCATTTCTTCGCTATATTTTCATTTTAAAAGAAATATTCTTGCTCTTTCCGTAAGAAAATCAAACTTTGCAGATGCTAAGGCATCTGACAGCGTATGCGGTGCCGGTTGTGGCGGACAGTCTGGGAAAAAAAATGAATCTCAGTCAGCTTTGTCTATAGATGACTCAGATAAAAAAATGCTTTCCGCAGTATTCCGCCGCCTTTTTTTTATACAAGCGGGCTGGAATTATGAGCGTTTTCAAAATTTCGGCTTTTTGTATGCCATGATGCCTTTTATTGAAAAAATATATCCTGATCCTGTAAAAAGAAAGGCCGCCATGCTGCGCAATTTTCAAATGGTTAATACTCATCCCGTGATGGCTTCGCTGCTTGCAGGTGTTGTAGCCAGGCTTGAAGAAAATTTTTCAGCAGGAAAAATCTCATTGCAGAGGCTTTCAGCATTAAAGCAGTCTGTTTCTGCTGCAGCCGCAGCCGCAGGGGACAGATTTTTTTGGGCCAGGCTTAAGCCAATAGCTCTTCAGCTTGGCATTTTTGCATGGCTTCTTGCCGGATATGCTGGCTGGCTTTTTAATTTCCAAGAGATTTATTCCAAGCCATCGGCTGCCGTGCTTATTGCGGGCCCTATTGTTTCCATAGCTGTTTATTCTTTTTTTGCAGTGAGCATGCGCTGGAATGCTCTAAAAGCAGGATATTATGGCCAGGAAAATAATCTTTTCGGTTTGTCGTCCCTTCCTCTGGAAAAGTATATGCGCAGGGCCGATTTGTCCGGTTTTTTCTTTTCAGTTGCTCTAATCATAGAAATGTTTGCTTTTTTCTTTGTAAAGAACAGTGCTATGGGCACTGGCAAAAATTTAGTGTTAATAATGTTTGTTTTAATGGTTTTAGCTTTATTTTCTGGCCGTCTTTTAGTGTCGCGCGGAATAGGAATGCATAAAGCCGCAGCAGTTTTGCTTTTAGCGGCTATTGTTTTTTCCGCTGCCGGAGTTCCGCTTGTCGCATTTTGCTTATGATTAAAAAAAATATTAAGGTTGTGAATGAGCTTGGCATACATGCCCGCCCAGCTGGGATGATAGTTAATACCGCATCATCTTTCCCTTGTGAAGTTTGGCTGGAGAACGAAGACGGCATGAATGTGAATGCAAAAAGCATTATGGGAGTAATGATGCTTGCCGCCGCCTGCGGCTCTAATCTTCTTTTAACCGCTAATGGAGGAAAAGAGGAAGATGCGGTTAAAGCTATAGAGAAACTTTTTGCTGATAAATTTGATGAGGACTGATAAGTAAATTTATGCTAATCAAGAAAGGCATAGCAGCCAGTCTGGGCATAGCGATGGGCCCTGCTCTTGTGATAAATAAAGAACAGGGCCGCGCTGAGAAACGCATGCTTACGCCGGAAGAGGCTCATGCTGAGGTTCATCGCTTTAAAACTGCCGTTGAACAGACTAGAGCTGATCTTAAAGCCATGCGCGATAAAGTGCTTTCCGTGCTTGGCAAAAAGCATGCCCGTCTTATTGATGCGCATAATCTTATATTGTCTGATGTTATCATAACGCAAACCATACCTAAAAAAATTCGGGGCAAGCTGATAAATGCAGAATATGCCTTGCAGGAAGCTCTTGATAATATAGAAAGACAGTTTGCGAAAATTGATGATGAGTACTTCAGGGAGCGGCGCTTTGATTTTATTGATGTGTTTAAGAAAATAGCGTCTCATCTTGCATCCGCTGAAAAAGCCTCATCTGAGAATATATCCGAGCCTTCGGTTTTGGTAGCATCTAGCCTTTTCCCTTCTGACACTATGGCTTTTAGGGAAAATAAAAGTGTGCTTGGATTCTGCACGGATTTAGGATCAAAAGCCAGCCATACTGCTATTTTTGCTCAAAGCGCCGGATTGCCGGCAGTGGTCGGTCTTGTGGATATTTCCTCTCAGCTGCGCACAGGCGATTATATTATCGCAGATGGGGAACAAGGCATTGTTATTGTTAATCCAAGTGCCGCAATAATAAACAAATATAAAGCCCGCAAGGCTGAACTGGAAAAGGAAGAAGCTCTTTTTAGCCGCCTTAAAGATCTTCCTGCTGTTACCGTTGATGGCCATAAGGTTAATGTTTTTCTTAATCTTGATGCAGAAGGCTCTCCCTTTAAATGGAAGCGTCTTAAGGCCGGAGGCATAGGCCTTTGCCGTACGGAAGGCCTTTTTATGAACCGCTCCATTCTGCCATCTGAAGATGAACAGTATGAAAAATATCTTGAGCTGGCTAAAGCCTATTCCGGCTGCCCGGTTATTATCCGCACGGCAGACATAGGCGGGGACAGGGCAACTAAGCTTGGAATAAAAGGCCTTCATGATGAAAGAAATCCTTTTATGGGGTTCCGGGGCATAAGGCTATTTCTTAAATACCCGGAGCTTCTTAAAACTCAGCTGAGGGCTTTGTTCCGCGCAAACATAAAGGGAAATATTTCCATAATGATCCCTATGGTCACTTCTTATAATGAAGTGGAAGCTTTTCGCCAGATTGCTGATTCAGCGATAGCAGAGCTTGCCGCGGAAGGCAGGCCGGCAAAGCCATGCAGGCTTGGGATAATGATTGAAATCCCTTCTGCCGCTCTTATAGTGGATCAGCTTCTTTCCCTTGTTGATTTTATTTCCGTTGGCACAAATGATCTTATACAGTATTCATTGGCTGTAGACAGGGTTAACCAGTATGTTTCTTCTCTTTACGAGCCTTTTCACCCGGCCGTGCTAAGGCTGCTGCATCTGATTACGGAAGCTGCCAAAAGATGCGGCAAGGAAGTTAGCATTTGCGGCGAAATGGCCTCAGATCCTGAAGCTGCCGCATTTTTGGTCGGAATTGGCGTTGACACGCTTTCTGTTACGCCTAAGATGTTTTTGCGAATAAAGAATGCCGTAAGAAAGCTGAATTTCAAGACTTCCGCCGCAATGGCATTGTCTGCCTTGGATTTGCCAAGCGCAAAGAAGGTTAGAGCTTTATTTGATAGGGAAAACAGTACACATTCTAAATTATGAACATAAGAAATTTTTGCATAATAGCTCACATAGACCATGGCAAGTCAACTCTTGCTGACCGTTTTCTGCGCCTTACGGAAACAGTTCCTGACAGGCAGATGAAAGAGCAGTTCCTGGATGGCATGGAACTGGAAAGAGAGCGTGGGATAACCATAAAGGCAAAAGCCGTAAGGATGATTTACAGGAGCGAAGCGGATGGCCAGGAATATATAATGAATCTTATAGACACTCCCGGACATGTGGACTTTTCCTATGAGGTTTCCCGTGCCATGGCCGCCTGCGAAGGCGCAATACTGCTTGTGGATGCTTCGCAAGGAGTTGAGGCGCAAACACTTGCGCATGCGCATTTGGCCCAGTCTTTGGGCCTTACCATAATACCAGTAATAAACAAAATTGATCTTGCTTCCGCAGATCCTGATGCCACTGAAGAACAGATATGGGAAGTTCTGAAAGATCCTGTAGAGGCAACGCGCATTTCCGCTAAAGATGGCCGTGGAGCCAAGGAAGTGCTGGAACGCATAATACGCGAAGTTCCTCCGCCTTCAGGCAGCCCGGATAAGCCTTTGCGCGCTTTGGTTTTTGATTCTTTTTATGATTCTTATAAGGGAGTAATAATATATACCCGCATAGTTGACGGGAAAATAAGCACAGGCAAGAACATAACATTTTATTCCAATGGAAAGTCTTATAAAATAGAAGAAATAGGCACGCTAAGCCCTAAGCTGATAAAGGGCAATTCTCTCCAGGCGGGAGAAGCCGGATATATAGTTGCGGGAATAAAGGACATTCATGAAATAAAAATGGGAGATACCATTTTTGAAAAGGATAAGCCGGAAAATGAGCCCCTGCCCGGATACCAGGAAGTGCATCCTGTGGTGTATGCCGGCTTTTATCCGGTAAACACTACTGAATACACGCAGCTTAAAACGGCCATAGAAAAGCTGAACCTTACTGATTCATCTTTCACTTTTCAGGGAGAAACCTCTAAAGCGCTTGGTTTTGGTTTCCGCCTTGGCTTTATGGGGCTTCTTCATCTTGATATAATCAAGGAGCGCATTGAGAGGGAATTTGACATTCCTCTCATAGTCACTAATCCCAATGTCATTTATAAGGTTAAGGCCAGGGGCAAGGATTTCAATCCTGGCGAGTATAAAGATGTCAATAACCCGGCAGATTTCCCTTATCATGGCGATATAGTTGAGGTAATGGAGCCTTATGTGCGCGCCCGCATAATAGCGCCGCAGACATATATGGAAGGCATAATGAATCTTCTTAAGGAAAAAAGAGGAGAGCATTTAAGCATAGAGTATATTTCTTCAACCAGGGTAATAGTGGAATATATGCTGCCGCTTTCAGAAATTATAATGGATTTTTATGACAGGCTTAAGTCTGTCTCTAAAGGCTATGCTTCTTTTGACTATAATTCAACGGAATATAAGCCTTCCGATATGGTTAAGGTTGAAATGCTGCTTCATGGCGAAACAGTGGATGCCCTTTCTTATATATCTCATCGCAGCAAGGCTTTGGCCAGTTCCCGAAGCTTATGCGAAAAACTGAAACAGCTTATACCTAAGCATATGTTTGAGATTGCCATACAGGCTCAAGTTAACGGGCGCATAATAGCGCGCGAAACTTTAGGCGCTCAGCGCAAAGATGTTCTTGCCAAATGCTATGGCGGAGACATAACCAGAAAACGAAAGCTGCTTGAAAAACAGAAAGAAGGCAAAAGGCGCATGAAACTTATGGGTTCCGTGGAAATACCGCAGGAAGCTTTCATGTCATTGCTGAAAATAAGCCAGGGAAAATAATAAAATATCTATTTAGGAGAACATTATGGAAGAAAAGCTTTTTTGGATCGGAATACTGATGGGCTTGCATCTTTTTGGCACGAATTTGCTGAAAGAAAAGAACAAGCTCAATGAGGATAATAATCTTACTAGAATATGGCATTGCGTTTTTACAGGCCTTGCAGGCTTTATATTGATGGTTCTTATCGCAGTAAGCTTGGATAACCGCAATGCGGAAGTTTCTACAACCATATTGTTTTCCGGCAGACAGCTGGGATATGGCTTTTTTGGCATGATTGCCTCTGCCGTTTATTCATGGTTCTTATGGCCTAAAAAAGAAACCGGTTCAAAAAAAGGGATGCTTTCTGTTCTTGCCGGCGACATGGAATGGTCTGAAACAATATTCTCTGCCGTTTTGCTGGCGTCCTTCGTGATGTACTTTTTTGTTCAGGCTTTTAAGATTCCATCTTCATCTATGGAAAGAACATTCCTTATAGGCGATCATCTTTTTGTGAACAAAATAGTGTATGGCATACGCATCCCTTACACTGATGTTAAGCTGCTAAAATTTTTCAAGGTAAAACGCGGAGACATTCTTGTTTTCCGTTTCCCATCTGACGATCCGAAAGAGTTTCAGTGCGGAGGCTATCAGTACGGACGTGATTTCATTAAACGCGTTATTGGCATTCCCGGAGATAAAGTTGAGGTAAAGGAAGGCAGAGTTTTTGTAAATGACAAAGAGCTGAAAGATGAAAAATATGCTCAGCATGTTGATCCTAACAGAATTCCTAAAGAAGAAACAAAGCTTTCCGCGGAAGATTATCAGCAGTATTGGGAGAAACGCAAGTCTGGACAGCTTTTCTCTGAGGCTGTTAGGGATAATTTCGGGCCTGTTGTAGTGCCTGAGAAAAGTTATATGGTAATGGGCGATAATCGCGACCGTTCCTGTGATTCACGTTATTGGGGCCCTGTTCCGGAAAGCAAAATCAAAGGCAAGGCCTGGGTTACTTATTGGCCGCCTTCACGCATAGCTTTCCCTGACTGATTGCTTTGCATTCTTTCTCTGCGATGGCGGGCACGCCATCGCTGCTGCTTAAAAAGGAGGACTGATGGATTGCATAAAAACTGCCGATGCTAAACTTCTGCTGGAAATTCAAAAAACTGATTTCCAGCGCAGTCTGTATGAGAAAGAGCTGTCATCTGTTCCTGAAAAAATAAAAACTGAAGAAAATGCGTTTGAGAAGGAGAAAGCTGCCTGGCAGGTTTTTGCTGATAAAGTTAAATCGCTGCAGCTGAAACAGCGTCAGGCTGAACTGAAAGCGGCGGAAACAGAGCAGACAATAGAAAAATACCAGTTTCAGCTTCATTCGCTGAAAGACAATGCTGCATATCAGACAATGCTTATGCAGATTGAGAATGCAAAAAAAACAAAGGATGAAGCTGAAACAGCTGCCCTTATGCTTCTTGATGACATAGAATCAGCTCAAGCGGAAGAAAAAGAAGCAAAGAGAAATCTGTGTGCCTGTGAGCAGAAAATGAAAGACGCTCTGCTTAAGCTTGCGGAGCGAAAAAAACAGCTGGAAGCATTTATTGCCATAGAGCAGCAGAAGAAAAATTCTCTTGCGGCTAAAATAACAGACAAGAAAATTTTTGAACAGTATGAGACTGTAAGCAGAAAACGGGGAAGAATAATTTTTGCGGTGAAAGATGACGGCAGCAAACCGTTTTGCCCGAACTGCAATATGTCCCTTACTGCAAATACGGCGGGGCTTATGAGAAAAGCTGATACTTTCGCCGTATGTCCTGAATGTTTCGCATGGCTTTGCCGTGAAATCGTTTAGGCATATTTGGATTTGACAGCGGACGGGGAGCCGCTCTTCCGCTTTTGCGGTTGGGAGGAACTTCCGGACTGCACAGGGCATGAGGCCGGCAAAACCTCTCCCTCCGGGCCTTGTGGCCTGCGGAGTGGCATAAGCCGGGGTTCCGGGGCAATATCCCCGGGGCATGGAAAGCGCAGCAGAAAACATACCGCCTGCGGGTAACCGCAGGCAAGGGTGAAAAGGTGCGGTAAGAGCGCACCGCGCCGTACCGTAAGGGCGGTGGCAGTGCAAGCCCCCTCGGCAGCAAGGCCAAGCCGGCGTATGGACTGCCCGTCCGCGCGAAAGCGCAGCGCCAAGTGGGCCGCAACAGATAAATGGTTCCCAGTCTTCCGCAAGGGAGATTACAGAATCCGGGGTACAGTCCGCTGCCAATTCTTTCAGAAACCTGTTATTGTTCTGAAATAAAACGCTTTTTCTGTTTTTTCTCAGCAGGAGAAAAGATGGATTCCCTGTCAGCAATATTCCCTGAAATAAAGAGTTCTGATAATCTGAAAAAAATACTATTTTTTTTATTGCTATAATATAAATAAGATTTAAATATTTTATGGAGGCCTGTTTTAAATGGCAAAACTTAAACTTAACGAAGAAGTCATAAAAAGAAATGCCGCAGTCTGCAAAAAGCAGAGAATAATAATCCCTACATTCAAGCAGATGAAGCATCCTGAAACTGTTTCACAGAAGGTAAAAGATACTCTTAAACCCGTCGGACTTTGGGACATTGACCCGATCAACCTGTTCAGAATAACCTGGCATAATGACCATAAGACAGGCCTTTTCGGCGGAGTTAACTTCCTTGAAATTCCCCATGAAATAACCGGCGTAAAAGCCAGAATAATAGGCCTTGTGGGAAAATACTTCCCTACCGGCGCGCACAAAGTGGGTGCGGCATTCGGTTGCCTTGCCCCGCGCCTTGTTACCGGCGAATATGATGCCGCAAACCAGAAAGCCGTATGGCCTTCAACCGGCAATTACTGCCGCGGCGGCGCTTTCGATTCAGCCCTTCTCGGCACAACAGCTGTCGCCATTCTTCCGGAAGGAATGTCAAAGGAAAGGTTTGACTGGCTGCGCAAAATAGGAGCTGAAGTCATCGCTACCCCCGGAACAGAATCCAATGTGAAGGAAATTTATGACAAGTGCTGGGAAATACGCAAGACCCGCAAGGACTGCGTGATTTTCAACCAGTTTGATGAAATGGGCAACCCGACATGGCATTATCATGTGACCGGCGCAGCCATTGAGGAAGTTTTCAACAAGATAAAAGGCCCGAAGAGCCGCCTCGCCGGATTCGTTTCCGCCACAGGTTCAGCAGGAACAATTGCCGCAGGCGATTACCTTAAGAAGAAATTCCCCGGCATGACAATAACCGCCAGCGAAGCCCTTCAGTGCCCGACAATTCTTGCCAACGGATTCGGCGAGCACCGCATTGAGGGTATCGGCGACAAGCACATTCCGTGGGTGCACAATGTGCGCAACACCGATGTGGTTACCGCCATTGACGACGAAGCCTGCATGAGAGTCCTCCGCGTTTTCAATGAGCCGGAAGGCCACAAGGTTCTTGCTTCCTATGGCGTAAAGCAGGAAGTCATAGACCAGCTTAACCTGCTCGGAATTTCCGGCATTTCCAACCTTCTTTCCGCAATCAAGACTGCGAAATATTACGAGATGGGCGAGAATGATGTTGTTTTCACAATGTTCACGGACAGCATGGAAATGTATCAGAGCCGCCGCAAGGAACTTGATGAGCAGCTTGGCAAATACACCGAAACACAGGCCGCCGTTGATTTCGAGCGCCGTCTGTTAGGCACAACCGTGGATTACATGAAAGAACTCACTTATGCCGACAGAAAAGCCGTGCACAACCTCAAATACTTCACTTGGGTTGAGCAGCAGGGCCGCAATTCCACCGACCTCCGCAGGCTTTGGGATCCGGAATACTGGGACGAGACATTCGCCCTCGTAGATGAATACGACAAGCTGATTGAGGCTTTCAATAAAGAAGCCGGAGTTGAGCTCTGATAGAATGGAGCTGAGAAGATGAGCTTGAAAGGTATTTTCCCTGTCGAGTGCCCGCATTGCGGCGAGAAATTTGAGGCGCATTGCTGGACTATTGTGCATGGCGGACGGGATGAAGACATCAAGGAGCTCTTCTTCACAGGCGAGTTTGACCTTCTCATGTGCCCGAAGTGCGATACGGTTTTTCGTCATGAAGAGCCTTTCGTTTACCTCGAGCCTGAGAAGGAGCTCGTAATTTTTGTTATGCCCGAGTCATATAGGGCTGAAAAAGACCGCTGGATTGCGAAGATGCAGGCTGATTTTGAACAGGTAAGGGAAATGTTCATGGAAACCGCTGGGGCATCTGAGCCCCGCTGCATATTCGGCCTTGACGGCCTTCAGGAAATTCTGGCCTCGGACAAAGACCGCAGCGAAGAAACTGAAGTTATGGAATTTATGGCAGCGGAAGCTGGCTTAAAAGTTTTAGCGGTCATGCCGGATAAGGCAAGGGAGCTGGACATACCGTTTTCTCTCCCTGTTGACGGAGGCTTAGGCGTTAAATCCGCCCTAAAAGCAACGGAAAAATTAATCGCTGTTAATTCTTTCCTTCCTCGCTTGAAAAAGCTGGCAGAAGTGCTGGAAAATCTGCCTGGCGAAGAAATCCCTTTCCTAAAAAGATAATGAAGCTTGAGCCGCCAGGGCAGAAAGCTGTAATACATGAGCTTGCAAATGAAGCCGAAAAGCTTGGCTTGCGGCTTTATGCCGTGGGCGGCTGCGTGCGGGACTGGGTTATTGGACGCAATTCCTCGGATATAGATTTTCTTACAAGCGGCTCTGCGGAAAAACTTGCTGCATCCTTATGCCGGCTTTATGGCGGAACGTGGCAGGCTTTTGAAAAATTCCATACAGTACGCTGTTTTACTGGAATAGGCCGCATAGACTTAGCCAGATTCCGCAAGGAAATTTATCCTTCTCCTGCCTCATTGCCGCAAACGCTTCCTGCTGAAACATTGGAACAGGATTTGCGGCGCCGGGATTTTACCGTGAATGCCATGGCCGTGGAGCTTACAGGCGGTTCTTTTGAGCTTACCGATTTATATAATGGCCTTGATGATATTAAGGCTGGCATTGTTCGTGTTTTACATAAAGACAGTTTCTTTGATGATCCTACGCGTATTTACAGGGCAGCGCGTTTCGCTGCCCGATTTGGCTGGCAGCTTGCTCCGGAAACGGCAGCTTGCGCAGCAGGCGCTATAGCTGCCGGCATTCCAGCAAGGCTTTCCCGGGAAAGGATTCGCAATGAGCTTTTTAAGATACTTTCCGATTCTAAGCCCTGCATGGCAATGGAAATATTAAATTCCATGGGCGCTTTGGATTTTATTTTCCCTAAATTAAAGCCTGTTCCTCAGATTGAAAAAATATCTTCCAGAGCTGCTCAGCTTGCGGTTATAGCCTCAAATCTTGATGACGGGGCAGCTTTCATAGCCAGTTTGCGGCTTTCAAAAAAAGAAAGCAGGGAAATATTTGAGCTTTCAGGCCTTTCTGTTTCACGAAGAAAACATAGCAGGGGCTTGCTACAAAACAAAAAAGATATCAATATTGGAAAAGAAAGCCAAAATGAAAAAGAAAAGTAAGACTAAATTTTTTTCTAAAAATATTTATAATGATTATTTGTTTTGGTTAGCCATAACTGTTTCTTTGCTTATGCCTAATGTTTTTTTTCCATCTGCCATTGAAGCTGAAGAGGCTTCAAGGCTTTCCCCTTATTCCATTCTGCGTGATAATGGCCTTTTGCCGGAGGGGAGCGCTTTTTTTAAAAGCCCTAATCTGGAAAATGTGTTCTGGGCTGTGAATGACAGCAAGAATGCTCCTGCCCTGTTTGCTTTTGATGCAAGCGGAGAAATGATATTGCCTGATAATAATGTTTCCAGCCAGCCATATAAAGGCATAACCGTATCAAATGCCTCAAACCGGGACTGGGAAGCTCTTGCGGGAGATGATAAAGGCAATATAATAATATGTGATGCCGGCAATAATAAAAATATGAGAAAAGACCTTGCCGTATATTTATTGCCTGAGCCTGACCCAAGAGTTGACTTAGCGTCTAAGCCGGCTGAAAAGATATTTTTTTCTTATCCGGACCAGAAAAAATTTCCTCCAAAGAAGAAGAATTTTGACTCAGAGGCTTGCTTTTGGCATGACGGGCATCTTTTCCTTTTCACAAAAAATCGCGCTGATTCCAAAACTAAGCTTTACCGCTTTCCTTCTTTAAATCCTAAGAAGAAACAGGTCCTAAAACTTATTGGAAGCTTTGAAACCGGCGGTATGGTTACCGATGCCGCCGTAAATGCCAGCGGAAACAGAATTGCCGTATTAACCTATTATGGGGCTTATCTGTTAGAAAAAGGCAAAAAGAAAAAAATATTGTCCTGGCATAGAAAATTCTATCCTTTCAGCGCAGGCCAATGTGAAGGCATAACCTTTGCTGATGATGAAACTTTGCTTATTACTAATGAGAACAGAAATATTTATAGGATTTCTGTTTCTGATTTCCGCTAGCTTATTATATTTTGCGGTTTTTAAGGCTTATGCTCTTCATCCTCTTTGTTTTTTTTCAGTACAGGGTTTCTGGCATAGCTTTGGAATGAAGCCGTAAGCTTAGCCGCTCTTTCCGTAGCTTTGAGTATTTGCCTTAATGCCGCTATTACGCGCGTATCGTCTTTCACCGTCTCGGATAATAATGTGGCATAGCCGGTTATCACTGTTAGAATATTGTTGAAATCGTGTCCTATTGGCCGCATTTTCATGCTGACAATTTCTTTGGCAGCCGCTAATGCTTCATCGGTGGTTTGCTCATGCTCTTTCGTTAAATCCCTTCCGACTACTACTACGCCTGACACTTCGCCCATGGGATTAAAAACCGGGGAACAGGAAAGGCTTTCATAAAAAGTTCCTGTAGGATATTTTTTTGTTCTTGTAAGAAACCTGGCTGTCTTGTTTTCAAAAATAGCCTTTATTTCTTTGCTTGTTTTTATATTTTTAGTAATGCCCAGCTCAAAAACTGTCTTGCCTTTCATTTCCTCCACAGTCTTTCCGTATCTTTCAGCTGCGGCATTGTTTATCATTAAGAATCTGTCTTCTTTGTCTACCACGAATATGAAATCTTTAGAGTTTTCAAATATATGATCCAAAATGAATTCCATTGCGAGTATTTTCTCGTATTTTTCATTCATTTCGGAATAATCTCTTGTTATTATGGCTGTGGCTGACACATTTCCGGCAGGGTCGTTAACAGGTATTATCCTATGTTCAAAATTTCTTTTCTTGCCATTTTCAGCTGGCAAGTCTTCCATAAATGTCAGGGGCATTCCTTTTTGCACAGCTTCTTCCAGGTATTTTCCAAGCTGATAAGAAATGCCTTTGTGGAAAATCAGGCTTTTGCTGCTATTGCCGCTTTCCATATTGTCATAGGTTATTCTCTTCTCTTTATCTAGCAGCTGCACATGATCTGGCAGGAAAGATAGTATGGCAGATAGTTTTGCGTTTGTTTTCAGCAGTTCATTGCTAAGCGTTCTTAGTGCTTTTATTTCGCGGCCTGCTACGATGGCTATTTTGTCATCGTTGAAATAAGTTTCTGAAGAAAAAATCTCCAATTCTGTCTCATTGCCATTTTTATCCGAAAATGGAATATTAATATGCGTATTTGGATTATTTAACGCATTATAAATTTTTGTATTGGCTTCTTCGTTTTTGCCGAATATTTCCAGAATGTTTTTTCCTATAATTTCTTTTTCTGGAATGCCGGATAATTTACAGAATGCCTTGTTGGCAAAAAGCAGTTTTCTGGATTTTAAGTCAATAGCAAAAAGCATGTCTGGAGCATTGTTTAGAATATCTAGTCCGAAAGCTGTTTCCTTCTGATGCTGTTCTTCAGCTGAAAGATCCTCTATTATGACTAACATTATCTGCTCTTGTTCTGGCAGATTTATAAGTGTCATCGCTAACCTGACAGAGATTTCTTTATCTGCTAACTTTAATGTGCTTTTTTTTGTTATTGTAAATGACTCTTTGCTTATGCTTTTCGCCTTTATTTTTTCTAGAGTTTTTTCAATATTTTTTCTTTCTTCCTTTGGATGAAAGCTAAGAATATTGTATTTTGTGATTTCTTTTTTATTAAGATTCAAAAAATTTTCTGCGCTCTTATTGGCCCGCAATATTTTCCCGCTGTCCGGATCAGTTATTAATATTGGCAATGGGCTTTTTGAAAAAATAGTCTTGTAAAAAAGATTAGTCTGGTTTAGTTCCTGCTGTTTCTTTATGTCTTCCGTAATGTCTTTTAATATGGCAGAAACTGAAAGCAGTCCGTCACTTGTTTTATTAACTATTAATTTCATCTGAGTAAGCATTTCGGTGCCATCTTTTTTGAGTATGCGGCAGACGAAAGAAGGGCTCTCTTTGCCTATGCTTAGCAGATTTTCCATTTTTTCATTGAATCTGTTAATCTCCTCTTCAGGAAGAAATTCTTTTATATTATGTCCTTCTGTTTCTTTTACGGAATAGCCTGTTTTTTTTACAAGAGGGCTCATGTATGTTATGATTCCATGGGCATTGAAAGTAAATATCAAATCCCAGGAAGCATTTAACAATGAGGATTTTTCCTTGTTTTGTAGCATTTGCCTGCTCATTTCTGCTTTGTAGGAAATCACTTGAGAATATATGTGCGACATTCTTTTGATCATGCGCAAATTTCCAGGCGTGAAATCCTTTTCATAGTTAGCAAGCATTAGCATTCCTGCCGGAGTGCCGCAATAAACTATAGGCACAGCTATATATTTTTTTAGCATGCCTTCAGTTTCGGATGTCAGCGATTCTTCGCTCGTAGAGAGGCCTTTAAGCATTTTCTTTGCCTGCTCTTTTGCCATCTCAGCGAGAATGGGGCTTGATGCAGAGTAAACTTCACTTAATAATATGTTATCCTTCCCTATTATTACAGCATATGCTATTTCACAGAGCGTAAGCCTGCGAGTTTCGTCTAAAATTGTGCGTGAGCATATATCTGTAGGCAAATTTGGGAAAGAGAAAAAAAACTTTTCTAGTTTTTTAATTGACTCATTTGCTTCATCTTCCGCAGCTATTATCATGTCTTTGCGGAGCATTTCTGTTTTGTTTTTTATCAGTTCCGCAAATGCGTGAAATAGATTTATTTTTTCTTCTGGGAATATGTAGTTTATGTCTTTAGGCTTAATTGCGAGCCAGGAGCTGTTTCCGCATATATGAATTATGAGAAGATTGTTTTCCTCTGATTTTTTTGTGTCTTTTTCTTCATTAACACATTTTATTATTTGAGTAATTTCGTCTTCGGAAAGGCGGCTTGAAAATTCCTTTTTAAAAGAATAGATGTTTAAGGATAAAAGTATGCCTATTTTATCGCCAATTGATGGATTGTCATGTATTATTTTTGCTGATTTTTCAAAAAAATCGTCTATGCTTAATCCTGCGTTTAACAGGGACATAATCCCCATAAATGTACGCTGGCATTCCATAATTTCTTTTTTTTCTGCTGTTTTCTTCATATATTTCGGATATGTCAGAAAAATTTTTTTTGGACTGTATGCTATTCAATGGTATAACCATGTCCCTGAACTGCCACTATGCTTTTTGCCATGCTGCCAAGTTTTTTGCGCAGGTTTGAGATATGCACTTCAACTGTATGATAATTAGAGTAATCTTCCGTATTATATCCCCATATGCTTTCAAGCAGATTGGGAGCGCTCAATATTGATCCCCTGTTAGCTATCAGCGCAGCAAGAAGGTCAAATTCCTTGGCTGTGAGCTTTAGCGGGCTTTCGCCTATTTTAGCGGTTCTGTTTTTAGTGTTTATCAGTATGCCTTTATATTCTAATATTGGATTTTTGTCGGCATATATGCCTGTTATGCGCAACAGGGCTTTTATTTTTGCCAAAAGAACCGGATAGGAGAATGGCTTAGATATATAATCATCAGCGCCTAATGTATAGCCGGAAAGCATGTCTGTCTCAGAAATCTTTTTGCCAGACATTATTATCATTGGTATTGAAGACAGTATTTCAGAGTCTTTTATTTTCTTGCATAATGTAAGGCCGTCCATGCGAGGCATGTCAACGTCAGCAAGTATTATGTCTGGCCTGTCCTTTGCCGTAATGCCAAGGGCTATGGTGCCATTTGAGGCAACTTGTGTCTGAAAGCCATGGTTTTCAAGATACTGCTTTATTATTCCTGCCAGATCTTTATCATCGTCAACTATCAGAACTTTTTCCGCCATAAAAGCATTCCTTAATTCCAGTTATAACTCATATTATACTTAATTATATTAAGAAATTAGCTATATAAGAAGATTATTAATTTTAGTGTTATCCGTCATGCTGAATTTATTTCAGCATCTTTACGGCTTAATGAGGCTCTGGAACAAGTTCATGACGACGAAGGAATATTTTCGGCCTTTATAAATATATTTTGTCAATACTTTCCTTTAACAGAGCCAAAAAATATATTCAGCGGCAGAACATTTTAGCTTTAATGACGGAATGTCTGCAGAAAAAATTGCATATCATGACTTATGCTCTGCCTAATTTGCTATAAGAGAATTATGACTTCCCTTCGTTTCATAAAAGGCATAGGGCCCAAGAAAGCGGCCTTATTTAATAAGCTCGGCATTGCGGACATAGAGGATCTTGCCTTTTATTTTCCCAGAAAATGGATTGACAGGAGGCTTGATCAGGAAAAAAAAGATTTGCCATTTGTTTCAAAAGCAGCTGTTGCATGCGGGGAAGTTATTTCAGCAAGGGAGGCTTATGCTGCCAGCGGCCTTGTCATCTTTAAAGCTATGATAAAAAGAGATGGCGGAGGCAATACGGAAGCAGTGTTTTTTAAGCGCCGCGCGCGCGGGTTTGATGTCTTCGCTTCTTTAAGAAAGGACTTTCGCCCTGGCAGCCGCGTATGGATAACCGGGGACAGTGATGATATGCTTTTCCTTTCCAGGATAAGAGCTCAGGAATATTACTGCGATAATGATGCCTTAGCAAAAAAACTTCACATTGGACGCATTATTCCGGTATATTCTCTTACTGAGGGTCTTACAGGCAAGGCTATGAGGGAAACGGTTGCGGCAGGCCTTGCTATTGCGGCAGACGGAATAGGCGATTTCCTTCCGGCAAGAATAAGGTCTAAAAGAGCCTTGTTTAGCCGTGCGGAAGCTTTGCGAAGCATACATTTCCCTGAAAATTATTTTCAGCTGGAATTTGCCCGCAAGCGGCTTATTTATGAGGAACTTCTGCTTTTTGCCTTGGCTTGTTCCATAAGAAGAAGAGAGATACGCGAAATTCCAAAACATTTCAGCTATGAGGTTAAGAGACATCTTCTAACGCCTTTCCGCCGCAATTTAGGCTTTGAGCTTACGGCTGGCCAAAAAAAGGCAATAAATGAGATTTTTGATGACATGATGGCCCCAGTGCCTATGGCCAGGCTTCTAGAGGGAGAAGTCGGTTCCGGCAAGACGGTGGTAGCATTATCTGCTATGCTTCTTGTTGCGGAGAATGGCGCTCAAAGCGCATTCATAGCCCCGACTGAAATACTGGCGCAACAGCATTTCTTTGCTTTTGAGAAGTTCCTTAAAGGGCTAAAAGTGCGTTTTGAGCTTCTTACTGGAAGTACGCCTGCGGCAAAAAGAAAAAAAATATTAGAGGGCCTCGCTTCCGGAGAGACAGATATAATCATAGGCACTCATGCAATTTTAAGCAGCGGAGTTAAATTTAAAAATTTTAGGCTGGCAGTTGTAGATGAACAGCACCGTTTTGGAGTAAGGCAGCGCGCTGCTATGCGCAATAAGGGAGATCTTGCCGATATGCTTGTGATGACGGCAACTCCTATTCCCCGAAGCCTTTTTTTGTCAATGTATGGTGATTTGGACCTTTCCACAATAAAGGAACTCCCTGCGGGAAGGAAGCCTGTAAAAACGCTTGAAACTGATGAGCAGACTGCTTTTGATGCTGTAGCCAGAGAAACGGCAGCGGGCAATAAAGTTTATATTGTTTATCCTGCAATTGAAGATAGCGTACAGGCAGGACTGAAAGCGGTTAAGACAGAGTTTGAGAAAATAAAAAAGTTTTTTCCTCATTTAAAAATAGATCTTCTCCATGGACGCATGAAAAGCGGGGAGAAAAAAAAGGCTATGGAAAATTTTGCTGCGGGAGACACACAGGTTTTGGTAGCCACGCAGGTTGTTGAAGTAGGCCTGGATGTCCCTGAAGCTTCGCTGATGATTATCAATAATGCTGAACGTTTTGGCTTAGCTGCCCTGCACCAGCTGCGCGGCCGCGTCGGCAGAGGAAATAAACAGTCCAAGTGCCTGCTGGTATGCGGCAGCCGCACAGCGGAATCATCAGAGAGGCTTGCTGCGCTTGTTAATTGCCCAAGCGGTTTTGAGCTTAGCCAAAAAGACATATATTTGCGCGGAGCGGGGGATATATTTACTGAAGAACAGCATGGGGATATGGGCTTTAAGCTTGCGGATCTTTCCCGCGACGGCGAAATCCTTAGACAGGCGATTTCAGATAAAGATGAACTGCTTTCAATAGATCCTGGCATTTCGGCTCCGGAAAATGCCGGGATTCGCGCTAAGCTCATTGAACAATATGCTGGCAAGTGGAATCTTATTGATTTATCTTAGTTTATCTAATTATTCCCTGATTTTCATTTGCGGTAAAGCGTCAAAAAGCTTTTTCCTTGCAATAATGCTAAGAAAACAGTTATAATTTAAGATAGCCGATGGTAGGTGTAGCTCAGCGGTTAGAGCGTCCGGCTGTGACCCGGAAGGCCGAGGGTTCGAACCCCTTCACCTACCCCAGCTTTTCAGATTAAAATCCCCTTACTGATTTTGTTCCTATTGCCATAAAACAGTAATTTTTTAACCATTTTTTTCGTAGTATATACCAAACATTTTGACCATTAATCTAAAAAAACAGGCGGGATATATTTCCCGCCTGTGCAATCATCGCCGATTTTGCGATATGGTCAATGATTATTTTTTCTTGTACATTTCCTTAATGATGTCTTTATTCTGCTCTATTACTTTTTTGCGCTTTATTTTGCCGCTGGCGCTCATTGTGCCATTGTCTAGCGTAAACTTATCTTTAAGCACTGCGAACTGATGAATGTATTCAAAGGATTTTAAGTTGCCCTTATTTTTGATATGTGTCTGAATTTCTTTTTTTATCAGATCGCGCAGCTCTTTGTTCTGCAATGTGCGTATGCGGACTGTTAGCTTATCAGGCTCCGTGTTCGCAGCCTTAAGCGCTTCTTCTGAAGGCACTATGAGCGCTCCAAGATTGTCTTCGTCCTGGCCAACAAGCACTATCTGTGAAATCATGGGGCTTTCCAGCAATGCGTCTTCAATGGGCAAGGGTTCAATGTTCTCGCCGTTTGAAAGAACTATTGTGTCTTTTTCCCGGCCTACTATTACAAGGTGATTAGTGTCTGTGAGCCAGCCGAGATCTCCAGTGTTCAGCCAGCCATCCTTGTCCAGCATTTTCTGCGTTTCTGCTTCATCTTTGTAATAACCTTTCATTACCTGCGGCCCTCGGGCCATGATAAGGCCTTTCTTAAAGCGTGGAAGCTTTTCCCTTGTCTTCGGGTCTACTATTTTTATTTCTGTGCCCTTGATGGGTTTGCCAGTTGAACCGAGATAGTTTTCTTCTTCTATAAAGCGCAGCGTGAGCACTGGGGCTGATTCTGTCATGCCATAGCCTTCCAAAAGAGTTACGCCCATACCTTCATAAAAAAGCTGTGTGTGCATTGGCAGGGATCCCCCGCCGCTTATTGAGCCTCTGAAATTCAAGCCGGCTGCCGTTTTTATTTTAGGATAAAGTGTTTTAAGGAAGAAGAAATGCCCTGGAGCAAGCAGGCACTGTACGGCTTTATGCGCGCATTTCTTTATTCCTTTCCATAATGCGAATCCTCCGGGAATGGTTCTATGGGAGTAAATTCTGTGATATACATACTGTTTGCTTATCGTTGTGGCAAAAATAAACAGGCCATAAGCTATGGCAGATTTCTTTTTTAGAGTGGCTATAAGCCTTTGCTCTATTGTATCCCATATTTTAGGCACGCTCATCAGTGTGGCCGGCCTTACGCTGAGCAGGTCTTTCCCTAATGAGGGTATTGTGGTGAAATGCAGATGGCAGCATTTTAAAAGGTTATAAGTTTGCGCTGTTCTCTCATAAGAATGCCATATAGGAAGAATTTGCAAAGTCTTTTCGCCAGGTTTAGCCTGGAACTGTTCGTCTACGCTGGGGAACTGTGAGCATACATTCATGTGCGTAAGCAGAACGCCTTTTGGATTGCCAGTTGTTCCGCTGGTATAAAGCATTGTGCTTATGTCGTCCATGCAGAGGTCAGGCTCAATGAATTTATGTTTTCTTCCTATTTCGCGCAGCTCTTCCAAAGTGTATGTTGGTGTTTTAAGGCCTTTTTTTGCCCTTTCTCCCTTCTGGTGAAGCATTATTATGGCTGTAAGGGGATGTGTCTCTAAAATGTTAAAAATTTTGTCAAGTATTGCTTCATTCTGTAATATAAGGTATTTTGCTTCGCTGTGCTCAAGTATGTATTGCAATTCAGTAGCAGGGGCTGCCGTTCCGCGAGGAGTTGTTATGCCGCCTGCCCTCATTATGCCCTGGTCTGCCATGCACCACAGCCCGCAGTTTTCGCTGAATATGGCTACAAAGTCGCCTTTTTTTACGCCTAATGCCTGAAGGCCGCTAGCTGTTTCTGCCATTCCGGCTTCCAGTTCTCCGTATGTAAGCTCTATGCCATTGTGCGGATCAGTTATGGCCGGCAGGTCTGGAAAAGTGCTCATGCACTTTTTTATATATGCGGGAAGAGATGGATATGCTTTGAAAAGGCTTTCAAGATTCCTTCGCTCGTAAAAAACACGGTTCATTGCGGTTTTGTCGTCTATCTGTTCGCTTATCTTTTTTCTCATAAATCTATTCCATAATTTAGATTTTCAGCTAAATTTTCAGGCCATGCGGCCATGTCAACTCTAAAAAAATTATAGGTAATATTGAAAAATAGGTCAAGTTGTAATAAAAAAAACTAAAGAATCCGGAACTGTTTTGATATGAATCATATGCTTTTTTTCGCAATATGTCATATAATTTTGTAAAATAGATGTTAACGAGCTTATAAAAGCGCTCAGGGAAAAATTATGGATTTTAAGAAAATGGAATATGAACTCTCAGCTGAAGGAGCGGAAAGCAGCCGTAAAGCTGATGCTTATCTGGATTCGCTTCGCCGGCGAAATGCAAAATTTGAATTTCATCTTCCCAGATATAGCGAGCTTATTCCTTTTCCTATATATATGTCCCAGCTTCTTAATATAGTTGATTCTGCCCTTGAGCCTTTCACTGTGCCAGGTGAAGAGAAAATAATAACCAAGGCGATGATCAACAATTATGTGCAAAAAAAGGTAATAATGCCTCCGCAGGATAAGAAATATGACAGGAGCCATATAATACACCTTATAGTGATAGGTATTTTGAAGCAGATAATAACTATTGAGGAAATAACTCAGGTAATACAGATGCAGCTGGCAAAATATCCTAAGATAAGCATAGCCTATAATTTTTTCTGCATTGCATTAGAAGATGCTCTTAATTCTTCATTTAATGGTATAAGCCCGCAGGATAGAAACAAAAAACATCGCCCGCCTACTGTGCTTTCAGAAATTATAGAATCCTGCGTTATGGCTTTTTCAAATAGGGTTTATGTGAGAAAAGCCTTATATATGTCTAAGGCTTCTGAAGCGGCTAAAAAAATTAATGGAATAAAAAAATAATTCCTTCTCTTGCCTTCGCAGCTGGCGGAATGCAATAATGCTATAATTATTTCTAGCTGTTTCATTACGGTCTTCATAGGAGAATATATGTTTTTAAATGCTGGTTTTTTTAGGAAAATGGCATTGCCTGCCGTTTTTTTTATGCTTGTGTCATGCGGCAAATCTGATAAGTCCGGAACTGAAAATATTGCTAAATATGATGATTCTAAAGTAATAAGCATTCTTCACGGTGAGAAGAAACAGCCTGAAAGCAGGGAATGCAAGGGATGTAGGGAAAAATATCTGCCTGCCGGAGAACTGATAAATAACGGTAAGTGCAAAGAGGCTATGTCCCTTCTTGAAAAGCTGGATGGTAAAAAGTATTATCTCGCCTCTGAAACAATAGCCAGGATGTATGAACTTGGCAGATGTGCGCCAAGAAATATGGCAAAGGCTTTTGAGTGGTATCAGAAATCGGCTGAGCAGGGCAGCCTTGCTGCCAGATATAATGTAGCGCTTATGTACATTAACGGGGATGGAGTTGAACAGAACCTTACTTATGGGGCTGAAGCTATGGCTTATGCCGCAACGGGAGGGATAATACAGGCCAAACGTACTTTAGCCCTTATGTTCGCAGAAGGCACTGGCGTGAATAAAAATTCACAAATAGCTTTTGAGCTTTTTGAGAGTGCGGCAAAAGATGGCGATGCCGAATCTGAGGAGTATTTGGGCGAAATGTATGACAAAGGCGAAGGAGTGCAGAAAGATTCGTCAAAAGCAGTTGATATGTTTATTAAGGCAGCCGCAAAGGGCAATATACCGGCTAAACGAAACTTAGCTTTCGCCTATTATAGCGGCGAGGGTGTGAAACAGAAAAACCTTGCCAGAGCTTTTGAATGGGCTGCTCAGGCTGCATCAAAAGGAGATGTCCTTGCGCAAAATCTTATGGCTGATATGTATATGAAAGGGGAGGGTACAAAAAAGAATTCAGCTAAGGCAGCGGAATGGAAAAAGCGGGCTGCGGAGAAAGGGCTTGTTTCTGCTCAATTTGAACTTGCAGGCTGGTATTATTCCGGCAAGGATTTGGCGAAGGATTATAAAAAATCTCTTTACTGGTATGAAAAAGCGGGAAATCAGGGACACCCTCTGGCCATTTATAATGCGGGAATGCAGCATGAGAGGGGGGAAGGCGTTCCTGCCGATAAGAATAAGGCTGTTTCTTATTACCGGCTGGCGGCTAAAACAGGCCTTGTGGCTGCTGATGAAGCCTTAAAGCGTCTCGGAGCAAAACAGGAAAGTTTAAAGAAAGAAAAGGAAGATAATAAAAAATAACGCGGAATCACGCATAATCTTGGCAACGGAAAAAAGCTAGATTATAAAAGTTTTTTCAGAATAAATTAAAAAGGACGGTATATCCGTCCTTTTTAATTTGTCTTTTTGTTTACTTATGGTTAGAGATTGCCGTATTCCCTGCCATAGCGCAGCATCTGCTCCGCATATCCTTCATCATAGGATATTTTTATGTCTGTTATGTTTCCTTGGGCATCATATACAGGTTCATAAACAGGATTTACGAAGCCTTTGTATGGAGCTATGTTAAGCTTCTTGTTCCTTTCCAGTATTTCTTTGTGTATTTCAGAATCTACTTTCACGGCATATTTTTCTATCAGATTTCTGGCCGTTTCATAGTCTCCTGTAGATTTAACCCGCTGTATTTCTTTCAGCAGCTCTCCAAATAGTTCTCGCAGTTTCTGATAATCATTGATCTGCACGAAGGTCTTGCCGTTTTTCTTTACAAGTTCTACTGCTTTTGATGGCTGAGCCTTGTCAAGAACATATTTTGCTATCAGCTGGCGGTTAAGCATGTGAGCTTCTTCTATATTGTTCCCCGGCTCTATTCTTACAAGCTGAGTGAGCAGCCCGTTCATCATATAAGTGTAGTATTGTGCCTTGTATGCTTCCGGCGAAGGCAATAAGCCCAGCTCAATCATTTTCGGATCAGCTATGAAATAAAGCCCGAAGAGATCTGCGCGGGCTTCCTCTATTGATGAACTGTATGCCTTTAACGCCTTTTCATGCACTCCGGGCATCAGTTTCCCGGAAGCATGCCCTAAACACTCATGAAGATCCGTATGCAGGTTTTCAGTAAGGTCTCCGTATTTATCAATAAGATTAAGTTCTGTTTTTCCTATTACGAATTCTTCATTGAAGCCATTGCCATGCGCAGCTTTGTTATAGGCATCTGTTATATTCCCTATAGTCACTGATTTTGAGCCATGTTCCTTTCGTATCCAGTTGGCGTTTGGCAGATTTATGCCTATAGCCGTTGAAGGATATAAATCTCCTGCCAATATTGCGGCAGTTATGACTTTTGCGGAAACGCCTTTTGCTTTTTCTTTTTTAAAAATTTTGTCCGTAGGAGAGTTCTGCTCAAACCAGTCTGCATTAGCGCTGATTGTTTCCGTGCGTTTTGTAGCTTCTAAGTCTTTGAAATTAACAAGGCTTTCCCAGCTGGCTTTTATTCCTAGAGGATCGCCATAAACCTCTGTGAATCCGTTTACGAAGTCAATTCTGGAATCAAGGTCTTTTACCCATAGAATTGAATATTCATCAAAAACATGAAGATCTCCTGTTTTATAGAATTCTATAAGTTTCGCTATTGTTTTTTTCTGCGCTTCATTTTCAGCTGTTTTTTCTGCTTTTTCCAGCCAGCCTATTATTTTTTCTATCGCAGCTGAATATTTTCCTCCTTCCTTATAAACTTCCTCTATAAGTTTGCCGTTTCTTTTTACAAGCCTGCTGTTAAGCCCATAAGATATGGGATGCTTTTCATCTTTTTTTCGCATTTTATTATAAAAAGCTTCCGCTTCAGCCTGATTTACTCCGTCGTAATAATTCATGGATGAGGTCAGCAGCAGATCTTCCCCGTCTTTCTTGTTTACTTTCTTAGCCATTATGTTTGGGTTAAACATTGCTGGAACGATTTCTTCAAGAAGCTGTTCATGATTCTGACCTTCTTTTAACGGCAACAATTCTGCGGCTGTTTCTTTTACTGCTTCTCTGAAAAAGACTTCGCTAAATCCTGGCCTGAATTTGTCTTCCGCATAGTGATGATGTATGCCGCTTGAAAACCAGACGCGCTTGAGATATGTTTCTAATTCTTGAAAATCCTTTGAGCTTTTATCGCCCTTATAATTTACATATACGGCTTCAAGCGTTTTGCGTATTGTCAGGTTATATTTGCCATTTTGGTCAAAAAGAATGTCGCGTCCTTCTAGCGCGGCTTGCGTAAGATAGTAGACTAAGGTTTTTTGTTTTAAGGAAAGTTCCTCAAAACCTGGAACCTTGTATCTTAAAATTTGCAGGTCAGCAAATTTCTCTACATTGTAAAAGCTGTTCTGGCTTGTTTTAGCGCAGCCTAGGCATAGAATTGCAGCAAGCAATGCCGGGTATAATTTTATGTTCATTGTGTTTCCTGTTAAAATTGCTTTTTCTGCTGAATCATTGCCGCATTTTTTTATTTATTTTAATGCGATTATGTCAGGTATATGCAATATTTTGTTTTTTTAGCTCGTATATAATTATATATAAATTTGACTTTTTTGGTAAATTTGCTATTCTATAGTATGTAGCGTAAGATTATAATAAGGAGATGCTATGAAGAAAATTTTTTCAATTCTTGCTTTGCTGTCCCTTGTATCCCCGTCTTTTGCTGGAGATACCATAGATTTTGACCGCGGATTTAATTTTGAGCTTTATAGGGAAAACATGGAGTCTAGAATTCCTCCTCCTCCGATGCCTCACGGTTATGTGACTTCCCGTTATACTACAGGATGTCATACTTTCCGGGTGGCGCCAAGCTATTCCTCAATCACTACGAATGCAGTAAATATAGAAAGCCGCGAGTACATAAACGAATGCCATTATGTATATGTGCCAGATCCTCAGCCTCCGCATCCAGGCCACGGACATCATCCTGGCACAGGCCCTCAGCCGGGACATGGCAATCAGCCCGGTCACGGTCCTCAGCCCGGTCACGGACCTCATCCAGGACATGGCCCACAGCCTGGTCACGGTCCCAAACCAGGACATCACAAATCTGCTGCTGTGGAAATGCAGGACACAAAAGGCCAGCAGCTAGTATGCCGCGAACGTCCGGGAAGGATATTTAATCATAGGGTTCGCCTCAATATCGGACAGCGCAATCTATATCCTTGGGAAACTGAGGAATTTACTGTTTGCGCGGAACAGGAAAGGGTATGGATGTCTTCAAAGCGCACTCCTTATGTATATAATGTGCTGAACCCTTCATTTTATCAGATTAATTCCATAGAAACTTTTGACTTGAAGCCTTTATACCGCAATCCTTCAGACCCGGATGAAAACGGCATTAATGTGATGTCATTCCGGCATGACAGCGGTTATTTTACCTTGCGTCTTGGAGACAGATGGCCGTTCGAATATCAGGGCGAAAGAGTTCGCATAAGGGTGGAACTTTACAAAGACAAATTCCTTGTTGACAAAAAACTTGGTGAGAGAACCTATGAGTTTGATACAGCCAATGATTATGAGATCCGTTTCAGCCGTGATGAGTTTGGCGGTGAGAAATCTATTGATTCCGATGAGCCGGAGACAAGAGCTAATAAGAAGTTTTTTGTAAAGTGGGGATTCCAGCGCATAGGCAATGTCTCAACTGACAGATATGTGAACAAAGGGAAAACCGAAAAGATTAACGCTGACTGAGTTGTTTAAGAAAACAAAAAAATCAAAAGACGCTCTTGAAGAAAGAGCGTCTTTTTTTGTGTCCTCTTCTATGATTTTATTTTTTCAATGCTTCTATATGCCATTTAATTAAACTATATTTTATTATTATAAAAAAGTATAATTTATATTAGGAGCATTATATGTTGAAAAGAATTTTATCTTTTTTCTTCGCAGGTTTTCTATCATTATTTTGTTTTTTTCCTGCCTTGGCACAGTCTGCTGGCATGCCTGCAGCTAAAACGAAGAAAGTTGATGTGCTTTTATTTACTTCTCCTTACTGTGGCCATTGTCAGCGGCTAAAAAAGGAATTTCTGCAGAGATTTATTGATAAGAACAAAGATAATATTGTCTTACATGATTTTGATACAACTACGCCTGACGGCAGCATAGCTTATGCTGAAACAGCAAAGCTTTACGGCAAAAAAGATGAAGGCGTTCCAGCGATGTTTGTGGGAGACTCTTTTCTTATAGGTTATCCTGATGACATTGGCGGCAATGCTGATAAAGCTGTGGCGAAAGCTATTTCAAATGGCGAAGAAACAAAGATGGGGGCAATAAAAAAGGTTTCTGCTTATAAGAATCTGCCCGATTTTATGAAATTCTCTCAACAGCCGGAAGATGTGCCTAACATAAATCCTGACACAACAGTTCCGGCTTCTATAGAGCCGCCTGCTGAAACAGTTAAATCTTCCTCGGGTAAGCCTGAAGCCGAAGTTCAGGAATCCCCGGATGGCATTAATGGTTCAAAATTTAATCTGAGTGATTCTGAAGCGGATTCATCTTTAGCCGGGGGAACAGCTGCAGCTTCTTTAAGCAATGATTCAAAAAAGGAATTTTACCGCTCAAAATTCAGCGAGATAACATTATGGGCAATAATAAGCGCCGGACTCGCGGATGGCATAAATCCATGTGCTTTTGCCGTAATAATTTTCTTTGTGTCATTCCTCGCTGTTTATAAATATGACCGCCGCGAGATAATAGCCGTAGGCGGTGCTTACTGCTTTGCAGTATTTCTTACTTATCTGCTTTTAGGCCTTGGACTGTTCCGTTTCCTTTACGCTTTTCAAGGCTTTCAGGCTGTAATGCTGGCCTTTAAGTATCTTACTATTGCCCTTTGTGCGGTTTTCTTCCTTCTTACGCTGTATGATTTCATAATATATCAGAAGACTAAGAATGCTGACAGGGTTCTTCTTCAGCTTTCCAAGAAAAACAAGGAAAGAATACACAAGGTAACGCGTTTTTTCATGCGGGACAAGGAAAAGAGCCTGTTCAGGCTTACCTGCGCAGCATTTGTTTCCGGCATAATAATCTCTCTTGTGGAAGCAGTGTGCACCGGGCAGGTATATCTTCCCACGATAGCCCTTATACTTAAAGATACCGGCAGCGGCTATTTCTGGCGGGCAATGGAATATCTGCTTATTTACAATCTGATGTTCATTGTGCCTCTTGTAGCGGTACTGGCTCTGACTATTGCGGGATATGAGGCCAAAGGCTTCAATGCTTTCCTTAAGAAATACCTGGGGCTTACAAAGGCTGCCCTTTGCCTGGTTTTTCTTGCCCTGCTGATTATGCTCATTATTGAGATGTAATGAGCAGCTTTACTGAAGCAAAGTGTTTGCATAATATGCTGCAAAGCGGAAAGAGACTGTGTCTTTTTATAATAATGTCTTTCTGCATTTTGCTTTATTCGCAAACATTAAGCTATGACTTGAGCTGGCTGGATGATTATTTTTTGCTCATAGAGGCAAAGCCTTTTCTGTCTGAGCTTAAGAATCTTCCGGCTTGTTTCCTTACTGATGCTTTCATAACGAACCCGATAGGCTTGTATAGACCCCTTCTTAATATTTCTTTCATGGCAGATGTGGCCCTTAACGGAGACAGCTTTTTTTTTAGCCATCTGTTCAATGTTTTGCTGCATGCCTGCTCAAGCTGTCTTTTCTTTTTATTTCTTTGCCGTTTTTCAATTTGCAAAAGCAGCGCGCTTATGCTTTCACTGCTTTTTGCCGCGCATCCGGCATCATCAGCCGCAGTTTCATGGATTCCAGGACGCAATGATCTTCTGCTGGCATTATTCGTATTCCCCGCATTTATATTTTTGGATGAGTTCCGTATGCATGGAAGATTAAATCATGCGGTATTGTATGGAATTATGCTGTCTGCGGCATTATTTGTTAAAGAATCTGCTATTGCATTGCCTCCGCTCTGTTTTTTATGGCTGTTTCTTAATAGAAAAGATTCCAAAGCTGATAAGAGTTTTTTTCTTTTTGTATCTATATTGCCTATTCTAGCATGGGCAGGATTGCGCTCCTTGGCTTATTTAGGCGAAACATCATTAAATTTTGCCGCCACATTAAAGAATATGGCATTTTTGCCAGCATTAGCCGGCAGAGCTGTTCTGCCTATTTTCCCTGTTCTTTTTTCTCCTTATAAGCTTTTAGGCCATTATTTGCTTTATAGTTCTGCAGCCATAGTTTTTTTTGTTTTACTGCTGTTGCCAATAATTGTTAAAAAAACTGGTTTATGGAATAATTTTCCTTGCGTCAGCAAATGCGTATTAGCTATTGGAGGCAATGAGTCTGCTGAGTTAAACGGTATTGCGGAAAATACAGTTTACTTTGGCTTGGCATGGTTCTTTCTTTTTTTCATTCCTACTCTTGCTGCCGGAAACGGCATAGTGTCAGGCCAGCTTTTCTTTGAACACCGTCTTTATGTGCCAATGGCTGGCCTAATGCTCTCGTTCTTGCCTTTTTTTGAATCCTTTTCTAAAAGAAGAAAATCATTATTTGTTCTTATGTCAGCCGCAGTTCTGTTTTTAGCTGCAATTTCTTTTTGCCATAGCAGTTTTTATAAGGACCGCTGCTCTTTTTGGGCGAGGGCTGTTCAGGATTCTCCAATGGAATTTTCCAATTTTGTGCGTGCCGGAATGTTTGAGCATAAAAGACTTATTTATGGCGCAGCGGATTATTATTATAGAAAAGCGCTTGAGCTTAAGCCTGACCAGCCTCAGATTCATGCCAGCTTAGCCTCTATAGCATATAAGAGAGGGGACTATATCAGGGCGGAAGAAGAAATGCTGGCTGAGCTTGCCCTGAATCCTGATTATATGCAGGGCCGGATATGGCTTGAAAAACTGCGTAAAGAAAAAAAACAGCTGATAAAAAAATGAAAGATAAAATAAGGATACTTGTTGTAAATGATGACGGATACTTCGCAAAAGGCATTCACGCCCTTGCAGAGGCTTTAAGCGGCATAGGGAAAGTAACTGTGGTTGCGCCTGATTCGCAGAAGAGCGCAGTAAGTCATCTGCTTACAATAACTGATTCCATTCGCGTAAGGGAAGTTCCTTTTTCTGATGGAATCAAGGCTTATGCTGTTTCCGGAAGCCCGGCTGATTGCGGAAAGATTGCGGTAGCTTCTTTAATGAAAGCTAATCCGCCGGATTTGGTTGCTTCGGGCATAAATTTAGGCAATAATGCTGGCCTTAATGCTATTTATTCCGGCACGGTTGCTGCAGCAGCAGAAGCGGCAATGGCCGGTTTGCAGGCCTTTGCCATTTCTTTAGATGCTTTTTCCAATCCTGATTTTGGCCCTGCTGCCGATTTTTCCGTAAAATTTGCGAAATATCTTCTCAGAAATCCATTGCCAAAAGGCATTGTGGCAAATATAAATGTTCCGGCTTTGCCGGCTGAAAAGATAAAAGGCTTTAAAATATCGGAACAGAGCATGTTGCGCTATAATGAGTGGTATGCCAGCCGCAATGATATTTATGGCCGCAGCCATTATTGGCTTGAGGGACAATATGCTGCTGTAAATGACGGAAATGCGGATAGCGACATTTTCGCATTGGCAGCTGGATATATTTCCATTACTCCTTTGCATTTTGACCTTACTTCCCGCAAAGGAATTGAAATTCTTAAAAGAATAACTTTATGATTTTGTATAATAAGGAAAAATTGAACTGCTGAAGAGGAGAGAACCATATGCTTAAAAAATTTATTCTCATGTTTGCGACAGTAATTGTTTTTGCATCGTCTGCTCATGCTGCACAGTGGCAAATTATGGGCACTCGTCCCATGGGCATGGGCGGCGCTTTCGTGGCTGTGGCAGAAGGCCCTATAGCCCAGTATTGGAATCCCGGCGGCCTTGTTAAGCATGATGATGACAATTATTCGGGTTTTCAGCTTCCAATAGGAATTACTGCTGAAGCTACCGGCTCAATAGCAGAAAATGCCAGCAAAATAGCTGATATGTCCAAAAAATTTGAAAGAATAAGTGACCTGCAGAAAGACGGCGGCAAAGTGAATGCTGATGATATGGCTGCTTTTGTTAAAACCATTGCGCTGCTTAAAGATCTGGCCAATGATGGAGATAAAGGCTTGGTAGTGGATGTGAATGCCGGGCTTGATTTTAAGTTTTC
>JAILAB010000038.1 GCA_024681855.1 Elusimicrobiales bacterium
AATCCGTCATTAATGGCTTCCCTGAGCGAATATGAATACACAGGCTCGCCGAAGTAGGCATAAGTATCCACATTGTCCCTGCGTTTTGGCGTTGCAGTCAGCCCCAGCTGTACGGCAGAACTGAAATATTCCAGAATGCCACGCCATTGGCTTTCGTCCTTTGCCCCACCTCTATGGCACTCGTCAATGACGATAAAATCAAAAAAATCTTTAGGATATTGCCCGAAGTATGGCGTATTTTCCGGGCCGGACATAAATGTCTGGAAAATCGTAAAGAATATGTTTTCCGCCGTAGGAACCTTGCCTTCCCTGCGTATATCGCCTGGCTTTATGCGGCAAAGGGCATCCTGCGGAAATGCCCCGAATGAATTGAATGCCTGATTGGCCAGAATATTCCGGTCCGCAAGGAAAAGCACACGTGGAGCCCGTGAGCCTGTTCCGCATAAATTCCATTTGACCTGAAACAGCTTCCATATAATCTGAAATGCGATGCAGGTTTTGCCTGTACCTGTTGCAAGTGTAAGCAGAATACGCTTATGCCCCTGTGCCATGGCCTTTATAACCGCATTTATGGCATTATTCTGATAGTATCGCGGCTCAAAGCGTCCGGCAGTCTCATTAGGTATGGCGGAAAGCAGATCCCAAAGGACGTTTTTCTGCGTATAAGTCATGTTCCACAGTGTTTCCGGGGACGGGAATGCCGGGACTTCCTTTTCTTCGCCTGTGCCGGTATCTATCTGGTAAATGTTATGGCCGTTTGTGGAGTATGTAAACCGTACTTTCAGGAGTCTGGCATATTCCTTGGCCTGTGCGACACCTTCGCTATAATCAAGGGATGATTTTTTTGCTTCCACAATGCCAACAATCTGGTTTTTATAAATAAGTGCATAATCGGCACTTAATTTGGAAGAACGTATATTCCCATCCAGAATGCGGCCTATGCTTATAGGATATTCCCTGCGTACATTAACCGTATCAGAACGCACCCAGCCTGCCTCGCGCAGTTTTGGGTCAATAAGTTCTGCTCTTGTGTCGGCTTCGCTTTGCCGGTAATTATGCGGTGTCATTTTTTCAGCCCTGCAATCCCTTGTATTTCCTATGACATATAGATATTATATTATTTTCTTCTGCTCAGCACTATAAAAATCATCCTGTATTCCTAAATTTTATGTATATGCTAAAAAATTAGGAATAGCAAGGTTTTTTCTTACAGTTTGCCGGAGAATGCCTGCTGCTTGTTTTCCCACAAGTGGGGACAAAGGCAGTTATTTCTTATATGTTTACCTTGTTAAGCAGAAAATCTTCAAGGCCTATTATGTAAATTCCGTCATCATCATAATGAGGGACTGTTTCGTCCTTTTGTATTATTATTTTCTGGAATGAATCAGGAATTTTCAAAAGGGACTGTTTCTCCTGCCGCAGCTTTTCCGGCGATGAAATGCTGAGAGCGGACTGTATGTAAATGCGTCTGCTGCCACTGCTGGCTGTAAAATCACATTCAAGCTGCCGCAAATGTCTGTCCGCACCGCCGGACTGTACATTTAAAATGCCTATGTCCGTACTGTACCCCCTTATCAGCAGTTCATTATAAATTACATTTTCCATTATGTGATTTTCTTCAATCTGACGGAAATTAAGGCGGGAATTTCTTAATCCCATATCCGTGAAATAATATTTTTTACTCGCACCTATGTATTTGCGGCCTTTTATGTCAAAACGCTGGGCAGTGCTTATCAAAAAGGCTTCTTCAAGATATTCTATGTAAGCAGAGACAGTCTTGTTTGTTATTGAGGATTTTTCCCTGCTTTTAAAGTTTTTTTCAATTTTAAGCGGATTTGAAAGAGCACCTATTCCTGATGCAAGCACATCTGTAAGGGCAGCAAATTCCTTTTTGTTTTTTATCTTGTGCCGGTCTATAACATCGGTGAAATATGTCTTGCTGAAAAGTGCGGAAAGATAATCTGCCTTTTCCTTATGGCTTTTCATTGCGGCTGTAAGCGGCAGTCCTCCATAAGTGCAATAATCTGCCCAGGCATTACGGAATCCGTCATTCCTGGTCTGGTAATATTCTTCAAAGGAAAGCGGAAAAACCCTTATTTCCTGCCCCCTGCCCCTGAATTCCGTTATTACATCTTTTACAAGAAAGCGTGAATTGCTGCCTGTCACATAAATATCCGCATTGCTTATATGCAGCAGGGAATTTAGTGTTTCCTCAAATTCCGGGACAAGCTGTATTTCGTCAAGAAAGACATAATAAGGGGAGGAATCTGTTATTCTGTCTTTTACATGGCGGTACAATGCCATTTTATCGCGCAAGTCAATATTTTCCAGACTGTCAAGCGGCACCTTTATTATATGGTTTTCCGGTACGCCCTGTGATAAAAGGCAATCGTAAAACAGTTTGAACAGCAGGTAGGATTTGCCGCAACGCCGCAGGCCTGTGATGATTTTTATCAGACCGTTGTGTTTTTTTGCCAGGAGGCTGTTTAAATATATGTCTCGCTTTATTATCATATTCCTAATTTTATAGTATACACATAAAAATTAGGAATAGCAAGATTTTTTCTTACAGTTTGCCGGAGAATGCCTGCTGCAGAATGGATTGTTTCAGTTCGTCCAGGTCTGCCAGTTTTTTAGTGTAAATCTGTTCCAGTTCCTGTGTTTTGGAACGTAAGGCATCCAATTTGGCTACAATATTTTTTTGTTCCGCAATAGGTGGAAGAGTAATTTTAAAGTTTAGAACATCTTTATCTGTCACAGCAGGATAACTTGCTCCCCTTTGCAACGGCTCAATATATTCATAAAATGATGGATGGGACAAAGCATAAAAAAGAAAAACAGGAATGACTTTTTTTAAATCAGCTCTCAATACACAAAAACCAGTGCTACAAATATGATTGTCAAATTCATTTGGCACAATACATAATCTTTTTAAGGTTGGCCTTGTAGTTCCAAATAAAATATCTCCCTTTTTTATTATTTGCTGTGCTCTGCTTGGAGCATTGCTCTTATTAATTTCTTGCACTTCACCTATGGAATTTGTATTTCTGTCTACAGATGAAAGGTCTATATAGTAATAAACAGCATTATCGTTTTCATCTTTCCAGTTTTTGTTCTGTTTTTTTATACAAATATCTTTTAAGTAAGATTCAACGGCATTATGGATAATAAATGCTTCAATAAGTGCGGAGTTAAACACCTCTTTGGCATTTTGAAGGTTCTTTTTTGTGTTTTCTTTGGCTTTGTCAATATTGGCGAAGATTTTATCCAGCTTTTCCACAATCCGCTTCTGCTCTGACAAAGGAGGAAAAAATACCTTGATAGATGAAATAATTGGCAAGTTTAGCGATGGATAACTTTGGGATTGAATTAATGTTTTACTATCTATGGTTGCTAAGAAATACAACAGATAATCTGCATCTATAATGTTGCTATTAGCTTCAACAGTGGCAAGGTGGCTAACCACATAACCATCTTTCTCCATTTTTACTCTATGATTTAAAAAAGTAGAAGCCCCGCTTTTGGGAATCAAAATAGTTCCAGCTTTAAATAAACGTAATCCTTGACAACCTTTTTGATTTAATAAATCTTCAGAGTGTTCAATTTTGCCGAAATGAACTTTTCCAATATCAGAAGTACGGAAAAAATTGTATGAACCGTTTATAAAACAGGACTGATCTTGAGGAGCAGAGTTTCCAGCTCCAATTTTACTAACCTCTCCTAAAGTTTTCTCTTCCCAGCCAGCCGGCAATGTTTTTGACATATATGTTTTCCTGTTGTCTAAATAATTTTCTACTGATTGCTTTTGTTTTTTTCCTGATTGTCCCGTGTTCTTTCTTCAAGTCTCATCATAAACCTGTCAAAATCGCTTATATATTCCCTGTCCTGCATTATGCGGAACTTTTCAAATTCTGTTTCTGCATGAAGCCTGGCTATTTCAGCGGAAACCCTGCCAGCGTCTTTAAGAACACCATAATCCATAAATTCAAGAAACCTGTCAAGCCTTTCCTTCCAGTCGTGCATTGTCATTGGGATATGCCTTTGAGCCTGAAGTTCAGCATAGTCCAAATAAGCCGAAACAAGCCTTTCAAGCTGCCTGAGTTCTTCTTCCTGCAGATAATTCTTCGCTATGGAAACATCGTATTTCTGTATTTTGCCTTCCGGATATGCTTCCCATGACGTAAGCCCCATGTGAGGCTTTTGGGCATCTGCCCTTTCCATAATAAGTTCCGGGGCGGTATGTCCGTGAATGCCATAATGCAGTTTGTTTTGTACTGCCGCAAAAAACTTTTTGGTGGACGACGCAGAAGGGTCATAGTCAAGAGCAGTGGCGTATATGTCTGTAATTTTCTGATAAAAGCGGCGTTCTGACATTCTTATCTCTCGTATTTTCTGCAGCTGTTTTTCAAAATAGTCTTTTGTAAGAATACTGCCGCCGTTTTTAAGACGTTCCTCGTCCATTACCCAGCCCTGTATGGTGTAGTCCTTTACAATGGAATTTGCCCATTTGCGGAACTGCACGGCTTTTTCATTGTTGACCTTGAACCCTACGGCTATTATCATCTGAAGGCTGTAATGTGCAATTTCCCTGGTTATGTTCCTGTTGCCTTCTTTTTGAACTATTAGAAAATTTCTAATAGTTGAACTCTGCTGTAATTCGCAGTCATCGTAAATTTTGGATATATGATGATTAATCGTGGCCACAGACACGCCGTAAAGCAATGACATCATTTTCTGTGTAAGCCAGATATTCTCGTCTTCATAACGCAGTTCAATACTGTCTTTGCTGCCGCCTGCCGCACTTATGTATGTAAGATATTCTGCTGCGGAACTGCGTACGGATATTTCCTTTTTTTTATTTTTTTTTGCCATATATGTTGAAATAATTTTCCACTGCCATTTTCACAATTGCTCATTTCTCTTTGCCAATTGTTAATTTCCGCAGTTCCTTCATAAGTGCCGCAGCCTCATTGTCCAAATCTTCCATTTCCGACAGGATTTCAGCAGGGGCGCGGTATACGGTCTCGTCTTTCCTGTTCGGGTTTCTTACCGACAAGTCAAGCGTTTGCGGATCCACGTCTTTTAAATCCACTATCCACGAGCTGGCAGTCAATGTCTTCTGTGGATAATTTGCCAGAAAGTCTGCCAGATCATTCTCGTTAAGAGGGTTTGTCTTGCCTAAATTCCTATCCAGATTTAACTGATAGTACCAGATTTTTCTGGTAGGTTCGCCTTTCCTGAAAAATAAAACTACTGTTTTTACACCTGCGGTAAACACTTTTGCAGGCAAATCCAGAACGGCAAACAAATTGCAGGAGGATAACAATTCCCTGCGTACGCCTGTGGCATCACCGTTGGAAAGAAAGGTGTTCTTTATCACTATGCCTGCCGTTCCTCCGGCCTTCAGGGACTTGATAAAATGCTGCATGAACAGGTAGGCAGTCTCGCTGGAATGTATAGGAAAATTCTGCTCCACCGAGGAAATGTCCTCGCTTGCTCCAAACGGCGGATTTGCAATAATTACATCGTATCTGTCCTTCTCCTGAATGGACATTATGTTTTCGGCAAGCGTGTTTGTATGCAGAATATTTGGTGCTTCCACGCCGTGCAGAATCATATTCATAGTGCCAATCAGGTATGGAAGTGGCTTTTTCTCCTTGCCGAAAAGGGTTTTTGTCTGCAATGTCTGCATATCCCTTACGGAGAGTTTGTCGCCCCTGCTTTCCTTTAAGTAATCAAATGCCTCCACAAGGAATCCCGCAGAACCGGCTGCACCGTCATAAATGCGGTTGCCAATTACGGGCTTAATGGCCCTGATAATCGTGCGTATTAGCGGACGTGGAGTATAATATTCGCCTCCGTTGCGGCCTGAATTGCCCATATTCTGAATTTTGTCTTCGTACAGGGCAGAAAGCTCATGCCTTTCCTCCTCTGTCTGAAAACGCATTTCATTGATAATGTCAATAAGGCGGCGCAGTATATATCCGCTCTGTATACGGTTATTGAGTTCTGTAAAAATCTCCCCGATTTTGTATTCGAGCGTAGCCGCATTGTCCGCACGTTTCCTGAACCCGCGCAGATATGGAAAAAGTTCATTGTTTACGAAATTACGCAGGTCATCCCCGGTAAGGGCTTTGTTCATGTCCAGACTGCCGTCTTTTGTATGTGGATATGCCCAGGCACTCCATGTGTACCTGGGGTCAACAACGGGAACATACTCCTTTCCGTTCAGCTGTGCTTCCAGCGATTTGTTTTTTTCCAGATCCTCCAGGTATTTCAGGAACAAAAGCCAGGAAGTCTGCTCCACATAGTCAATTTCCGAGGAAACCCCGGCATCTTTCCAGATTTCATTATCAATTCTCTTAAAATTCTGCTCAAACATATTATTCCCTTTTAAGCTATATTTTAACAATTTTCGTTCATTGATATTAAAATAAAGTAATATGACAGCATATTGCCGTTTTGGTTTAAAATTTCTGAAATCACTTGAAGTAAAAGCGTTAAGGAGATAAAAGAATTAACCGTTCGGCTCTGAAAAAACCGTAATAAACTCAGTTTTGCACAGCCTGGCATGCTTTTTTGTGCGGCCCGTAAAACACAACTATTCTTATACAGGCATTTGGCATAAGCCTTAAAATGCTTTTTATTTGCTTGCCATGGTGTTTTATACTTGCTGCAAAGGGAGTTTTATTTTAAGGTGTTAGATTGCCATGCTGTTTTTTGCATGCCGTGAAATAATTTTTTTTAAAATAATCTGATTAATCCGTTATGTCTACATCTGGAGTAATCTGAATATTGAATTCAGGATATTCCTTTTGTATTTCACTGATAAGTTTCTGTATGGCTGTGTCACGTTCTGTTTCAAAACTAAGCACTACATCAAACTGCAGTTTTTTTTCTTCCAGGTTTATATAAAATCCGTGCAGCTGCAGGGCCCAGTTGTGTGACATTACAATTTTTTGCACTTTGTTAAATATTTGTGAAACTTCTTCATCTGATGTATTGCGCGCATATATGCCAACGCCTGTTAGTATCACACCGGTATTGTGAAACACATTAGTTTCTATTTTGCGTGTTAATGTATCTACCTGTGCTACCGTAAGCGTATCATCCAGTTCCACATGCAGGGACGCATAATTTTTGTCCGGCCCATAATTATTGATAAGAATATCGTAAACGCCGTGTACCTGAGGTTCCGCAGCAATTATTTTGCGTATGGCATTTACTATTTCAGGGTCAGCCCGGTGGCCTAAAATATCATCCAGTGTTTCTTTTAGCATTTCAAGGCCTGCCTTTATAATGGCTATTGAAATGGCTATGCCGACATAGGCTTCCAGGGAAAAGTTCCACTTAAGGAAAATAAGCGCAGACACAAGCACGGAAGCTGATAAAACAGCATCAAAAGAGGCATCTGAGCCTGAGGCCGTCAGCGCGCCTGATTTTACCTGTTCCCCTTTCTTTTTTACATAATGCCCAAGAATAAGCTTAACAACAATCGCTACAGCCAGCACTGTAAGCGTAAGCGCAGAATAAGATACTGCTTCCGGGTGAAAAATCTTTTTTACTGATTCAATTAGCGCGGTTATGCCGGCATATAGGACGATGGCAGAAACCAGCATTGAACTTATGTATTCTATCCTTCCATGGCCTAAAGGGTGTTTTTTGTCAGGCTTTCTGCCTGCCAGTTTAGCCCCGATAATAGTTATTACAGAGGATAAAGCATCAGAGAAATTATTTATTCCATCCAAAACAACTGCGATGGAATTAGCCAGCAGGCCGGCTGCAATTTTGAATGATGCCAGCACTGCATTGGCCGTAATTCCTATGATACTGGTTTTGACAATGATTTTTTCTCGCTCTAAAGCGAGCCCGCGCATGTCAGCTGATTTTTCCATAGATTCGGTTTTATAATTTCATAATCTTTTTCTGTTCCAGGTTTTCATAACCTTCCGGGCAGTGAG
>JAILAB010000079.1 GCA_024681855.1 Elusimicrobiales bacterium
TGTATATGCGGACAAATTATTCTTGTTTAAAGGTTTCTTTGATACGGATTCCGGAGATAATTTATGGGAATAAAAATAGACATTAAAGGGCTTTATGATGTGCTTGACGCAACGCCTGCGGAACAGAACATTATGATTTCCGGCAGACACGGCATAGGCAAGTCAGAGATTCTGAAACATTATTTTCACGCAAAAGGGCATAAAGTGCAGACACTTTTTCTTGGCCAGATGAGCGACCCCGGCGACATAATAGGACTGCCTGCCATTGACAGGAAAAACGGCAAAACGGAGTTCATGCTGCCTTACTGGTGGCCATCGGACGGAAAGCCGATAGTTCTTTTTCTCGATGAGCTTAACCGTGCAAGGCCTGAAATTCTGCAGACAGTCATGGATCTGGCACTTAACCGCAAACTGGCAGGCAAATCACTACCGGAAGGCAGCCGCATAATTTCCGCAGTTAATGACGGTGAGGAATACCAGCTTACAGATCTTGACCCTGCACTGGTAAGCCGTTTTAATATTTACGGGTTCTGCCCGGGAATTGACGAGTGGCTTTTGTGGGCGCAGAAAAACGGCATTGACGAAAAAGTAATATCATTCATTTCCGAAAATCCCGATATGCTGGACGGAACTGAATTTAAAAGGGAGGACCAGGGGCTTGAAAAAATACCGGACCGCAGGGCATGGGAAAAGGTTTCTTCCGTTATGAATAATATTAAGGAAGCCAAACCTGTGCATAAAAAAATAATAGGCGGAATTGTCGGTGCGCGTGCGGCATCAAAGTTTTTTGAATTCTTTTCGGCAAAAAGGCTGTTGTCGGCAAAAGAAGTACTTCTGGGAAGTTTTAACACTGTAAAAAGCAGAATGTCTTCATATAAAACCACGGATTTTGCCGCAATAAACGATTCTCTTTTCCGTTTTCTGGAAACAAAGGAATATCAGGCAAAAGAGGCGTCCAGGGTGGCAGAAAATCTGGAGGCATATTTTGACTATCTTGCGGAAAGAAAGATGCGTGAGGCGCAGGCTCATTTCACAAACTGCTATTCAAACACGAATTATCCCGGTGCGATAGTTTTTGTAATGACAAAATGTCTTACGCTGTTCCAAAAAATAAGCTCGTTTATAAAATCAATATGAATGTAAAAGAAAGAATACAGAAAATAGCGGAAAAATGGTTTTTGCTTGAGCCACTTCTTTTTTCAGTTTTATGCACGCATGAAATTACTCCGTCAAATGGAAAACTTGTAGTGCCTTTCCGCACAGGCAGAAAAAGAGTGGAATACTGTGAGGAAAGGGCAGCCGCATTAGGCAATGAGCATTTGGAAGAATACCTTAAAATTGAGATGTTCCGCATACTGCTTAAACACCCGTATCAGCGTCAGCCGCCTTCACCTGACAGGGCTGTGCTTACATTTGCAAGCAATGCCACAATAAACGATGTGTACAAAAATACCCTTTATTTGCCCGGCCCTGACGATATAAAACATCTGCCTGCAAACCTCTGTTTTGAAGAATATTATGCAAGAATAAAAGATATTCTTGAAAACCGGCAGACTGAAAAGAAAAATTCCAATTCAGGGAATGACTATGAATATGTATTAGGAAGAAAAGAAAAACCAGGCAGGGAATGCTGTACGGAAAAAGCAAATCAGGCGGCTGCTGGCGGAAATGACATCGGTTCAGCAGATGAAGCCGGAGCGGAACAGATTTCCTCATTATGGGAAGAAGATGAGGAAATACAGGCGGAAATAAATACTCTTATAGAAATTGCTGAGGAAACAGACAGCTGGGGAACATTGTCAGGATCATTTCGTGCCGTAATAGAAGCCAGTATGAAAATAAACATGGATTACCGCAAAATGCTTAGAGGTTTCCGCACATCTGTTTTAAGCGGAAAGAGACGGCTTACAAGAATGCGTCCCAGCCGCCGCTTTGGCTTTATGCAGCTGGGCAGCAGACGGGAATCAAGTGCCAATCTTATAGTGGCTGTGGACGTAAGCGGTTCTGTAAGCGACAACAGCCTGCAGAAATTCTTTTCCGTAATAAACCGTTTTTTCAAATACGGCATACATAAACTTGACATAATACAGTTTGACAGTCAGATTACCGGAAAGCCTTTATCCATAGACAAGGCCAGGACAGAAGTTAAAATACTGGGCCGTGGCGGAACAAATTTTCAGCCTGTGGCAGATTACTACTGCACACATCCGGAATATGACGGCCTTATCTGTTTCACCGATGGCCATGCCCCCAAGCCGGTATTCAATACAAAACGGTTGATAGATGTGCTATGGGTTATGTGCGGCAAAAGACAATACGACGAATACCGCAATGAAATAAGGCAGATAAAGCGGAACAGGATAACATATATCCCGTCTGCATAAACAGTGAAAGAATATTTTTAACCAGCAGTGAGCCATTTAGGAAATTTTTTGTGAAAAAATAAATTTTAATGGAGGCAGGAATGAATCCAAATAAAGAGTTCAGGTTATATGTAATAGATAAACTAAAACAGTTCATAAGTCAGTATAATCTGCGGACAGGAATTATTGATAAGTCAGTTTCAAAAAATCTGCTTAAAGATATTTATGACAAACTTAAACTGAAACAGGGACTGGCAGAGCATATTGAATTCTGGAATGAAAAAGTAAAAAAAGTAATTTGTTTTTATTATTATTCTTTTGGCAATATAGATATTTGTTTTTTTCGGGGTTCGTATAGTATTGAGTGGCTTTATGGCGGCTTCTACATAATCATATGTAAAACTTATGCCGATAATCCTGAGGGAATAATCAGATTTGTAAGCAGACTGTATGAGGAAAGGGGTGATATAGAAAAACATTACATGATTATGAAAGAAAAACTTAAGGAACTGGAAATTCAGCAGAAAAAAGAAAAGAAGGCTGCAGAAATCGCCAGAATGTCAATATGCGCAATTGTTGCAGAAAAAATGTCCGGCACAGAACATGAATGGTTTATCAGTGAGGAAAAAACAAGAAGTGTTCTGCTGATAAAGACAAAATGCGGCAAAATGCTGGAAATAACTCTGGGCCACAAATCATTTACGAAGAAAATTTCTGTTCTTACAGATATAATAAATCAGTTTGAAACATTTATGGAAACATTGCCCTACGCAGTAAATATAAAAGACCTCACATACACCACAAAATCAGGAAGAATAACCTGGAACAAAGGAAGTGAAATAAGAAAAGAACGGCAATAAAAGCCCTGTTTTCAAATATGCCGGTTTTAAATGTTCAGACACAACAATACTTATGAATAATATGCCAGAAAACAGGTATAGACAGAAAAAGCAATATACGGACGGCGAAACTATTTGTATATGGGGCAATGAATATTCCCTGCAGATAATAAAAACGGCAGTTCCCGATGACATTTTCATGTTGTTCCCAGGCACAGGCATTTCCCCGGAGGCTCTGAAAAAGCGGTTCAGACAGGATATGTCAGTAATTGAACTTTCAGGCAGCAATGCTCTGCTTTATGTGCCTTTCTGCCATACGGGAAAAAACATAAAAACAGCCAATTTTCCCGCCGGAACAGAAATGTCATGCCCGGAACCATCTTTTGAAGACAGGAAAGCCGCATATAAGACCGCGGTTTACAGGCTTTTTACTGACAAAATCAATGAAATTCTGCATAAATGGGAGAAAAATACAGGCCTTAAATGCAAAAGCTGGCATATAACAGATGTTTTGAATTATTGGGGGCAGTGCAGCAGCTGGGGCAAAGACATCTGTTTTAACATTAATCTTTTGTGCCGGCCACTGATTTTTGTGGAATTTGTTGTTTTGCATGAGCTTGTGCATGTAATGCATATGAACCACAGCCCGAAATTCAGGGCCATCATGGCCATATATATGCCGGATTATAAGGTTATAGACAAAAAATACAACAGCCGGATAATCAGGGTGATAGATGATTAGGAAAACATTTATAAAGTCCTTCCTTATCAATTGCTCATTACTCACTGCTAACTGCCAATTTTGATAAGCCATTCCGGAAGATTGATTATCCTTATGCCTTCCGGCGTTGTATGCGGCGGAATATTGTCAAGCGTAAGTATTGTTTTTGGAAAACTATCCCTTATTTTAAGCAAAGCGGAAATCTCACGCTGTCTTGTTTTTTCGTCTGACAGACTCTCGCATACCTGATAGTATTCCGGGCCATCGCCGTTTTCCGCAATAAAATCAATTTCCTGCTCTCCTGTCTTGCCGGTGTATATCATCCGGAAACGTCGACGAAGTTCAAAATAAACTATATTCTCAATCAGCCGTCCTGTATCAGATATTCGTCCCAGAATGAAATTCCGCAGTCCTGTGTCTGCTATGTAGTATTTTTCAAGTGAACGCAGTATTTCCTTGCCTTTTATGTCATATCTTTCGGCCTTATAGAACATGAATGCCTTTTCAAAAATGCCTATTATCTTTTCAATTTCAGCATTGTTTTTTGAAGTTATGCTTTTTGCGGAGTAAAGGGCATTTGTTATTCTGTTTATGCTGGTGCGGCTGGCGATATTGTCCGCCATGAATGTGAGAATTTTCTGTACTGTGGCGGAATTACGCATATTTGCCCTTTGAAGAATATCTCTGACGAGAACGGTGCTGTATATTCCGTCCAGCATTTCCTGCGTCTGCATTTTGTCAAATCCGCAGTTTTTAAGCGATGGCATTCCTCCGTATTCCATATATTTATGAAATTTCCTGTCTAATGGAATATTCCCAAAATCATAGAATGAAAGAAATTCCATGAAGGACAGCGGCAGCATTTTTATCTCAACATATCTGCCGGATATGAATGTGGCCAGATCCGACGACAGCATATATGCGTTTGAGCCTGTTATGTACAGATCCAGGTTTTTATTAAGCAGCAGGGATGCCACTGTTTTTTCCCAGTTCTCAATTTTCTGTATTTCGTCCAGAAAGATATAGGTTTTCCTGTTGCCGTTTTCCTTGACTTTTGAAAGAACATAGTCATTCAGTGCCTTGTAATCCATTCCGTCGTATTCAAGGCTTTCAAAATTAATATGGATAATTCTGTTTTCCGAAATTCCCTTTTTCAGCAAGTATTCCCTGAAAACAAGCAGCAGTGAGGACTTTCCGCAGCGTCGTAGCCCGGTTATTGCTTTTATAACCTGCTTGTCTTTCCAGGCTTTGAGCCTGTCTGTATACAAAGGCCTGTCTATCATAAAATCATCCTTAACTTTTTGTATAAATTATACAAAAAAATCCAAAAATTAAAAGTTTTTTATAAAATCATATAAAAAATTATTTATTCGGAAGTTGGGAAAACACGCCAGTTAACGTTGTACATTTCATAAAAAATATAATTTGTGATACGTTAAAAGTGTTTGTAATAAACTATATTCAGGTGTGTGATAAGGCCTGCGCGGATTAAGATTGCATTTAATCGTTCTGTGCCAATGTCTGTACATTAAAACGGAGAGTGGATGGTTCTGCGTGTTCAGTACAAAAACAGCGTGCATGTGGGGGATGCACGCTGTTTTTCAGTCTGATGATTGCTGAACAGCAAAACCCAGCCCGCAGTGCGGGGCGGGTAAACCGCATTGTTTAGGTGGTGTTTTAAAAAACGTTTCCAATTTACCAATCAGCTGGGAGCGGCTTACTGTTATACTTGACAATGGGAGCGGCTTACTGTTATACTTGACAATGGGAGCGGCTTACTGGCCCCGGCGTTGCCGTGCCAGTTAAGCAGTTCGCTAGAACGTTTAGGGAATTTATAAAAGTGTGCTTAATCCAAAGTTCGTCCAGAATTTTTTAAGTTAGGTTTCACTGATAAAATAGAGACCGGAAAATATAAGTTTTAAAATACCCATAATACAAACTCATTCGCAAAAACAACCGTAAATTTTTGCGACCGTTTTTGCGGCCGTTTTCGTACGCAAAATCAGGAATTTACGTTCATTCTGCGAACGCAAATTTGCCATTTCCGACGGAATAGTGTTAAATTATTTCTCATGCCACGCAAGAACATAATGCGTGCTGCGGCCCTGTCCATGCTGCATTAGGATTCCAGCTTTTACAAGAGCGTTGATGTCTCTTGTGGCTGTGTCATGCGAGCATTTGCATAATTTGCCCCATTTCCTGCTTGTGAGATTGCCGGTGAATCCGTCAAAAAGCATATTGATTATTTTTTCCTGCCTGTGGTTTAAATCATTTCCCTGATATTCTCTCCAGAAAGAGGATTTTTCCAGGGTTTTTTTAAGAAGTTTTTCCGAATTGTCTATGGCTCGTCCCAGGCACTTGATAAACCATTCAAGCCATGAGGTTATGTCTAATTCTGCACGGCCTGTTATTTCAAGCTGGCTGTAGTATTCCTTTCTTTCCCTGGCAATCTGCGACGACATGGAATAAAAACGTGTTTGGGATTGTTCGCTTCTTGCAAGCAGCATTTCAGACAGTGCGCGGGCTATGCGGCCATTGCCGTCTTCAAAAGGATGCAGAATCACAAACCATAAATGAGCTATTGCCGCCTTAATTATATTGTCTGTTTCGGAATTGTTTATAAAGTCAAAAAGTTTCT